>DBDU01000018.1 GCA_002293725.1 Patescibacteria group bacterium UBA924
AGATGTGTATAAGAGACAGGTATTATTCTGCGTATTACTTTCTATTTATCTGTGCTGTGACGTACACCATTTGGTTCTTTAGTAAAAAAGTCTCATGGATTTTTTTTATATTAGAAATAGGAGTTATATCTATTTTTTGGCTGATACCAGTCTATAAAACTTTTTGGTTACCATGGCCCTCACACATTCCTTCTGATAGAGAAAGTGTGTCATCAATTGTGGAGCTAATTTTAGATGATGTGAAGATGAATGAGCCTAACGTAAAAATAGAGGAAGTAATGATCATTGATAAGTCAATGAAGGATATGTATCTCGGATGGGTTCAACCTGCATATTATTTTTCCCTTGAAGAGCTGACCGGTAAAAATTTAGTAGAAATTAATACCTCTTTTCGAGGATGGCAACACAATAATATTCGTCCGCTGTACTCACCAAAAATTATTTACCTCACATGTACAGAAGAACCACATGAAACAAGGAACGAGATCGAAATAAAACAAGAATGTCTGAAAGCATTACATATCTTGGAAGAGGATCCTTTCGTAGGTGATTACTATAACTTTACAGGTAGTCTGTCATATTTAAATGAGTTGCAATCAATGCCTATTATCGAGCGGAAAACATATATCTTGAAATTTGCTGTAGCTCAAAA
Organism: Patescibacteria group bacterium UBA924; assembly: GCA_002293725.1. Lineage (GTDB taxonomy): Bacteria > Patescibacteriota > Microgenomatia > UBA1400 > PJMF01 > UBA924. The sequence goes on from DBDU01000018.1 coordinate 653, forward strand.
AGCCACTACGGACTGAAATAACTCACATCAGTCAAGACCTCTACTACTATTTGCGAAAAGATATGAGCTATGTGAAGATGTTGGAGTCTACTAGTGTAGTTGGTTTGAAGACTCATATTTTTAAATTCAAAGTTGCCGATGCAAAATGAAGCACAAACTCAAAGACTTATTGCTCTAGATGGTATCCGTGGTTTGGCCATCTTTTTGGTGATTTTCAATCACATTCCATTGACTGTTCTGTACAGCTCACTGCCTAGCGTTATCCATCCTTTCATTACTATTCTTTTAACAAATGGCAAGACAGGTGTAAGCCTTTTATTTCTGCTTAGTGGTTTCTTGATGACTTGGTTATATCCACAGCCAAAGTCAGCAATTGCGTTTTGGGCGAAGCGTTACGCGCGTGTTTTTCCACCCTTTTTGGTAATGGTAGTGAGCTTGGCTATTATTCGTAGTCACAAGATTTTTTTGTCCGAAGCGCAACTGATTGAGATTGCAGTTCAGCCTTGGAGATATGGAGTAATGTCCGTCGGAGTCATTTTAGGCGTAGGAATCTTGGCTAGAGGGCTTTGGCAATTAGGAGTGGCGCTCAATAAAAAAATTTCAATTGGTAAGCCGCTCTTTTTGGTATTTCTTGGCTTGCAAGTTGCAGTGGCTGCGTGGTACTCACTCATACTGTTGAGAGTTCCACCGGCTGAGTTTTATACCAACTGGACAAAGACATCACAGATGATTGCAACTGCCTTTGTAAATGGGACGTTGACGCTACCATTTGGTCAGTACATCGCTCAATTGGATGGAGTGTACTGGAGCTTGATAACAGAAATACTTTTTTACTTGTTATATCCAATTTTAATTGTGCCACTGCTCGGGGCTTTATTGAAGAAGAACTCAACAAAGTTTAGCGTTTTGGTGCTCCTCTCATTACTTCCATTTTTCTTCGGACTCAAGTTGGTCAGTGATAGAGTGCTTGGCTTTAGCATTATGCAGATTCATCTGTTTAGTTACTTCATTGCTGGTATGACATTGGCTATTCTCTTGCGCAAGAAAGAGGAGTGGAAAGAAAAAGTGGTACGGATGTTGCCTGCCGTCACCCACCCTATTTCAATTATAGGGGGACTAGCTTTACTCTTTAGTAGCGTACTGCTTTATGATCACGTAGAACACTTTTATCATCCCTGGGTTCAGCTTTTTTGGACCTTCCCAATTGGGTTTGTCGTCTTCGTTTCGCTCATTCCTCAATCCAGCTTCGGCAAGTGGTTAGAACAACGGTGGCTGGTAACTTTAGGAAAGTACAGTTACTCTTTGTACTTACTGCACTCAATCGTGGTGGAGATGTTTACGCGAAATGGAGAGCCGACGACGTTAGTTGATGGCCTAGTAACCACTCTTTTAACATTTACAGTTTCAATTATTCTTTCCAAATTATTATTTACGCTGATTGAAGCGCCTTATTTCGAACTTCGAAAAGCAAGAGTTATCCCCTTAGAAATGGCTGCCAAAGCGAAACAAAAAGTAACTGAAAAAGCGGTCTTTGCAGTGTACTCATTATGGGCAGCTCGTTGGGCAGTTATTGGACTGTCATTGGGCTTGCTGTTGATGGTGTATTTTGGTTACCGCTCACTTTCTTCATTCTTCACACAGTCGGTAGCCCACCGCGCTCAACCTTTAGGGTTTAATCTCAATCCAACGACTCTAGAAGTAACAACCACGCCGCTGCGTTTTGAGTTCCTAGGTGATGCCAATAACTTAGGGATGATTACTACCTCAGTTAGGTCGGAGGAAGTAAAGACAGAGGGAGTTACCCACGCCAGTGGGACACCAGGTGAAGTCGAGATCCGTTTGTACAACGATCAAAATCAGCAACTTGCAAGTACCCGCTATCGAATTCATGAGATTGGTGAGAGTCGGTATCACCCCTTTGGTTTTCCCGTAGTTCCAGATGCTCAAGGAAAACAGTTTGCCGTTGAGTATCAGATTGTTCAAGAAGATCCAGCTCGAGCGCTGATTATTGAAGCTGGAGATGCAGACTTTCGCACGCTTTATCTAACCAATAAGTCTGAGTTATTAAAGAACCCTCAGGCATTGTTCACTTTTGTACTAAACAAGCTGACAGAACCATTCTTGAAACCTTCAGCCATCTACACGATGGTCCAGCTCGCGCCATTTATGTTGTTGATATGGATTGGGCTTTTTCGAGGCAGATTCCGGGAAAAGATGGTAGAATAAGGTCAAGTTAATATATCTCTAAGGTGAGAATTGAGGATTCAAGAGAAACAGTGAACGCCTGCCCCACATGTGCTTCGCTTGTTCTCCAGAGTACTCGAATTTCTTCCCTTGGTGAAAGGAGTGTATGTCGTATCCAACATATGGCAATACATACAAGAAAGACCTCAAGGTAGGTGATAAGGTTATCACTATCGAGGTCGGTAAGTTTTCGGAGCAGGCCTCTGCTGCCGTCACCGCAACTTGCGGCGGAACAATGGTACTCGCTACCGTAGCTTTGGGTCGTAAAGTAGACCTTGGCTACTTCCCACTCTCAGTTGAGTACGTGGAAAAGCTCTTTGCAGGCGGAGTCATTAAAGGCTCTCGCTGGGTGAAGCGCGATGGTCGTCCCAGCGATGACTCTATCTTAAAAGGTCGTGTAATTGACCGTACGATGCGTCCGATGTTCCCAGAAGGAATGACGAACGAAGTACAGATCATCGTTACCGTCTTCTCTACAGACAAAGAAAATGATGCAGATATGCTTGGCTTAATGGCCACCGGCGTTGCCCTGCAAATTTCTGACGTGCCATTTGACGGACCAGTTACTGGTTTACGCGTTGGTTACCGTAAGGCTGACGATAAGTACGTCTTCAACCCAACCTTTAGTGAACGGGCTGAGATGGATATGGACTTAATCGTATCCGGAACAGCTGATGCCATCGTTATGGTTGAGTCGGGTGCTAAAGAAGTCAGTGAAGATGTCATCCTTAAAGCATTTGACTCAGCTCAGACTGAGCTCAAACAGCTTTCCAAAGAGATTGCTGCAATTGGCAAAGAAATCGGTAAAGAGAAGCAAGACCTTGTACCTGCTAAAGCCGAGGACACACTCGCTGACGTCAAGGTAGAGCTGCTAGCTAAGTATCGTGCCAACGTCCAGGAAATGGTCAAGTTGGAAGGTGTCTTAAAACCAACTGGCTTAGACGAGTTTGTCGCAGAGATTGCCGCTAAACACGCTCCTGCTGAAGACGCTTCTGAAGAAGAGAAAGCAGCAGCCTTAGAAAACCCACTGGCTAACGCCAAAGTCTTAAGCGGTATCTTCCACGAACTCATGGTTGATGAGGGACGTCGAATGATCGTTGAAGACGGCATTCGTCCCGACGGTCGCAAGACAGATGAGATTCGTCAAATCTGGGGAGAAGTGGACCTTTTCCCAGGTACACATGGTTCAGCTATGTTTAAACGTGGTGCAACCCAAGTTGTCTCTGTGACTACTCTAGGTTCTCCAGCTTTGAGTCAGTTAGTAGAGGATATGAATGGCGAGCGAGATCGTTTCTACATTCACCACTACAACATGCCTCCATTTGCGTCAGGAGAGTCTGGCCGAGTGGGCTCACCAAAACGACGTGAAATTGGTCATGGAGCTTTAGCTGAGAGAGCTCTCTTTGCAGTGATCCCATCTCAAGCAGAGTTCCCATACACCATCCAAGTTAACTCAGAAGTGGTTAGCTCCAATGGATCAACTTCTCAGGCTTCTGTCTGTGGTTCAACCATGTCATTAATGGCAGCTGGTGTGCCAATCAAACGTCCAGTAGCCGGTATTGCAATGGGCTTGATGACCGACGGTCAAGACAAGTTTGTTGTCTTATCAGACATTCAAGGCTTAGAAGACCACATCGGTGATATGGACTTTAAAGTGGCTGGAACCTCAGAAGGTGTGACGGCTTTACAGATGGATATCAAGATTAAGGGTATCCCGGGAGAAGTGATGAAAAAAGCACTTCTGCAAGCTAAAGCTGGCCGAATGCACATCATGGGTAAGATGCTCGAGGTCATTCCTGAACCACGTAAAGAGCTCTCGCCACTTGCTCCAAAGATTCGTCAACTTGAGATTCCTCAAGATCGAATTGGTGAGCTAATTGGTCCAGGCGGAAAGAACATCAAAGCCATTATTGAGATGACCGGTGCTCAGATTGACGTTGATGAAGACACTGAGCGTGGCGTTGGTTTAGTGAACATCGGTTCTAGTGATCAAACTAAGCTTGATCATGCTTACAACTACATTAGTAGCATGATGCGCCAAGTAGAAGTAGGCGATGAGTTTGACGGTGAAGTCAACCGTATCGAAAGTTATGGTGCTTTCGTCAATATAACTCCAGGCAAAGATGGCTTACTCCATGTCTCTGGGATGTCAACTGAGTTTGTTCATGATGCTAACGACATCGTCAAGTTAGGTGACATTGTTCACGTTCGAGTCAGTGAAATCCAAGAGGATGGCAAGATTAAGTTGACCATGCTAACACCTGAACAAGAGTCAGCAGCCGCTGAGAACCGCCGCAATAGTGGTGGAGATCGCGGTGGTGACAGAGGTGACCGCGGAGGTCGAGGTGGTTTTGGTGGCGGTTCACGTTCAGGTCGCCCACCATTCCGTGGTGGCCATGATCGAGGAGGTCGCCCTCCACGTCGCGATGGTGGCTTTCGCCGCTAAAGCACTATCTGGTAGCTAGAAATAAAGAGGCCGGCTGAGAAACTCAGCTGGCCTTTTTCGTAGTGAGATCGGTATACTGATCGTCATGACACTCTCATCCATTCAGACCCCTTCGGGGATGTATACCATTGCACCCTTTGATCATCGAGGCTCACTCGCCACTGCCTTGGGCTTAGATTTAACTACGGCAGTGGGCAAGAAAACACTAACTCAGCTCAAGATAATGTTCATGCAAGCGTTCTCACCCCTCTGTTCAGGAGTGTTGGTTGACCCTGAGTACGGCTTCCCAGCAATTGAGTACAAAGCCGAGGGCTGTGGCTTAATTTTGACCTTAGAAAGTTCTGGCTATAACGATGAAAAAACTGACATGCCAGTCTTAATGCCGAACTGGGGAGTTGAGGGGATTAAAAATAACTACGGCGTCGCAAAGCTGCTGGTGTACTACAATCCTCAGGAACCGAACGCGCAGCAGAAAAGAAAGTTAGTAATGGAGTTAGGCGAGTCATGCCGGAAAGAAGGAGTAGCCTTCCTAGTGGAGCCAGTCATTTTTTCGTTAAACTCAAAGGTAGAGTTAACGGCAGTAGAGTTTCAAGAAGCTCAACTCCAAACTTGTCAGGAGTTTCAAGCACACTGTGACATTCTCAAAATTCAGTACCCTGGAGACGCTTTAGCATGTGCTACTTTGACAGCAGAACTAGATGTGCCCTGGATCTTACTCTCGCGGGGAATGTCATACGACCAGTTTAAAGAAGCCCTGAATGTTTCGTTAGAAAACGGAGCTAAAGGATTTGCAGCTGGCCGCTCTGTTTGGCAAGAGATTGGCGAGAAGAAAGATGCAGAAGGGAAGTTAGATTTAGAACAAGTTCAGCAGTTTTTGCAGACGACGGCTATAGAACGGGTGAAGGAGCTGATTGCCTTAACTGAAGCGGCAGCATGACACAGACATGAACGAAAATGAACAAAGAAGTAAACCGCCTGAAGGCGAGCAGCCAGAAGAACAACATTCTCTCAACCATCTTGAATTAAAGCTAGTTTTACCTGAGTCCCAGTGGTTCGATAACTTACCGCACTTCTTTAACTACTCCTCCAAAAAGGAACAACGTATTCATACAGCCGCCAAGGAGTTTGCGGCAGCGGAAGTTGTCGCAATCCCAGCGGGCCTATGGGGTTTAGGTGACACCTTTATGGAGATGCGCTACGCCATTCATTTGGCAAAAAAAACAGATAAAAAAGTGGTCTGCCAAGTCCAAGATGTGCTTCTCCCATTTGCGCCTGATATTCAACGTCTGTATCCCAACTTAGAGCTTGTCTCTCGTATTCCTGATCAGCTGATCACGGATCCTAAAACATTTGTTCTGCGGTATATGGCAGGGGGTGGCAATATTCATGATGTCGATAGATGGGTAGAAGGAGATCAAGCTGCGACTCTACAAGCAATTAAGGAAAAAGAAGAACGTCAACAAGCTATTCAACTCGAAGACTTTACGACACCAGAAGAAGGTAGCGGTGAGAGCATCCCAGATATATTCAAGCCATCAACTTTCTCACAATCAGAAGTGAACCTGTCGGACTACACCGCTGGCTTCATTATGCAGGCATTAGGTGTTCCTGTTCAGGCATCCGAAATTGAAGAAACATCTCTGTTCTCGCCAACACCAGAACAAGTTGCAGCCATACCTCAGGATCTGGATTATCTGCTTGTTCCTGATGCCAAAGAGATGCCCGATATGTATGACTACCGATCCGAAAAGTCGCTAGATCTTTTTGTGTGGCGAGCTGTTTTTGCACGTCTACCGAAAGACAAAAAAGTGGGAATTGTGATGGGCGTCTCTCACCCTCGTTACTGTCGGGATGTAATTATCTTGGCTCGCCAAGTTGGCTTAGATATAGAGATTATTCAGGGAAGCCTCTACGACTTAGCTTCTCAATACTTACGTGCTAAGACAATTGTCGGTGTAGATTCTGGAACGACGCATCTGGCTCGGGACGTACAAGTTGCCGCAAAGAGAGAGGGACGGGAAATTAAGCTCAAGCCATTCTTTAATGATATGTGGAGTTACTTTCCAGTCTATGGCATTGTGAATACTGTTTCTTACGTCTCACCAACGATCAGAACACCCCAAATGGCCGCTGGAGTAGTAGACTTTATTCTCTCTTAGCCAGTAGCGACTACTCGCTTTCATCCTCTTCCAAGATATTTTCAACAATGACAAACAAAACCAACATCACACAGAGGCTAATTGCGGCGGAAAACTGCTCAATATAGAACGCGAAGACGTGGGTAATTAAGATATTCACAGCCAAAGCGTTTTTAAATAGTTGGAGCGCTTTTACTCTCTGTCGGTGAATGAGTTGATAGAAACCTTGGCACATCCACAGGGCAGAAATACTTTGTGAAATTAACTCTGCCACATACACAAACCACTCACTGCGTGAGTCGAAGCCAAAGTGGATTGGGCTAAAAGGATTAACAGCTAATCGATAAAAGAAAGCAGACATCGTCCAGAAAGTTAAACCGATGTACACCAAGAAAATTGCCACCAACGCATAGAAGACGGGCTTGCGTTCGGCTGTGTAGACATCGAACCATTGCCAAGAGCTACGTACTCGAGAGTAGATGCGATTAGGTTTGGGATTCTCTTGAACGGGAATAACACGGAGTAGCTGCAGAACTCCTTGTCCAAAGTCTTTATAGTTTGAGCCCTTAGTATGAAGTAACTTGTTCGCAATCTGTTCCACTGCTGTCCGGTTTTGATGAAAGAATTGATTATCGGCGAGAGTCTCCAGCTGTTCGACAATATCAAAAGACAGCTCTTGGGGATCTTTTGGTGTATAACGTTCGAAACGGCGATAAATGAAAAAGACGGTGATAAAACTTAAGTAAATAATTACTGGTGCGGGTTGATAAAAATAGTTATTATCCCTAGTGATAAACTTGCCAATTTCATCGATAAAGAGCCCAAAACCCCAACCAGCAATGAATGCCGATAGTTGGCGAACTCGTCGTCCATGAAAAGCTAACAGCAACAGAACGCTAATAGTCAGCAAGATTCCACCAATGACAGCATGAGCAATATGAAAAACGCCATTTCCAATCTGGGGGTAGTTAAAAAGATAGAGATAAAGTCGAGTCAAAAGAACCGACGAAGCTGCGGTTACTAGAAAAAGTAGAAGGTTATCGGCTGCACTAGACCGTTTGACAAGTATGCTCGGCATCGTTATAGCTGTTCATTGTACTTGTATGAAGACAACCTTTCCACTTAGCGAGTTACAGCAGACCCTTCTACGTTGGTGGCGACGAGATGGCCGTATCTTACCGTGGCGTCAAAAGCAACACACCACACAGTCTCAGTTGCCCTCACAACAACTGGCTGCTGATGCAACTCTCCTAGAAGTTCGTGATCATGCTTTCGCTGAGTATCTGGCGCCTCACTTACATCGAGATCCCTATCGGGTAGTAGTGGCAGAGTTAATGCTTCAGCAGACCCAAGTTGACCGGGTACTACCGAAGTACTTAGCCTGGATGAAACGCTGGCCGACAACCAGTGAACTTGCTCAAACCCCACTGGCGGAAGTCTTAATTTTTTGGCAAGGACTTGGCTACAACCGCCGGGCACGCTTTCTCTGGCTGTTGGCGCAGCAGATCGAAGAACGATCAGGAAAGTGGCCGCAAACAGAAGAGGAACTTCTCAAGCTACCTGGAATTGGGAAGTACACAGCTCGAGCGATCATGTCTTTTGCTTTTGGACTGCAGGTAGCAGTGGTGGATACTAACGTCAAACGAGTTTTGCGCCGCCTGGCAGAAGGAAAAGAAGCGGCCGCAGCCCCAATTCCCAGTGAAAAGGAGTGGTTTGCTTTTGCAGACTCAGTTTTACCGGCTGATCAAGCTGATCCCTGGAACCAACTCATCATGGACTTCGGCGCTCTTGTTTGTACGGCGAAAGCACCTCGGTGTGAAAACTGTCCGGCACGACGGTACTGTTTAGCACAAAAAGAAGCTGTACAAGCGGGATATCAAACCTATCGTGAGTACTTGGCAGTGCAGCTGCGTTCACAGGAAAAAAGTCAGAAAAAGATGATTCGTTTCGAGAATACTGATCGCTACTTTCGAGGCAGGATTATGGACATTCTCAGACAAGGACCGGTTACTCATCTTCTTCTTGCTGAACGGATGGAAAAAGAGTTTGGTTTAAGTGATCAGTCGCGACTGATGAAGCTCGTCCAGAAGTTGAGTGAGGAGAAACTCATCACTGTTTCAAATCTGACGCTAAAATTGGGGTAATTTTATACTCAAATGCTCTTTTACTCGATGTGTTTTGAGCATGTTTCTTATCAAGAAATCTTTTCATTTTAGGCCTATAGTATATAATGAAGATATGAGATAAAAGTAGTCTTTGCGACTACCCGATGCTCATCTGTCCGATTTAACAAGTAAAGAGGTTTCGAATGAGGCTTGTAAAGCCGCTGTTGTTCATCGTGATGTTGCTGGCGTTCGCACAGTCCATCACGCCCGCCTTTGCGGGTAACGAAGGGTGCGAGAACGCACCTACAGCCATAGTTGAAGTTGGTGACGCGGCTAGGGTGACCGAAGACCCGCCGTTGTCAAATCGCCTCCGTCGTCTTCCCAATACCATCGCCGATATCTTAGCTTTGATGCCTCCGGGCGCAGAGATAGAGATTACTGGCGGCCCACGTTGTAACGAGGGCCTTCGGTGGTGGAGAGTTCGCTACGGTAGTCTCACCGGCTGGACGGCTGATGGTGAAGATGGGGTCAACTGGATTGAACCCGTAGCCACCAGCCCGGCTGCCACTTCTACACCGCGGGTGATAACCACCCCGCGTCCGGTAGTCACGGCTACGCCGACGGCGACCACGAACCAGCCGCGTTGTGCCGACGCCCCTCCAGTTCAACTGGAAATCGGTGATACGGCACACATCAATGCTGACGACGATAGCCCCAACGTGTTGTACACGTACGCTAACGGCAATTCCGAAAGCGTCGCTATCATCCCCCGCAGCGCCGACATTACCATCGTCCGTGGCCCGCTCTGCAATGGTGGGATGCGGTGGTGGCGCGTTACCTACAACGGAAAAGTGGGTTGGACGCCCGATGGGCGCGATGACACCTACTACCTCATCCCCGATTAACCTCTTCGCTTGCCGATGGGTCACGGAGCTTGTCTCTGTGACCCATCACCCCTTTCACCTCATATATAGCTCCTCTCAACTTACACTTTTCATACAACTTCACCTTGCTACTCAAACACGGCTTTGTTACATTGATCTCATACTGCCCACGACATTCTTGACCGTTTTTGATCGAGAACAGAAAGGATCTTATGTACACTCTTCCTGAGTTACCGTACTCCTATACTGCTTTAGAACCAGTGATTGATGCCAAGACAATGGAGATTCACTACACTAAGCATCATCAAACCTATGTGGATAAGCTGAACGCAGCAACTGAAAAGTATCCTGACCTTCAAAAGTTAAGTGTGGAAGAGCTATTGCAACAGATGGATAAAGTTCCAGCTGAGATTAAAACAGCAGTCCAAAACCATGGTGGTGGACATGCAAATCACTCCTTATTCTGGACGGTGCTTTCTCCTGATGGATCAGGTGAACCAGGGGGTAAGTTACTTACCGCTATCGAGAAAAACTTTGGCAGTTTTGACTCTCTCGTAGAGAAGTTTACTGAAGCAGCTACCAACCGCTTTGGGTCTGGTTGGGCATGGCTGGTAGTCAACTCGGATAAATCTCTAGAGGTTGTCTCTACCGCAAATCAAGATTCGCCACTCATTAACAAGCAAACACCAATTTTTGGTTTAGATGTCTGGGAGCATGCCTACTACTTGCATTACCAGAATCGTCGACCAGAGTATATTAAAGCGGTTTGGGGCATCGTAAACTGGGCGGAAGTCGAGCGTCGTTACCTCCACGCAACTCAATAATGCGACAAGTTATCTTTGACGTTGAAACTCAACAAACGTTTGATGAGGTCGGCGGGTACTTTCCCGATCGACTGAAGATTTCGTTTGTCGGAGTTTGTGTTCGGGAAGGGTTTACTGGCAAAGGAGAGATGATGGGCTTCTTTGAACAAGACCTAGATAAGTTTTTCCCAATTCTCGAATCTGCAGATGTCGTGGTTGGTTTCAATAGCGATGGCTTCGATCTGCAAACGCTGGTGCCCTACTACAGTGGGCGAGTGGAAGACGTACCCTCCTTAGATTTGATGGCTCGGATTAAGAAAAGTGCCGGACACCGAATTGGTCTGGATGCCGTAGCTAAAGAAACTCTTGGCCATGGCAAGATTGGTGATGGTTTAGATGCGATTAAGTACTTCAAGGCAAAACAGTGGGAAGAGTTATCCAAGTACTGTTTAGAAGACGTGGCTGTAACGAGAGATCTGTACGACTATGGTTTACGGACTGGTAAAGTCAAGTTCAAGAACAAGTGGAATCGTTTAGTGGAGTGCCCAGTGGACTTTACTTTCACCCCTAAAGTCAGCGCCGGGACACAGATGAGCTTACTGTAAGTCCTGGTGTAAAATCAGCACATGGCCAATCTGCAACATTTTCAAGCAAAAGTCTGTTACACCGCAGCTGGAGTTTTAATTGTCGAAGGAAAAGTTCTGCTGATTAAACATAAAAAGCTTGGACTGTGGTTAAACCCCGGCGGACACATTGAACCTAACGAGCTCCCTCACCAAGCTGCCGAGCGAGAGTTTTTTGAGGAGACTGGGATTAGAGTCAAAGCCGTAGACGTAGTTGGCCTTTACGATGAGACAACAACTGAGTTTCTGCCTAACCCTATCTCTACCAACCTACACTGGATCTCCAAAGAGAACTATTGGGGTCGGTTACAAGATAAAGAGTCGACTGACAAAACTTGGAGCAATGGCTGTGAACAACACGTTAACTTCTTGTTTTTAGTTCAACCAGTCGCCGGAGTAGACTTACAGTTTAATGCCGAAGAGACACTCGGAATTAACTGGTTTTCTGCTGAAGAGTTAGAAACGGCCGAGATTGCTGACAACATTCGTCAGGAAATTGCGCATAGTTTTCGAGCAGCTGATCATCTGGAGAAGATGAAGTCGGTAATGTAGGGTAAAATACCCCGTACTCCAAAGGATGCACATGTCGAAGAAAAACGCCCAACTTACGTTGAAAAATCTGCACGTCTCCGTAGTGAATCAACAAACGGAAGAACATACCCCTATTCTGCGCGGAGTAGACTTAGTGGTAAAACCTGGTGAGATTCATGCGATTATGGGACCGAACGGTTCAGGCAAATCAACCCTCGCATACACTTTAGCTGGTCATCCTTTTTACGAAGTAGAAGAGCCCAAAAAGAATAAAACTGAGTTTTTACTTGATGGTGAAGATATCTTGGAGAAGTCACCTGATGAGCGCGCTGCTGAGGGTTTGTTCTTGGCTTTCCAATATCCTGTAGAAGTCCCAGGTGTCAAAGTTCAAAACTTTTTACGCCTTGCGTACAACGCTCGTTTTGTTAACCAACCCCAAAAATTGTTTGCCAAGGTGATTGAGTTTCGGCGCCACCTGGAAGGTTTAGCCAAAGAGCTCAAAGTTAATCCGGAGTTATTAAAACGCGGCCTTAATGAAGGCTTTAGTGGTGGTGAGAAGAAGCGAGTGGAGATCCTCCAGATGGCTGTGTTGGAACCTAAGTATGCCATTCTAGATGAAACCGATTCTGGACTTGACGTCGACGCCATTAAAGCGGTGGCTGAAGGGGTAGAAAAGATTCGTCGAAAGTACAACACTGGAATTGTGGTAATCACTCACTACCAGCGTATCTTAAAGTACTTAAAACCAGATTTTGTTCACGTCATGAAAGCAGGCAAGATCGTGAAAAGTGGTGATAAAGAACTTGCCGCTCAACTCGAAGCCGAAGGGTTTGAAAAGCTTGAGAGCTAAGCCAGCATTATGTCCCGTTTTGCAGCCAAACACGCCAGCGAGCTTGATGACTCACTTAAAGATGAGCACTATCAACACGGCTTCGCCTTTTCTACCGAAAAGTACTCGCACATCTTAAAGCCCGGTTTACGCCAAGGAGTAGTAGAGGAAATCTCCCATATTAAAAGTGAGCCAGAATGGATGTTGCAGAAACGGCTGGAAGGCTTTCATCACTTCTTAAGTAAACCGACACCTACTTGGGGTGGTGATCTGTCTGCCATTGACTACGACCAGATTCACTACTACCTCCGACCTACTGATCAAGCGTCTAAAAAATGGGAAGATGTTCCCGATGAGATCAAAACGACCTTTGATCGTTTAGGTATTCCGGAAGCAGAGCGGAAGTATTTGGCAGGCGTAAAGATGCAGTATGACTCTGAAGTGGTGTATGGCTCACTTAAAAATGTCTGGGCTAAAGATGGAGTCATTTTCTTGTCTATGGATGAGGGACTAGCTCAGTATCCTGAGCTAGTTAAAGAGTACTTTGGCAAGTTAATTCCATCAGGTGATAACAAGTTTGCTGCGCTCAATACTGCGGTTTGGTCGGGTGGCTCGTTTGTCTACGTACCAAAAGGAGTCCACGTCAAGTTACCACTGCAAACTTACTTCCGAATTAACGCTGCCAACGCGGGTCAGTTCGAGCGAACCCTCATTATTGTGGATGAAGGTGCGAGTGTTCATTACGTCGAAGGCTGTACTGCTCCATCGTTTTCTTCCTCAAGTCTGCACTCCGCAGTAGTGGAGATCTTTGTGAAAAAAGGTGCACGTTGTCAGTACACCACTGTCCAGAATTGGTACAAAAATATCTATAACTTAGTCACCAAGCGCGCCAAGGTAGAAGCGGAAGGTGAGATGGTCTGGACTGACTTTAATATGGGCAGTAAGTTAACAATGAAGTACCCGGGTTTCCTCTTAGCTGGCAAAGGTGCACGGGGAGAGGTCCTGTCAATGGCACTCGCTGGAGCCGGTCAGCATCAAGACACTGGCGCTAAGGCGATCCACTTGGCTCCTTATACCAGCTCCACAATCATCTCCAAATCAATTAGTAAGAATGGTGGCCGGACAAGCTATCGCGGCTTAGTCCACGTAACGCCCGCGGCCGAAAACAGTAAAAACACAGTTATCTGTGATGCACTGCTTCTCGATCCTGAGTCCAGATCTGACACGTATCCTACTGATCGGATCATGAACTCGCGAGTACAGATTCAGCACGAAGCTACCGTCTCCAAAATTGGCGAAGAGCAACTTTTTTACTTGATGAGCCGGGGACTCAATGAAGAGACCGCCCGTAAGATGATTGTGAATGGCTTTATTGATGATGTTATAAAGAAGCTTCCGCTCGAATACGCGGTGGAGATGAATCGTCTTATTGATCATGAGATGGAGGGCAGTATAGGATAAGTACATGCCCATTTTATCCTTTGGTATTGCGATTCTTTTTTTCCTTGTCATCAACCTTTTCCTTGCTCTTTTCCTCTCAAGTGTCGTCTCGATAGTGTTAAAGCTCAATAGAGTTCAAGTTGAGACAGTCGAAATGAACTTTCTAATCTTTTTGTGCTGTGCGTCAGTCTGGATGGGTATTCGCGTCATCTTACTGAACTTCTATACTTTCCAGAACTTCACCACTGTCTTCCTTTGGCCAATGAACAACCTGATGCCCAAAGATATCATCGTCTTCTTGAGCACCAGCACCAACCTCTAGTGAGTAGGTGTGAGATAATCGCTTACCATGACTGAAGTAACTGTTACAGTGCCAGCTAATCAAACGCAGGCCGTCACCATTGATCAACCTGGCAAGTACACCATCGAGTTAGCTGGACCTGGAGCGCACGCTGACATCTCTGGTCGTTTTTTGTTACGTGGAAAGCAAGATGCGAATATCGAGATCTACGTGGTTCACAAAGCACCTCATACGACCGCGCAAACTACCTTAAAAGGAGTCGCTTTTGATCAAGCAGAGTTGCGATTCTTTGGTCGAATTATTATCGAGCCTAACTGCCCTGATGTGCAGTCTTTCTTAGAAGAGCGTATCTTGCTCTTGTCTGATCAAGCCAAGGCTGAAGCCGTTCCTGAGCTCGAGATCCTGAGCGATGATGTAAAGTGTTCCCACGCCGCCAGTGTGAGCCGGGTTCCTGAAGAGCACTTGTTCTACTTGCGAAGCCGTGGTTTGTCACCTGAAGTTGCCGAGAATCTCATTATTGAGGGTTTTTTAGAAGAACAGTCTCAAGTGGAGTGAACGACATCCTCTGCTCGAGTCCGAGTATAATCTGATCATGTTTTCTGTTGCGTCACTCCGTCAAGACTTTCCAATTCTGCATCGTCTCGTACACGATAAACCGCTCGTATATCTAGATAATGGTGCAACGTCACAAAAGCCACGGCAAGTCATTGATGTGATTAGCCAGTACTATCAGCAGCACAATGCCAATGTACACCGGGGAGTTCATCTCTTAGGAGACGAAAGTACTCAACTTTTCCATCAAAGCCGACGCACTATTACCGCTTTTTTTGGGGCTAAGCCGGAGGAGCTAATTGTGGTGCGCAACACTACCGAAGCGCTGAATCAGGTTGTCTACAGCTGGGCTGAGCAGCACATTCAAGAGGGACAGGTGATCTTAGCTACTGAACTCGAGCATCATAGTAACTTAGTTCCCTGGCAAGAACTGGCTAAAAGAAAAAAACTAAAACTTTTACATGTTCCCATCACTCAGCATGGTCAATTAGATCTAGAAGTATTCAAACGGTTGGTTCACGATAATGACATCTCAATCTTTGTTTGTAGTCATGTTTCAAATACTCTAGGAACCAAGAATCCAGTTGAACAGATGGCAGAACAGGTCAAAGCAAAACATCCCGCTGCCAAGGTAGTTATTGACGGGGCCCAAGCTGCTCCGCACCTACCTATAAACTTTAACGACAGCCCTTTTGACTTTTATGCCGTTTCAGCTCACAAGATGTTAGGCCCGATGGGTATCGGGGGATTACTGGCCAAGAAAGAGCTACTCTCCCAAATGTCTCCATTCCTTTTTGGTGGAGGGATGATTAACGAAGTTCGTCTAGATGAAGCTAGCTTTGCCGATGACATGGAAGATCGTTTTACAGCTGGAACGCCAGATGTGGCTGGTTTGGTGGGTTGGGCAGCTGCCTGTGAGTACTTAAGTAGATTAGGTATGAAGGACGTGGCAGTTTACGATCAGGTATTAGTCCGTGCCGCTGTAGAAAAACTAGACACAGTTGATGAAGTTGAAGTGGTTGGTATTACCGATCCAGCGCAACTTTCCGAGCGAGTAGGAGCAGTGACTTTCTTATATAAAGGAGTTCATGCACACGATGTTGGACAGATTTTAGATTCAGAGGGGGTTGCGGTTCGTACGGGACATCACTGTACGATGCCACTGCACCGCAAGTTCGGTTGGCCCGCTACCGTTCGTGTCAGCTTCCAAGTGTATAACACGGTTGAAGAGCTAGATGTACTGATCACTGCCTTAGAGAAAGTGAAACGGATTTTTCATAAATGATTGATGATCTTTATCAAGAGACTATCCTTGAAGAGTACGCACATCCAAAAAATAAGGGAACGCTTACCAATGCCGACTTTCAACAGAGTGAGAGTAACTCTTCATGTGGTGACCAAGTGACTGTTTATCTTCAGCTTGATCCTTTAAATCACTTGATTACAGAAGTACGGTGGGAGGGTGTGGGCTGTGCCATTAGTATGGCACTAGCCAGCTTCTTGTCTGAAGAAATAAAGGGCAAGACCTTGCCCCAGTTGGCCGCATACACCATCGAAGATCTCAAAGTAATGATTGGTTTGGATCAAATCTCTCCGGGGAGAGAGAAGTGTCTATCATTGGCTTTGGTTGCTTTTCAAAAAGCTATCTCTGCCAATCAAGACCAGGTCGCATAAAAGGAGAGTCATGCACTTTTTCGTTGGTTCTACAAATCCGGTTAAGTTGGAAGCAGTACGAACTGCGGTCAGTGAGCACTGGCCCAAAGCCAAGGTTTTTGGTTACGAAGTTGAAAGTCAAGTTTCTGCTCAACCACTGACAGATGAAGAAACAGAACGAGGAGCGCTGAATAGAGCCATGGCAGCGTTGCAAGCTGGGCAAGTTGAACATCCTGAAGTAGTGGAAGCACTAGGAGTTGGTCTGGAGGGAGGGGTAACGTCTAGAAATAACGAGTTATGGTCTACGGTCTGGGCAGCAGTCATCGATCCTTCCGGAAGTACGTTCACGGCAAATGGGGCGCGGATGAAAGTGCCTGAGATAATTGCTCGACCCATCCTGAATGGTGGAGAGATGGGGCCAGTTGTCTCACAGCTGACCGGAGTAGCAGACGTTCGTAAAAAGCAAGGTATGATTGGAATCGTCACGAAGGAGTTCGTTAATCGCACTACTGAGTATGGAGCGATTGCCAAGTTAGCCATTGGTTTATGGTTTGGGAAGGACTGGGCTAAAGGGGTAGAGACGGCTCCACACTCAGCTAATTCTTAGTAACTTCTTTTATTTTGAGTACTCACGCTCCGTCTTTAAAGGTACAATCAGCTCTGTTATGTTAAATCCTCCTCAAGTCTTTACCGCTAAGTTAGCTGATCGTTTTGTTCATAATCCTAAGTTTACTGAGTATCACTTTGAGCTCGTCCAGCCAAATAAAATGAACTTTCAAGCTGGCCAATATGTCTCGATGGCAGTAGACCCAGCTGGACATCGGCGTTCTTACTCCATTGTCAGTACACCTGATAATGATCATGGCTTTAGCTTATTCGTTGATGTTGAGCCCAATGGCCTGGGCGTGCAGTACTTAGATCGACTCAACTTTGGTGACACTGTTTCAATGCTAGCTCCGATGGGACAGTTTGTGGTGCAATCAAGCGATCCTGCCGTGCCACTTGTCTTTGTGGCATCAGGGTCCGGTGTAGCTCCCTTACGAAGCATGTTGTATGACCAACTGCAAAAGTTTGCTGGTCAAAGACAGATGACACTGTACTGGGGGCTTCGTCACGAAGCTGACCTGTGCTGGGTAAATGACCTACGGGACTTAGTTTCAGATCATTCAAATGTGGTCTTCCATCCGACAATTTCTCGGGCAGGAGATGGGTGGCCACTCTGTCATGGCCGAGTTACCGACTGTCTGCTCGTTCATGATGTAGACGTTACTGCTGAGTACTATGTTTGTGGTAACCAACAGATGATCCTCGATACTATTGCCGTCCTGATCAAAAGAGGGGTGCCGGAAAGTAAGATCTTCCATGAAAAATTTTACTAATCTTGATCTCCGCGAGAAGCGCGGTTAGGATACAGTCATGACTTCAAGCCAAGCACCTAAGCCACCTCAGTCCGCTCCACAGCAACCACCGCAGACATTAACTGGTGCTGTGACCGAGAAAAAGATTGGTAAGTACACTGTCACTGTTGAGCGTTCCAAGTGCATTAGTGCTGCCAGTTGCGTTGCCATTGCTCCTAAAGTTTTTGAGCTTGATGAAGAGAACTTAGCTAGAGTCATTTCTCAAGATGGAAATGACGATGAAATGAAGTTATTGGCAGCCCAAAGCTGTCCAACTGCTGCAATTATTGTGACTGATAACGAAACGGGTGAGCAAGTTTGGCCACCTGTTTAAAAATAAAACATAAATACATTGTTTTGATATAAAGAGGAACGTATGAAAAATGTCCCACTTTTATTAGGTACGCTACTAGGCACTCTGATTTTGGTGGTGGGACTTGCTTTCGTTTTCTCTCGTCCAGAAACGCCTACAGTTGTTGATACGACAATGGTACTTGGCCAAGATCGACCCGCAACAGGTCCAGAGAACGCCAAAGTCACCATCGTAGAGTTTAGTGACTTTCAATGTCCATCCTGTCGAGCTGCCCAGCCACTTGTGAAGCAGATTTTAGAAAAGTACCCCAATGACGTTCGCTTTGTTTACCGACACTTCCCTTTGGTGACTATTCACTTTAATGCACAGCGCGCTGCCGAAGCCGCCGAAGCTGCCCGAAGTTCTGAAAAGTTCTGGGAGTTCCATGATCTGCTCTTTGCTGAACAGAACACATGGTCTGAGTTAAATGATGCCGAATTTAAGGCGAAACTTGATGAATACGCCGAGAAACTCGCAATTGACAAAACTGAGTTTCAGAAGAAAATGGAATCAAAAGAGATCAAAGATGTCGTCGCCGCAGATGTCACAGATGGGAATCGGGCAGGCGTAGATGGCACTCCCACTTTCTTTGTAAACGGTCAGCTGACTTCTGCCCCACAGTTGCTTTCAACTGTTGAGTCAGCCCTATCTAAATAGTTTGTTGTTCTAGGGGGCACATGAAAAAATACATCCCATTTATCTTCCCGGCTCTTGCTTTAGCAATCGTCGTCTTCCTTGGTTATCGGTGGTATACCTCCCAAACCGCTCGCCCCACTGGTCAGATCTCCGACTTTGGAGAAGGTGTAGAGATTGAAGAGTTAAGTTCTGAGCAGTTAGATAAACTGAAAGTAACAGGTGCTCAAGACGTACCTTCTGTAAACTTAACTGGTGATGCTGAAGGTGTTGGACAAGTTCGTTACGAAATTGCCGACGGCAAGGTTGCCTTCACTATTAGTGCAGCTTTACCTGCTCCTAAAGCTGGTGAGCTCTACCAAGTATGGTTGAAAGATGCTGATAGTGAAGACCGTCAAAAAGCCTTTGTTTTAGAAGCCGGCAAAGGCGGATATGTAGGTTGGGGAGCAGTTCCGGAGGATACACTTCCGTTTGAAGTAATCGTCACCAAGGAGACAAATAATGACGATCAACTCGAGGAAGTCCAGTTGAGAGGAACGATTCAAAGATAAGTAACAGTTACACTCAGAAGATCTTCTTGATAAGTTCCTCGAGTGTGATAGGCTAGAAACACTTATACATTAGTATATGTAGACCGCACACAGCGGAAAAAGGAGCAGCAATGGCAAATGCCTATAGCTACACCAACAAAAAGGGGCAAACCTACTACTTGCACACCCGTGAGGTCACCCTCAAGAACGGTCGCAAGCAGACCATTTACTTCTTTGCTCGCGATGTTCGCGACAAGATGGCATTGGAAGCAGTCCCTGCTGGATACCAAGTTGTCGAGACCACTCGTACCGGTATGCCAGTTTTGAAGAGAGCTGACAAAAAGTAATCTTCAGTCTATCGACGAATTCGAGCCCCTCCCGCTTTTGTGGGAGGGGTTTTGTATACTACGCCTTATATGCACGCTACAGTTGAAGATGTTTACCAACGTTTAGATCAGGTAATTGATCCCGAGTTAGGGATTAGTATTGTCAAGCTGGGGTTGATTTATAAAGTAGAGGTGGAGCCTAAAGCTGATAGTCCAGAAGCTTGTGTCATTAAAATTAGAATGACCTTAACTACTCCCGGCTGTCCCTTGGCAGCAGTGTTCGATCATATGGTCAAAGACTCGCTCTATGGATTGCCAGGTTTGCACTCCGATATGGATGTAAAGGTTGATCTTACATTTGATCCACCTTGGGTCTCTGATATGATGGATGAAGAAGCACGAGCAGAGCTAGGATTTTAAGATGGAAAATACCTCTCCCGTCCCACCAGAAAGTAATCAGCATGTTCCCCTTCCAGGGGTAATGGTGTTAGTTATTATCGTGCTACTCGTCGGTGCATTTTTTGGCTGGGGAGTGTATCACTACCTCCGGCCTCTGTCGTCACCGAGCAGTGAGTCACTCGCAAACGAAACACCTGGAACTACCTCCACCGAAACCGTTGAAAATACCTCGGCAGTTTCTACTAATTGGCCAACATATACCAGTTCAACGTATGGATACTCTTTTTCCTATCCTGGAAGTTGGAGCACCGTTTTCTATGACGAAGAAACCGCAGTTACTGGTGTCCACAGTCTTTCTAATTACTCCACTACTGCGATAGAGGAGTTTGCAGAGCAAAATGGTGGAGTGGCGAAGTATGGTCGTTACACAGCAGAAGGGAACCCTGGAACTACTCAGCTATTCCAAGATTTTCTTGGTGAACAACCTGCCTTAAACGTGCAGCTGACTGTAGAACAAACTGCTGCTTCCGATACTGAGTTTGAGGCTCGTACTCGTCAAAATATAACCACCGATCAAATGTCTGGAGCGAAGTATACTTCAGGTCCGGCTGACTTAAAGATTGGCAGTTACCCAACCGAGATGGTGGTCGTCCCAGATACTCCAGCGCGTGTCTACTTTGCCTTCCCAAATTCCTACACAGCGGTAACTATTACTGTCTGGTTCCGGAATGTAGATCTGACGACAGAAACATATCAACAGACTGACGATTGGACCGAGCTGCGAGATATCTTTACTTCCTTCCGTTTTAATGAGTAGTGTGGTTTATTCTTAGTTATGACTATTTTACTCGGTGCTGATCACCGTGGTTTCCATCTGAAAGAGAAGATTAAACCTTGGTTGATCGAGCAAGGACATCAAGTAATTGACGTTGGCAATACAGAGCTTGACCCTGAAGATGACTATCCCGTGATTAGCTTTGCACTCGCAGACGCTTTGGTTTCTACAGAAGAAAAAACATTGGGAGTCCTTCTCTGTGGATCTGGCGTTGGCGCAGCCATTGCAGCGAACAAAGTTGCTGGTATTCGCTGTGGACTGGGGTACACTACCGAACAGGTCGAGTCTGCTCGCCACGACGATGAGATGAATATCTTAGCGTTAGCCGCAGACTATATTTCGGAGGAAGTGGCAAAAGAACTTATCACGACTTTCATCGCTACTGAAGTTAGTGATGAACCGAGGCACCTTCGAAGAATTGAGCAGATTAAACAACGAGAGTAGAAAGAATAAGTATGAATATTTATCCCAGTATCTTGACAGACTCGATGGCTACATTTGTCGAACAGTTAGAGTCGATTAAAAAAAATCAGCACATCGATCGCCTTCACGTTGACATTATCGACGGACAGTTTGTAGACAATATCACTCTCTCGCCGCTTGATTTAACAGTCGTTGAGTTTGATGACCTTAATATTGATCTCCACTTGATGGTAGAAGAGCCGATGGACACCGTTTTTGAGTGTGAAGCAGTTCATGAGTACTTGCCTATTAAGCGAGTAATTGGTCAAGTTGAAAGAATGAGTCATCAACAAGACTTTTTACACGAAGTGCGTCGAAATGGTTGGGAAGCTGCGCTGGCACTAGATCTCTATACCCCCATCGAGGCTATTGATCCAGAAAGTTGGGAAGAGCTAGATGCAGTGATGTTGTTAGGCGTTGAGGCAGGAGCCCAGGAGCAGACGTTTAACCCAACTGTCTTCCATAAGCTCAAAGAACTTCGTCAAGCGCATCCCAAGGCTGCCTCTCTCCCAGTGATTGTGGATGGTGGAGTCAAGCTGACAAATATCAATAAGTTGGCACAAGAAGGTATTCAAGCCGCTTGTGTTGGTAGTGCTCTCTGGAAGTCTGAGCAGCCAAGTGCCACACTTGATGAGTTTTTCGCTATTGTTGAGAAAGCACGCTGAAGAGTCAGAAAAAATTCGCTATGATGAGAACGGACAAAGAGTCTGAGTCTCATTGTACCTGCCCAAATGAAAAAACAAATCAAAATCCCCGAAGTTAAAGTCCACTGTGGCATTAAGTATGTTGCTTTATTTGGCAGTGCCGATATTGATCGTAATCATCCGCTCTATCAAGAAGCATTTGGAGTGGCTCGTTATCTTGCTTACCACGATAAAGTTGTCATTAATGGAGGAGGACCTGGCGTTATGGCGGCTGCAACAGAGGGAGCAGAGTCAGCTGGGGGCGAAACGTTGGCGGTTACTTTCTATCCCGTGGACATGCCTGAGTTTGAAGGTCGATATAGCCAAAATAATGTTGATAAGGAAATCAAAACTGCAAACTATATTGAACGAATGTTTGGTTTGATTGATCGAGCTGATGCCTTTATTATTTTCCAAGGAGGTACCGGAACTCTCAGCGAGTGGGCAACAGCTTGGTTACTTGGTCATCTTTACTACGGCAATCATAAGCCGATTATTTTATACGGTGCCTTTTGGGAAAAAGTGATGCGAGTAATCAATGAGAACTTTTTTATTGGTGAGAAGGAAAGACAAGTTTATCGAATAGCTCGCAATGAAGAAGAGTTGATTGTGCTGCTCAACGAGCTTGAAGCCGAGCTGCGTGATCGTTGTCATCTGCCAACTCCAGAACAGCTCGTAGCAAAAGACGCGGATCCACATACACAGGAGTAAGTATGCACGACATTACCACCATTGGTTCAGCTACAGTAGATATTTTCATGAAGTCGCCTGAGTTTCAGTTAGAGAAGGCAGATAAAGGAGTGCTGTTGTGTCAGGAGTATGGCGGCAAGATTGATATTGAAGACTTCTTTTGGCAAAGTGGCGGAGCTGGCACAAATACCGCTGTGGGTTTTGCACGGATGGGTTTTAAGACTGCCGCCGTAGTTGAGATTGGAAAAGATATCTTTGGGCAGTGCGTGTACGACGAACTCCGTAAGGACAACGTCGATACAGGCTTCGTCGTTTCAGAAGTAGGTGAACAAACGGCGGTATCTACGATCATGATTTCTAGTCAGGGAGGCCGATCCATTCTGACCCATAGAGGTGCTTCTGGGATGCTCGAAGCCAGAGATATACCTTGGGAGCTGCTCCAGAACTCTCGTTGGATTCATCTGTCGAATGTGTCAGCCAATACTGAGTTGATCTTTCAACTTTTTGATAATGTTCGGAGTAGCTTAATTGGGATGTCCTGGAATCCAGGGAAAAAAGAGCTTGAGCTAATTGCCAGTGGCAAGATTAGGCCTGAACACATCCCGTGTGACATCTTAATGATGAACAAAGAAGAGTGGGAAATTCTTAAAGATGTACAAGAGATGCTACTCGACACTATTGAACAAGTAGTTATCACTGATGGCAAAAAGGGTGGTCATGTGTACATGAAGCATCATTATGACTACGAGTACAAAGCAGGTGACGTTCAAGCAGTCCAAGAAACAGGGGCGGGGGACGCATTCTTAGTTGGATATGTTTCAGCTCATCTGTTAGGTAAAGATATTGAAGAGTGTTGCCAGTGGGGCGTCAAAAACTCCGGAAGCGTGATTACCCACATGGGTGCCAAGACAGGCTTACTACATCGACGAGACTTCTCGATGTAAAATGAGAATGCAGAAATGACAGATTACAAAGTAGTTCTCCAGCAAGAAATTCAAGATCTCAAAAATAAGATTGCTGAGGCAACCTTACCTGATGAGATGCGAACGAAAGTCTCTAAAGATATCGTGGCACTAGAACGGTCAGTAGAGTTGGGATCTTACGACGAAAAGTATGAGAAGGTCTCCCGATACATCGACTGGGTACTCAAAGTTCCTTGGGAAAAAGAAAGCCAAGATACCTTAGATATCGAGTTGACCAAAAAAGTCTTTGAAGAGCATCACTACGGAATGCGCGAAGTCAAAGATCGTTTCTTAGAGTACGTCTCTGTTCTCAAGCTGAAAAGTCAGCAAGATAACCAAGAAGACTTTCGTGCGCCGGTGTTGCTCTTAGTTGGTTTAGTGGGTACGGGTAAAACTACTTTTGCTTACTCACTAGCCGAAGCACTCGGTAGAAAACTAGTTCGTATCCCTTTTGGTGGAATGGCTTCAGCCAAAGAGTTACGAGGAGAGTCTCGGTTACATCTTGAAGCTGAACCAGGTGCTGTTGTTAAAGGAATCTGCCAAGTAGGAGTCCGCAATCCAATTATTCTACTTGATGAAATTGACCGTTCAGCTGAAGAAACGCGGATGGACATTATGGGTGTACTGGTTGAGCTGCTGGATCCTGCTCAGAATCACTCTTTTCGAGACAACTACATCGACTACCCAGTTAATCTCTCACACGCTATCTTCTTGGCCACGGCAAATAATACGGTTAACATTGCTACCGC
The DNA here is from genome assembly GCA_002293725.1 of Patescibacteria group bacterium UBA924. Lineage (GTDB taxonomy): Bacteria > Patescibacteriota > Microgenomatia > UBA1400 > PJMF01 > UBA924. The sequence continues at coordinate 25,220 of DBDU01000018.1, forward strand.
TGTGATGGACCGTTTAGAGCGGATTAACATGCCTTCTTATACAGACCAAGAAAAAATTGTGATCGCCCAGAAGTATGTCTTGCCTGAGTTAATGAAGGATGCTGGTTTACGGCCAGATCAACTCTTAATTGAAGATAGCCTCTGGACAAAGATGGCTCGGCCATTAGGATATGACGCAGGTATCCGTACCCTGCAACGTACTTTGCAAGGTGTAGTTCGTAAAGCGGCACGCATTATCGTAGAGAAGGGATATCCACAAGTCATTGTGACTCAAGAGAACTCCAAGATCTTCATGCCGCAGTATTAATCATGACTAAAGCTGAACAGCTGCAACACGTCCGTAAGTCTCTCGAAGATGATCTGGAGACCCTGCCTTTAGGTGATATTGGTGAACAAACAGTTCCTGGAGATGGGAATGCTGAAGCAGAGATTGTTTTTATTGGTGAAGCACCGGGATACCACGAGTCTGTGGAGCGAAAGCCGTTTGTAGGTAAGTCCGGGCAGTTATTTATCAAGACGTTGGCCGAAGTTGGCTACCCAAGGCCGACTGTGTACATCACTAACATTGTCAAAGTTCGTCCACCGGAAAATCGTGACCCGCTGCCAGAAGAGATCAAAGCTTACCGTCCATATCTTGATAAAGAGATTGAGATCATTGCTCCCAAGCTGATCGTGACTCTCGGCCGCTTCAGCATGGCAAAGTTTTTACCTGAGGTAAAAATTTCTCAGGTACATGGTCGCCTTCACAAAGTAAAATGGAATGAGAAGTTTCTCTTTGTCTTGCCGATGTATCATCCAGCTGCAGCATTAAGAAACCCACAAATGAGTGCCTCGTTCGTGGCGGACTTCCAGAAGATTCCCAAGATTCTTCAATGGATCGATACCAAAGGCCGAGAAGCCATTCAAGAAGCAGAAGAACATCAAGAACTAGAATCATCTGTCAAAGAAGCGCTGTTTAGTTAGCGTTAGATCCGGAGACAGAGCAAGGAGAAGTATGTCAGCACTACGAATTATCCCAATTGGTGGGATGGGGAACGTCACCCAAAACATGTATATCTATGAGTATGAGAACGAGCTGATGCTTTTTGACTGTGGTATTGGCTTTCCTACTCTAGCTATGCCTGGTGTAGACGTGATGATTCCCGATATCAGTTACATTAAAGAGCAGCTAGAAGCCGGCAAGAAAATCGTCGGTATGATCCTCACCCACGGTCATGATGACCATATTGGTGCCTTACCTTACATCTTACCCGAGTTACCAACAGACTTTCCTATCTATGCTTCGCCACTGACGGCTGGCTTTGCTAAGCACCGAATGGGTGACGGTGGAGTGGACCGTGAGATTACCGTTTTTACAGATGGACAGAAGTTTGACCTGGGCTCTCATTTCAAGATCGAGGGTTTCCCCATGACCCACTCAGTTCCGGATACAAGACACTTTGCTGTCTATACCCCGGAGGGTGTGATCTATCATGGTGCTGACTTTAAGATCGACCTCCAGCCAGTGGATAAGGTCTTGCCAGACTTTGATACCATCTCCCGGATTGGTAAAGAGGGTGTGCTGTGTATGTTAATGGACTGTCTGCGGGTTGAGCGCGAGGGGTGGAGTAAGTCTGAATCAGCCGTCTTTCCATCTTTAGAAGAGTCGATGATCGACGTAGAGGGCAAGTACATTGTGACGTTGATGAGCTCACACATTCACCGCATCCAACAAGTAGTTAACCTAGCTGGGAAGTTTGACCGCAAAGTCGTTTTCATTGGTCGCTCTGTGGAACAGAACGTGGATGTCGCTCGCGAGCTGAAAAAGCTGTTTATTCCAGCCGAGATGGTTATCGATAAAAGAGATATCCAAAACTATAAGGACAAAGAGCTGTGTATTGTCATTGCTGGTAGTCAGGGCCAAGAAGGATCCTCGTTGGTGCGAGCCATTTATGGCGAGCATCCAGTACTCCAGATTAAGCCTAAAGACAGAGTTGTCTTCTCATCTGACGCAATTCCAGGAAATGAGATCCCTTACTATGATGCGATTGATGAGCTTTGTCGTAATGGCGTGCGAGTCCTTTATCCTGACGTGATGCCAGACCTTCATCAATCAGGTCACGGCGGCGCGATGGAACAGATGATGATGGTAGCCTTGGTCAAGCCAAAGTATCTCTTCCCAATGGGTGGTCAAGATCGACACCGCGAGAAGTTCTTTGAGATGGTGGGTGAGAAGATGGGGTATGAGTCTCACCACGTTCTCATTCCTGGACATGGAGACGTGCTGGAGTTTGAAGATGGTCAGCCTCGAGTAGGTGAACATCTCAACTTACAACCAAGATATGTGGATGGTTTAGGCGTGGGTGATGTAGGGAGGTCAGTCTTGTCAGACCGCCGCGCGCTGGGAACCGAAGGAATGATCGTCTTAGTTATTCCCAAAGCTGGTGGTAAGTTAGACTTAGAAAGTATCAACGTCGTTTCTCGCGGCTTCGTCTTTATGAAAGAAGCTCAAGAGGTGGTTGAGTTCATTAAGCAGAACACCAAAGAGATCATTACTGAGTTACAAGGTACAGATCAGCCTGAGCCAGTTTCTGAAGATGACTTAAAACGAGCTTTAGAGCGTCGTTTGGGAAGAAGACTGTACAAGATTATTCGTCGCGAACCGATGATCTTACCTGTGTTTGTTGAAGTGTAACAACGTGTTTCAGATCTCGGATTAAACTACCGGTCGCTTCTTCGATCTGTTGCTCAATCTGCTGTTCCAGATGAGTTTCGTTAATGTGCTCGAGCATCTGCTCCAGTTCTTTATCTTGTTTACTCAAGCCCATTTCTTTGCGCATATCACACAAGATATGGAGGATCTTGGTAATCTCTTGCTCAGTAATCATATTTACTTGCAAGTTAACTTCGTCACGAATAGTGCTAGTGTGAGAGCTACGATTTTGGGAGATCAAAACAAAGATGGCCAGGAAGATTGCTTCGAGGGAAACGACCATTGTTAAGAGCCCAAAAGGAAAAGGATCGAAGGCTTTAACTCCCGGAATCAGATTCGTGTTAATGACTATCCAAGTAGCAAACCAAATAGCATTTAAAGCAAAAAAAGTAGGAGAGCCGCACCATACCGTCAGACTGTCCGCCAATCGAGTCAGAAATGAGCGATGCTTGAGGGCCTTGGCCTCAAAAGAGTGAAAGATATATCGACTATTCTGACTTTTTCTCATACAATGTTAAGCGTAGCACATTCTGTGATATTCTGATCGCTCCAACCTAGATTCCCTCTTGAAATAGTACGATCTAGTATGATAAATATATCCTATAATAATTAGTATGCCTCGCCGAAAGAAGAAACAGCCCATCATCTTGAACCTTCGTAAAGAGACCATGCAGTCCATTGCGGCGGTAGTGATGATTTTACTTGGGGTGCTGGTTGTTATCTCTTTTTCCGGCAAAGGCGTTTTGCTCGCTTCTATTAACCAATATCTGTCAACCAACTTTGGGTTGGCTAGCCTTTTCTTTCCCTTTATCTTCATCGCTTCTGGGTTAGTCCTCTTCCACGTGGATAACTTTTGGGCTAAACCACACGTTTTACTTGGTACGGTACTAATGATGATTGGGACATTAGGGCTTTTCCGCTCGGGTGAGATTGGCAGTACCAGTTTTGGTAACTTAGCCCAGTTAATTAGTCCGGTGGGAGCAGGTGCACTTTTCTTAGCGTTATTAGTAGTAGGCCTGATTATCATGATGCAGCTATCTTGGGCGGAAGTCCTGGAATGGTTGGCTAAACTCAGGCCTCAACCACAGTACGTTCCACCTGGTCAACAGGATGAGCTAGAGATGCAGCAGAGTAACGGCTTTCATATGCCGAAGTTTGGTTTTGGAAGTGGCTTTGGAGTAAAAGAACAACCCACTTTTAGCGTCAATGACGCCATGAAACAAGAAATACCAGTCGAAGAAAAAGAAGAGAAGTCGAAAAAAGGCAAGAAAGATGAAGATGATGTGCCCGGTATGGATAACGTCTTAGCACTTTCTCCTAAACCAGTTGTTTCACCCCAACCAATCAGTGCGAATGATCCCAGTCACATCTGGGAGTACCCACCATTAACGCTACTTTCCTCTAAAGTTGGTGGCGAAGCCAATCGAGGTGACGTCAAACAAAATGCGCAAATTATCGAGAAGACACTTGCTTCTTTTGGTATCAAAGCCCGAGTAGTTGAGGTCAACTATGGTCCGGCTGTGACGCAGTATGCGCTAGAAATTGCCTTAGGAACGAAGCTTTCCAAGATTACTGGATTGGCCACTGACTTGGCGTTAGCTTTAGCAGCCCCGACTGGTCAAATCAGAATTGAAGCGCCAATTGCCGGTCGTGCTTTAGTTGGTGTGGAAGTGCCCAATCACTCTGCACAGTTTGTGACACTGCGAACAATGCTGTCGTCCGACAAGATGAAGAAGATGAAGTCGAAGTTATCAGTAGCGTTGGGCTTGAACGTGGCTGGCCAAGAAGTTGTGGCCGACATTGCCAAGATGCCACATGTCCTGATTGCCGGTTCAACGGGATCTGGTAAATCGGTGGCTATTAATACGTTTATGTGTTCAATGCTGTTTCGTGCCAGCCCAGCAGAAGTAAAGTTCATCTTGGTTGACCCCAAACGCGTTGAGTTGACTGGTTATAACGACATCCCCCACTTATTAACTCCGGTGATTGTAGAGCCTAAAAAAGTGGTTTCTGCGCTGAAATGGGCTTGTGCCGAAATGGACAACCGCTATAAACGTTTAGCTGAAGCTGGAGTTAAAAACTTAGATGCCTACAACGAGCTCGCGGGTTTTCAAGCTTTGCCAAACATCGTCATCATTATTGATGAGTTAGCCGACATTATGTTGTTTGCGCCAGCGGAAGTAGAAGAGAGCGTCACTCGTATCGCTCAGATGGCTCGTGCCGTTGGTATTCACTTAGTTTTGGCTACTCAGCGTCCTTCTGTAGACGTCATTACTGGTTTGATCAAAGCTAACGTGCCAACACGCATTGCGTTCAACGTCTCGTCGATGATGGACTCACGCGTCATTTTAGATAGTCCAGGTGCTGAAAAACTGCTGGGTAAAGGTGACATGTTGTATATTCCACCTGACCAGGCTAAGCCCACTCGTATTCAAGGTACCTTTGTTTCTGAACCAGAAATTCGTCGCCTCGTAGACTTTGTCAAAGGTCAGGGTCAGAAACCGGAGTATCAAGAAGAGATTACTACCAAGTATCAGGCCAGTGTTGTCAAAGGTGGCTCCGGTGGTGCCGACGGTGAAGATCGAGATCCGTTGTTTAATGAAGCCGTCAAGATCTTCTCTCAATACGACAAAGCCTCTTCGTCGCTGATTCAGCGGCGGCTTTCCGTAGGATATGCCCGCGCGGCTCGTATTCTTGATCAGCTCTATGAAGCTGGATTAGTTGGGCCTGCTGAGGGTAGTAAGCCTCGTGAAGTAAACTTGATGAAGGTGCGTGAGCATCTTACCCACGTTTCCCAAGCTGGATAAAAAAGTCCCTATATGGAACGAGACCCCGTGCATGCTTGTGGCACGACGGGGTCGTTCTGTTGATGTTTCTGGTCTAGGTGTTTTTCCTAGCACTGCCCGCCGGGGGACGGAAGACGGATGACCTCGACGAGGTTCTCGAAATCCATTCCGAGGCGGAAGACGATGCATCCCGGCATCATAATGCCCATCGAGAAGGTTTTGCTCTCGCCGGGTTGAAGTTTCAGGATGTCCGATGTCACGAGATTGCGCTCGTGTTTCCCTTCGCCGAGGTAATGGACGTTGACCACGCCCGTGAACAGGTTCTCGCCCACGTTGGTGACTTCGAGGTCACCGCCGATGGGGGTCAGTTCGCGGATTTGCAGATGCAGCGTGGTGTCGTCGGTAGATACCTGTGTGCTGAGCGATTTCAGGGCGATACCCTTAACCATCTCATGACGCGAGGTGGGGTTCTTAACTGCGGTAGCCATTGGAAAAAACTCCTATGTGAATGTGCGGGGTCCTCGTCGCGGTGACGGGCCCTACTGCATTAGAAACGATCAAACATAGCATACACAATTAATACGCACATGTCAATATTATAGGATTGTAAGTGTAAATATTATATATTGTCAAAATGGAGTATTTTGAACACTTTTGATCTCATAGGAAGTATTCTCAGGGCGTGACTGTTTCCAGCCACGCCCCTTTTGAGAACATCATTCAGTCTGCTCCTATTCCAAGTTATTCCAGCAGTACCACAGGCGCTGGATGGCAGTGAAGTTCGTGCCAACGGCGAGAATAGCCAAGATGGGGAGAAGAAAGCCAGAGAAGAACAAACCGACGAGGAGCAAAATCACTCGTACCAGCCTGTCCATCACGCCTATCTTCACAACCAATCCGGCTTCTCCTGCCCGTGCGCGGATATAGCTGGTGCCGTAGCTGCCGGCAAGGGCAAGCAAGCTCAGCTCGAAGCCGCCGACTTCCCGCGTCTGGAAGTAGTAGACCGCCAGTCCGCCGAAAAGAAGGGCATCGGCATAGCGATCAAGAGTGGAGTCCAAGATACCCCCGAACTTGCGGTTTGGCTGCTGCATGGCTCGCGCTACCGCGCCATCCAACGCATCCAGAGGTAGACCAAGGACTAAGACGATAGCACCCACTTGCAGATGCCCCAGTGCGATGATTGCTGATGCAATTCCCACCATCAAAAAACCAATGATGGTGAGGAAATCAGGGTGAACTCCCAGATTCCAGAGGAACTGCCCAATGGACGACATAATGCCGCCCGTCACCCGACGAAGCCAACTTTGTAACACGATTACCTCCACAGGGACGATAGGGAAAATGGGTCAAAGAACAGAAAAGAACGATGTTAAAACGCTGCTGCCACAAGGACAACATCTACATTGAATCGAGTATCCACAGCAATCTGCAGAAACCCAACATCAATAGATCATATTATATCAATTTAGGCTGATAAAAAGAGAAAAGTGAGCTAAAGAGCTTGATGGACTGACGCAATCCACTCTTCAATCGGAGACATGTCATCCGGGAAGCCATCGATCCTGAGAACAGGTACTAAGGGTTTACCGTTCTGTTTAACAACCCACTCTTCTAGAATTTTGGCTGAAGTACAAAACTGAGGATAGCTACTATTCCCAAGGCCAAAGACAGCTACTTTATACTTGCTGAGATCTTCTTTACACCGGGCAATAAAAACGCGCATGGCTTGTTCCAGCTTGCCGTCTTCGTAGGTTGGTGCGCCAAACAAAACCAGCTCGTACTGGGATAAATCTGGTTGATTGCCTTGATAACGTAAGCTATGAAGATCAACTTCGTGTCCTAGCTCTTTCAGCTGAGTTTGCATCGCTTCCGCTACATATTGAGTAGTACCAGTGAGAGTTTCGTAAATAATAACTGCCTTCATAGTACCTTTCGTTTATTGAACTGCTTGTTGGTATGCTTGACGTAATGTTTCTGCACTAGTAGAAAACTGCTGGAGCTCTTGGTCATTCATTTGAGTTCTAAGGAGTCGTTCCACTCCTGCAGATCCTACGATACAGGGAACGCTCACCGCTACATCAGATTGGCCATGATACTCCTTCAGTGGCAGGGAAACTGGTAACACAGTTTTGGCATCAGCGAAGATGTTTTTAACGATCGTCATGATCACCGTACCGATGGCGTAGTAGGTGGCTCCTTTTGACTGAATGATCTTGTAGGCTGCATTCTTACTTTGTTGAAACGCTTGGTCAAGTTTTTCTACAGAGTACTCGGGGAAGGAATCGAGTGCTTGTCCACCAATATTCGCAGAGGAAAGAAGTGGGAAAGAGCTGTCACCGTGCTCTCCCAGAATATATGCATGGATACTACGTGGGTTGACGTTGTAAATCTTGGATAGCTCTTTACGATAGCGAGCCGTATCTAGTAACGTTCCCGTTCCAAAAACCTGACCGTAACGAAAGTCCGCAACTTGGTAACAGTGGTAGGTGAGAATATCAACTGGATTAGTGACGATAACTACTACCCCATCCGGGTTGGCCGCTTTGATTTTGGGAATGATCTCCGAGAATAAACGGAGGTTTTTTTGGAGTAATGCCAATCGATCTTCACCAGGTTCCTGTGCAGCTCCGGCTGTGACGATAGTTACATCTGAGCCTGAAATCTGTTGATAATCTTCAGTTAATGTAATGGCCACATTCTGTAAAAAGGGGAGTGACTGCTCTAGGTCATCTTTTTCGCCACTACTTTTTTCAAGATCTCTGGTAACCAATACTAAGTCAGTCACTCCACCATGCATTAAAAGAGAGTAGGCTGCGGTTGCCCCGACTTTACCAAGGCCGACGATCGAAACTTTAAAAGCGCACTGCATAAAGCTCCTCAAACTGTTTTTTGTGATCTGCTCTATTCATCATGAACAGACTCAGCGTGACTGTAAAGATCACGGCTGTGTTTAAGGCTGAAAGTAGACAGTATAAACACCATGCTTTAATAACAACCCCCATTAAGAAAATTAGCCAGAGTGAGAAGCCTGCACCCAGAATGCCAAATACAGCAGCTAGGGTAAAAAGCGGGATCCGAAAAGGAATCAGAGGTAAGAATTTGATCTCCAGAGTTAGCAAAACTCCGAGTAAAAACATTGAGCTGTAAAATAGAAGTCCGAAAGCAGAGAGTGGGATTGGTCCTACCTTGGCCCATGGGCTATCGAGGACCGATTGACAAGCAAACGGTGGCTTACAGGGAGGGAGACTACCAGTGAGCTCTGCGAAAGTTAAGTAGCCAGCATCCAAGATACCTAAAAGAGCAAAAACGCTCAAAGCCAATGAAAGGAGTAACTTCATACTATAATCCTCTCTAGAGGAGTCCAGAACCGTAGTCTAAGAAAGATATGATCAAAGTTCTGTAACCTAGATCACAGATGTCAGCACTCGAATCTTTTGCCAACCACTTTCCGCGTCGGACTTACCATCAGGGTACGAAGTTATTTACCTCCAAAACATCAAGCTTTTTTCTCTATCTCATCTCTGGAAAAGTAGGTCTGAGCCAGATTGGGACAGATGGGCAAACGATCCATCTTCATCGCTTTTACCCTGGTTCTTGTATCTCGTTGCTTTCTCTAGTAGATAACAACGATAACTACGACTTCGAGGCTGAAACAGACATTGAAGTTTTTCAGATTCCTAAAGACAGCTTTTTGACAGAGCTTCAACGTGATGGCGCAGTGACATACGAACTCTTAGTACATGCGATGGGCGGAATAAAAGGACTTCTGACCAGAGTTCATCAGGCGAATTCAAGTTCAGCTCGGGGACGCGTGGCAGGTTTGTTAGCGTATTTTGCACGCCACCAATCCGGAAACGATGGTGATCAAATGTTGACGGTACAGGTTACACACCAAGAGATTGCCGAGTGGTTAGGTCTAAGCCGCGAAAACGTTACGCTCCAGTTGCAGTATCTAGAGGAAGCCGGGTTCATTCAAAGAGAAAACCGCGTTATTCGGATTCTTCATTTAGAAGGATTACAAACGGCAAATTTTTAAGGTGTGTCGTGTTCCGCCAGATAGGCGTTGATGTCCCCAATTAACTGTGGTCCTTGGTAGATCATTCCGGTGATAAGCTGTACTAAATCTGCCCCGTAGTGCATTTTTTCCAGTGCATCGGCTCCGCTAAAAACGCCGCCCGTGCCAATAATCGTGAAGCGGTGACCAAACTGTTTTTTGGTTAATCGAATCAGCGCATTTGAACGTTCCCAGGTAGGTTTGCCACTTAAGTTGCCTTTCTTCTTTTGCCACAAAACCCGATCATGAGGATCAACAGCAGGATTCTGTTTATCCTTAGTTAAGTTGCCAAAAATAACGCCGTTCATACTGGAGTCGTCAATGCGGTGGAGTAACTTCAGTGTTGCTGCTTCCCCAAGATCAATCGGCATCTTGACATACACTGGCTTGGAAAGCTGAAGAGCATCGACTGCAGCTAACAGCTGTTTGAGGTTTTTTACATCAGTAAATGGCTGGCCAGCATGTGTGTTAGGACAACTGATATTTAACTCGTAGTAAGAGTGCTGTACCTTTGACTTCTCAAAGAGCTCGAAAGTGGCAGTGATGTCGTTTACTTGGGCTGCAATCGAAGGGAAAGTGGTGTTGGTGCTGCCAATGCTAATACCAATCGGAATAGCAAAATGAAGCTTTTCCAGCTTTTGAATCACGGCTGCCGCACCCAAGCTCTTAAATCCTTTGTTGACTAACAGAGCTTGAGAACGAGGAAAACGACCGAGGCGTGGAGGTGTGTTTCCTTCATAGGGATGCAGGGTTACTGTTCCTACTGTCTGAAAACCAAAACCGACTGCCGGTAGGATCTGCGTCAGTTCAGCGTTGTAATCAAAGCCAGCTGAAAGACCGATTGGATTAGCAAAAGTAATTCCATCAATGATTCTCGAAAGTCTTTTGTCTTGATAACGAAAAAGAGCTGCTGTTGCGGCTTGGGTAACAGGATTTGAGCCCAGGATTTTACCAACCGTCGTCATCATATTATGAACATCTTCGGCGTCACGGCTAAAAAAGAGTGGTTTAGCCACGTGTTGATAGAAGTATCGAGAAATATTCCGTGTAAGTTGCATCGGCCTCCATAATGTATGAAGCCTATCAGCAAAAGAAGTCAAAAAAAGTAATCTGCATTACATCGAGATATGAAAACGCCCTCATTAAGAGGGCGTTCACACTTTTATGTGGAGATGAGGGGTAATGAACCCCTGTCCGCAACGGCGTCACCGATATCATCTACAGACGTAGGATTCTCTTGTTACTGTCAAAGAGGAAGAGAAAACGAGCCACCTTTGACAATCTATGTCTTAAAGCTTGCGCCTAGTCGACATAAACACTAGGCAGTCACACTGACTGAGTTGTCACCCATACCTCACCATCAGTGAGAGTGAAAGGTATGAATGTCAGTTAGGCAACTAAGTAAGCTGGCTGAACTGATGCGACAGAAGATTCGCCACCGAAGACGTTAGTCAAAGTGGTGTAGGCTTTTGCCACAATTCGATCTGCTTTATTGGCAGTTGATTGTTAACCCTGTTTTGCTCTGTGGGTTAAAGAGCGTCTGCAGATATTAATGAGCACATCACGTCAAAGCAATACATCCCCGTGAAGACCATTATTATAGCGCATTTACTCGAGAAAATCCAGCCTAAGATTGGTGAGCAACTGCTAAGCCAAAGACATGCCGCACCCCATGTTTTTTAAGCACTTTGGCACAGGCCTGCAGAGTAGCTCCAGTGGTGTAGACATCATCAATAATCAGTACTGAATCAGGGAGTTTGTCCCGGCTGTGAAGAGCAAAAACATCACTCAACATATTTTCAAAACGAGCGGACTTCTCTCTTAAGGTAGCTTGTCTAGCTGTAGTTTGTTTCTGTTTACGGAGTAACTCTTGATATGGAATCCTTGACCAGCGACTGAACGCCACGGCCACTTCTTTGGCTTGATTAAAGCCTCGGAGCCGTTGACTTTCTTTATGGAGGGGAACGCTAGTTACTACTGTGGCATCTGGATACTTCGTATGGAAGTACAGTAGCTCTCCCAACAACTCACAGATTCCCAACACCGACTGGTACTTCATATCGTGGATTAACTCGGAGATGGGATGAGCATACGCAAAGCAGATCGTTATCGAGTCTAGAGCGCAGTTAGCTGGTAGTTGAGGTTGATGTTCGAGAAACTCTACCTTCATACAACACTTTGTACAAAGATGAGAACCAATCCAGCCACAGCCAGAACAAAAGGGTGGATAAACACAGCTTAAGAGAAGCGAAAAAAACTGACGAAGCACAGCTCGGAGTATTGCAACTCAACCTTATTCCAACCGTAGGATGATATACTATCCATCTGGAAACTGACGATAGATGGCCGCTTAGCTCAGCTGGTTAGAGCGTTCGATTCACATTCGAAAGGTCAGGGGTTCGAGTCCCTTAGCGGCCACACTTACTTTTCAACTTCGTATCCAAAGGCTCTCATTACTTCTGCAAACTCGCTGCTATTGTTGCACTGATAGATTTTCTGACGGATCTGTGACGCATCGGCAATATCATGGACGTACCAACCTAAGTGTTTGCGCATTGGGAGAAAGTTGTACTTTTCATCTTGAGCGTAGGTGGCTTCGAAAAGTCGAGCATGTTCAAAAGCGATGCTAAACATAGTGAGATGGTCGGGATGTTGTGTCTCTTCTCGAAAAACAAAAGGGTTGCCCATGGCTGCTCTGCCTAGCAACGCACCGTGGGTTCCATACTGAGTGATCTTTTCCTTGGCGTCTGTAAGGGTTTTGATATCACCATTTCCTAAAATCAGCGTCTCCGTTTGGCGAATAAGTTCTGCTGCTTGACCAATTAACTCCCAGCTCGCCAAACCGCCATACTGCTGTTTAAGTGTTCGACCGTGAAGAGCAATGGCTGCAGGCTGTGTTTCTAAGAGTGTCGGAATCCACTCCGAAATAGCAGGTTGGTCGTATCCGACGCGTGTTTTGACCGAGACTGGGATAGTACGAGTTCTGTCTTGGTATCGAGGCGACTGCTGAGATGCTAAAGCCTTTACTTTAGCCGCGATTGCTGGCGTAATATCCTGGCAGTTGTCGACAGTGGCCCCATTTTGCCACTCTCGAATACCTTGTTGAGTGGCATGAATGATCTGTTGTGCTAACTGAGGGGTTTTAATCAGGGCTGCACCAGCACCACTATGAGCAACATTTTTGGCGGGGCAACCCATGTTGATGTCAACTCCATCAAACCCCAACTCACACAGAATAATGGCACATTGACGGAAAAAGTCAGGAGTAGTGCCGTAAATTTGGCCGATAATCGGACGTTGTGACTCATCAAAGATGAAGTCCTTTAGGAGTTGTTCTGCTCCATGGCAGACACCTTCAGTACTGGTGAACTCAGTGTAGATCACAGCTGGGTTGCCGTACTTTTTGGTGATATGACGAAAAGGATGATCAGTTACTCCATCCATTGGTGAAAGTCCAATAATAGGATGAGGAAGAGCTGTCCAAAAGCTAGTTTGAGTCAATGTCTCTGTCATAAAAAGCCAATCGGCAGATTATAACAGCTGCAACTTGATTAGTCTGTTCTCTCAACCTTTCTTACCAAGAAAAAAAGTGATCAATACGAGGAAGTCGAAAGTGAGAGGTAGGTGAGCGTAGTTTTTTATGCAGTGACTGGAGCTGAGCAATAATGTACTGCTGCTGACGCAGAAGCTGGTGAAGAAGACGTGTTGGAAGTTGCGGAGGGGCAGTTTGTTGAGGTATTGGGGTAGGGATGGGAGAAGAAGGTTGAAGAGGAGTGCTTGAAGGTACAGGTGTTGGGGAAGTAGTGGGGGGCTCCTTTTGAAAAGCTAGCTCAATACTTTTACCTTCCGCAGTTATCACACCACTATCATGATGTACCGCTACATTTCCTTGGGAGTCGTAGGTATACATTGTCAGGCTGTACTCACCATCCTCTGGTTGGCTAAGATGAACTGAGTACGTTCCAGAACTCGGCTGAGCAAAGAGCAGTTGTTTTTGAACGGGGGACCTGTTGGGAAGTTCAGTGGTTGAAGTAGGGTCTTCGAGGTACTCCGTAACTGTTTCAGTGGGTAAAACTTTGCCCATACTATCACGGAGTTCAATCTCTACTGTTTCTGGTACTACAAACAGAAAGTAGCTCAGGTCAGTATGACTTGGTTGAAAGCGACGAATACTATCAATACGTGTTCCGGAGTGATGTTCAAGAAGATTTTGGTAAGCATAATACGGGTCTTTAATCAGCAGTGTATTTGTATGACTATCTGCCCCATCGGCAACTAAAAAATGCCCTGGATAACTTAAAATGACTGGCTTGTTTGCTTGAATATCCTGTTGAGCAATAGCTTGGATTTGCTGAGGAGTGCCATCTTGACGTCTAAACTCCAGTTTAGGCGTTCCCAGCTGTTGACTTACGAGTTGGGTAAGGCGGGTCACGGCCAGCCAGTTCACTCCGCCCTGTAGATAACCATCAACTTGGTTCTTCAACCAGGCGTTGAGTGTTTCCGGCGTAAGCTGCTCCCCGGAAGGCAGTATGTTAATTCCATGAAAGTTGAGAATCATTGCCATAGAACTCACTGCACATCCCCATCTCTCCATCGTTGGAGTAGTTGTCCAACTACTTGCATGATCGTACTCTTGACTCTTCCAACGAGCATCGTGCTGTTTGTACTGAGGGACATTGAGGGAGAAGAAAGATCCACTCGGAAGGGTTGCTCTCACGGCAAAGTCATCGATGCTGGTCACAGAGCGCGAAACAAGTCCAACACTGCCTCTCAGGGAGATAGTGTGAGGTGAAAGTGGTTTCAAAAAGGGAGGTTGGTCTTGAACATCTAGGACTAACTGTTGGTTTATCCAAACTTTAATCTGTTGTTGCTGAGTAACTTCAACGTGTAGTTGGTGAGTTCGGTTTACTTGAAATGGAAAGTGCTTGAGATTGCCTGGAAGAACATAGCTAGTACCATCGATCACTTTTTCCAGTAAGAGACTAGTCCCAAAAAACTTAAGGTTATACCAATTGCGAGGATCCTGCCAGAGAAAAGCAAGAGCTCTATCCATCTGGAGGTCTTCGCGAAGAATAAAACTGAGATCAATTGAGTAGCTCAGGATGCCACGAAGATCTAGCATAGAAGGAACAAAGTCAATAAAACACGGTGGACTATCCAAGGTAAGGGTAATCACTCCGCCACCCACTATCCACTCAGCTGGCGTGATGCGGTTCAGACAAGGCTGTTGAGGGTGAGCAAGCTGTTGGCTATGCTTTTTTTGCCAACGACTCAAACTCATAGCTGTATTAAAGTCATCGGCAAAGAGTGTTACATCGGCGGCAAAAATATGTTTTTGTCCTAGCCAAAAAGCGTAGCAAAGTAACAAGATGCAACAGATTAGTCGTAACTGAAAAAGGTTGGTAACTTGTCTTTGTTTCATGTATTCTCCCCATCAGGCATCACTATGCTTGCAGTCTATGCGAGCAAGATGACAAGAACCTTGAATCATGCACGTCATTTTTTTAAGCAAGCGATATTGGCCAGCAACAGGGGGTGTGGAACGACACATCCTATTCCTCACAGAAGCCCTGCAACGACAGTATCCAAAACTCCGAATTACTATCATTACTGAGCA
The DNA here is from genome assembly GCA_002293725.1 of Patescibacteria group bacterium UBA924. Taxonomy (GTDB): domain Bacteria; phylum Patescibacteriota; class Microgenomatia; order UBA1400; family PJMF01; genus UBA924. The sequence continues at coordinate 40,369 of DBDU01000018.1, forward strand.
ACACGATCGGTCCCTTCCACTGCAAGAAACAAAGGACAACAGGGAGATCTATCGCATCCCGCTCTTGCCTTCTTTAGAACAACCAGAATTAAAGAAGAGTATCTGGACATGGATGAGACAACAGAAGTCTCTGCTACAGAGTGCTGACATTATTCACGTTCACGACGTCTTTTTTTGGTTGTTACCAAGCTTGCCGTTTGTGCGGGCAAAAAAGATATGCACTACTTTCCATGGCTACGAGCCACCTGGTCCTCCAACTTGGAGGCAACGAGCATGGCATCAACTAGCCGAAGTACTCAGTGATGGGAACATCTGTATCGGTGGGTTTCACCAAAAGTGGTACGGCGTTGAACCGACGATTACTTCCTTCGGTGCCGTAAAAAAGATCAGCCAAACTGTTGCTACTCTAAAAGAGAAGACGGGAAAGAAAAAACTTCTCTTTGTGGGAAGACTCGAAGAAGATACGGGTATCTGGGAGTACTTAACAGCACTTTGGCATCTCTGCGAGTTAAAACTCTCTCCACAGTTCTTACTAAACGTAATTGGGGATGGTCCGCTTCGTTTTGAGTTAGAACACTTTGTGCAGCAGAACAAACTACCAGTCCACTTTCTTGGTCAGCAAGAAGTTACGACTTTCATCTATCAAGATGCGGATGTTGCTTTAGTAAGTGGATATCTCAGTATTCTTGAAGCGCTATCTGCGGGTGTCCCAGTTATTGCGACTTACGGGACGCAACTTAAAGCAGATTACCTACGCTTTACACCTTTTGCTCACTGGATTACAACTGCTAGGCCAGGTAATGAGTTATTAGTTGCTATTGAGAAACAGCTAGTTCAAGGTACCGCTTTACCGCCCGAAGCAATACACTGGGCAGAACAACAAACGTGGGAAAGCTTAGCAGCTAAGTACATGCAGTTGTGGAGTGAGAGAGAATGAAAAGTATTAATCCCAAGGTCTCAGTCATTGTTACAGTGCGAAACGAAGCCAAAACAATTGGGGCGCTGCTGTCTGCTTTAGAGTCACAAACATACTTGCCCAATGAGGTGGTTATCGTCGATGCCGCGTCTACAGATGAGACTGTTTCATTAATCGAAAGCTTCGCTAAACAAACTAAGGCGTTCACTGTCATGATTGAGTCCTTTGCTTGTAACCGAAGTGCTGGCAGAAATAGAGCAGTTCAACTTGCCAAGAACGACTTGATCGCCATTACAGACGCGGGCTGTTTGCCACGTTCTAACTGGATTCAGGAGCTCATGGCAGCGTACATAGGAGAGCACGATGAGTTTTCCCAAAATCCAGTTGTAGCTGGGTATGCCGTTGGTCGCCCGCAGTCAAACTTTCAAGCAGCGGTGATTCCATACTTCTTAGTGATGCCGGAAAATATCCAACCAAAAAACTACTTGCCCGCTACGCGATCGATGCTCTTACCCAAATCAGTTTGGCAAAAAGTGGGTGGCTTTGATGAAACACTTAACACCAGTGAAGACTACGTTTTTGCGCAGGCGGTTAAGCATTCAGAAACACCCATAGTCTTTTCGGCCTCAGCCATAGTAGAGTGGCAGCCGCCCAAAACATTAGGGCAAGCAGCCAAAAGTTTTCTCTCATTCTCAGCTGCAGATATTAGGGGAAAAATACTCAGAAAAAAGGTTTTAGCTTTATATATTAGATATATATTAATCGCACTTATTTTAACGTATTTATTAATAATGCGAAGCTTAGGCGAAGCAATCTTTTTCCTTATATTGGGACTGCTGCTCTATAGTTGGTGGGCAGTGCAGAAAAATAAGCGATCAGTG
>DBDU01000021.1 GCA_002293725.1 Patescibacteria group bacterium UBA924
AGATGTGTATAAGAGACAGGGGTAGTATGCGGAAATCTGGATAATATTTTTATCTTTTAATGATTTCATTAAAGTTTTTTTCTAACTGTTGAATATGAATTTTCCAATCGTATTCTTTTGATTTAAGTAAGTTATTTTTTCTGATTGTGTCAAAAAGTTTTTTATCTTCAAACAGTGTCGTAATTGCATTGGCAAGTGCTACAGGATTTTTTGGTTCTACCAACTTTCCATTGACATCATCCTTAATAGTAAATGGAATACCACCTACTGTAGTTGCAACAACCGGAAGACCAAACTTCATAGCTTCAATCATGACCAAACCAAAACTTTCAGCATTACTATAGGAAGGTAAAACTAAAAGATCATGTGATTGATAAAACTCGCTCATCTCACCATTTGCCACATGACCAATAAATGTTACATAAGGTTGAATGTTAAGTTGTTCTGTAAGTTTTTTATAAAAGTGAAGATAGTCACCACCACCCACAATAGTTAAAGAAATATCAAGTTTTTCTTTTAAGATTATAGGCAACGCCTGAATCAAGTAGGATAAACCTTTCCACTCATGCGTCCTATCTAGTTTGCCAACAAAGAGAATCCTCTTTCTCGTAGTTCTTTTTACTGTTTGTTGTGTGTTTTGAAGTGTAATTCCTGGCTTTATAAGCTTAACCTTCTTATGATATGACTTCAATGTTTCTGACTGAACAAACTCATTCAGAGCAATTATTTTTTTTGCTTGATGGAACATGACCCGTTCCACAGTGTTTGAATACACATTTGTAATTAAGTCCGCTAAAAATTGGTCTTTTTTAAAAGAGCCAGCATGATAAGTAAGTACAAAAGGTATTCCACTAAAAGTAGATAAGAGGGATGCTATATCGGCAATAAAGGGGACAGGTGAGTGAGCCGAAATAACATCTGGTCTTTCTTCTCTGAAGATACGATACATTTGATACAACCAAAAAAAACCAATCGGAGTGTTAGAGAGAACAAGCGTTGTTTTTAATCTGTATACGGTTAAACCATCAAATTTTTCGGTTGAATTTTCTTCTCCAGAAGTAATGACGACAACATCGTGACCATTTCTTATAAGTTCTTTAGAAACATAGTAAACATAACTTTCTAGCCCACCAACTTTAGGAAAAAAATATGGAGAAACGATTGCAATTTTCATTTTTTCAGAAAAGAAATATAAGTGTCTACCACATTTTGCCAACTATATTTATTTGAGTTGTCTTCCATCGAAGCTTTAACCTCATCATGTCCGCTTTTTAAGACTGTTGTAATTTTGTCTGCTAATACTGTCTCATTTAACGGAACCATATATTGAGCAATTAAGCTTGCTGCATTATCTTTATGATCTGTAGTTATCACAGGAAGTCCACAAGCATTTGCTTCTAAAACTACGATTCCAAATCCCTCTCTTGTAGAAGGAAGAACAAATACTTTAGAAGACTTCATCCACCCTAGAACTTCCTCATGGCTACGTAGTTCCTCCTGAAAAATGACATTTTTATCTACGCCTAACTCGCTTGAAAGCAGTTGAAGATTTTTCAATTCCGGACCCACTCCAATAATCCTGCAAAGTATTTTAGGGAATTTTATCTTCAAAATTTGCACAGCACGTAATAGAACGTCGACGTTTTTATGTGATAAAAGCCTACCCACGAAAATAATGTCAGAAGACGCTTTCATCTTCTTTGCTTGCTCAACTTCACGTTTATTGTATCCACAAGGAATAATAGTGATTTTTTGCTCTGAGACCTGAAATTCACTTATGAGATTGTCTCGAGTCAACGGGGAAATTGCGATTATTCTGTCTGGTAAATATACCGAAAATTTTTCAATTAATGAAGCAATCGTACCTTTTACTTGTCCAAGATAAGTAGTCCAGTACTTTCTCCCCCAAACTTCATTCCAGGTACCAATCATTTTTTTTCTTCTTATCCAACATACAATCCTCGTTGAATAGATTGGGAAAAAGGGCATGTGATCTACATCAGCAATATCAAATTTGGCAGTTAAAAGTTTAAAACACGATAGACCAAAGATAATTCCTTGTTTAATTGAACGCCTTTGACCATCATATAAAGGAATATATGGACAGATACCATGAAGGTGAACTCCATCTTCTATGCGTTCATCCTCACCATTCCACCATTTCATGCAATAAATATGAACGTCATATCCTAACTTAGCTAAGCTAGTACTCAGTTCATATAGACGTGTTTCTTTTCCACCTTTGTTATAGGGATAGATAGCATCTGAGACGAAGGCGATAGTAAAACGTGTCGTCATAGTCTCGACTTAAGATCTAAGCAACTTTTGGAGCAAAGTGGCGATATGGCTCTGGCCTTGTAGTATCGTTATCCTTCTGAGGACTCCAATTCAAGTTACTAAAAAGAGTTTTCATAATAATCAATCCATCTTTAAAGTGATTAAGTTTAGACTGTCCCATCCGTGGGTGATAACTAATTGGCACACTATAAACTTCCATTCCCAATCGAGACATCTTTGTAATCATCTCCATCTCTACTTCAAAGCCCGTTGACTTAATGTGAGGCAAGAGCAGATCTAATGCTTCCTTTTTCCACGCAAAGTATCCAGTCAGAACATCTGTCACATTGGATTTATATAAGTAACGAACTAAAAAGGAGAACATCCAGTTGCCAATGCGACTGGTAATGTTCATCGAACCCTCTTTCATCTTGCCTTGAATTCTCGAGCCTAGAATCGCATCACAAAATCCAGAGTCCAAAGGCTCAATCATTCGTAATAACTCTTTTGGATGATAGGTATTATCTCCATCGATCATCACCACATAACTTGCGTCATCAGGGATATTTTTAAGACCAGATAACAATGCATGTCCTTTGCCTTGCATCTTCTCAACTAGAACAGAAGCACCATGCTCTTCGGCAATTTTTCCTGTATCATCAGTGGAATTATTATCTACAACAATGACTTCTAAGCACCATTTAATTTTAGAAAAATCTTTATGAGGGAAAGCTTTGAGTACCTTTTGAATACCTAATGCTTCGTTATAGCAAGGTACAACCACGACAATTTTTTTATTGCGTTGAAACATAGGTTTTCCGAACAGGTTCAAGTCCGATTATAGGGTAATAGTTACATATCACAACTGGAAAAATGTGAGGAAAATGACAAGAATTTGTAAGAATTCCTGCAATTAGAGGGATGGAGTAGCTGAAGCAGTAGAAACAAAATTAAGTTTAGGCTTTTCAATCCAGTAAAAAACCTCTTGCTTTTGATTGGGTAAACTTACTACAACTTTTACGCGACCCGTAAAAAGAGCAGGGAGTTTTAATGTCAGTGGCACAACTTCTTGCTCTCCTGATAATAAAAAGATAGAGCCTTTAGCTAAAACTACAGTTTTAAAGGGATTTCTTTCTTCTATAGCCGTAACTTGATAAGGATATGTAACATCCCTTCCTTCAAGATTATGAACAGTAAACTTCAGTTCAAACGGAGTATTGAAAGTAACGTCCTTCGGCAGCTCTAGATGATCCTCAAAGTACAACTCCGTAAATCTTTCTGGCCTTGGCATCACTGCCGACAACAAAATACCTCTTCCTGGAAGGAAGAGTGTCACAGCAACCGCAACCAGGATCCCCACAAAAATATAAAAGAAAACCCACGAGAGAATACGCTCAGGCATTGATCTATTGTAACGCATTATTCTTCGTATTCTCGAAAGTTAGAGCACATTTGATCTATCTTTTACCCGTCTATACTGTTCCGGCACATAACTTTCTACATGAGCAAAAACTTCTTTTTGAAGCATCTGAGCAAAATCAGTTGTACTCAACTCATCAGAAGATCTCTTAAAGATTAGCTGGTGCATGTAAGAAAATCCAATCTCCATGAGATGATGCTGACGTGAGCTACCCCAATTAGTAGTGATGTAGGCTTCAGCAATTCTCAGGGGAATTTTAATATGAGTTAAGCTCAAGAATACCCAAGATATTTCTGCTGCCCTTTGAAAACGAGCGAGCATTTCTTCATCAGCTATTCCTAAATGAAGGATATCTCGTGCTGTTTGTATCCTTTCTCCAATTACTCCCCAGCTGATACTCTTCCTCATTTCTAAGTGATCGCTGTCAGTTATAGCGGGCAAGTCTTTTGCCAGCTGTAGATACGCCTTCATCGCAACTGCTTCTTTCTGTATAAAAATACGATGTAAGAACTTTACATTTCTTTTTTGAAAAGCATCTAAGACTTCATTCGTGTATACATGTAACGCTCCTCTTTGACGTAACGATCTCCAGGCAGCCAGCATTTGCCGTTCATTTGACAATTGATTGTAACGATCAACTTTGCCTACCATTTCTGGTGGAAAAAGCACTACTCTTCGCTGTCCTCGAGCAAGAGCAGGGTAGTGAGTCTTCCAATCAGGCTCAATAGCATTTAAGTGCCTAAAGACTGTCGCTTTAGTCAACTTCAAACGAGCTGCTATTTCCATCGCAGACAGGTGACCAGTGTCTTTGTACTCTGTTACTTTTTCGGGAGGGAGAAGCTGTAACTGCTGGACTAGTGCAGCTTGAAGTTCTACAGAGAGCATTTCTGCTTCGTTATACTCGACCAATTCAATGGGTAGATCCTGAATACCCAACTTTGTTAATGCTGTCTTTACTCTAGCTCTGCCCACTTTCATCTCTCGCATAAAGGCGAAGAGTGTTTTAGTTCTCGATTCAACAGGTATCACGATAGTTATTTCTCTATGTAATTTAGTATCTAATTCGTATTGAATTCCAGACTAAAATTACCTATTCTTAGTAAACTGATAGCTTTGAATTAATCCTGTGACTATAGATACTTCTTTTACTCCGCTCAGTTGTGTTCGTTCGTTCATTCTTCGAATATGGTTCAGCTGCATTATAGCTTTTGGCTTATTGGTGGTGTCCGTAGCTCAAGTGCAAGCCGCTACACTTTATTGGGTAGGGAATGACGGAGCAAATGCTTCTGTTGCTACTAATTGGATGACTACCAATCCCTCCGGGTGTGGACCTGGAGACTCTCTGACTGCACCTACTAGTGCTGATACCATCATTTTTGATGCAGACTGTGATAATGGGGCAACGATAGATACTGGTTTTACGGCAACAGTAAATACGGTTAACGTCAACACAGGATATAGCGGAACAATCTCTCAAGCCCGAGATCTCTCTATATCAAATACATTCACCACAAGTGGGGGAACGTGGAATGTTGGCAACCATGCTTTCGCCGTAACGGGTGGTTTTAGCATGAACACCGGGTCTGTCTTTGTCTCATCAAGTTCTACTGCCAACTTCGCCAACAGCTTCAATGTATTTGGGGGAACATTCACTCATAACTCGGGAACCTTGAACTTTTCAGGTAGCGGAGGTGCAATTAACTGTAATGGCATCGGACTCAACTTAGTAACTTTTGTTGGACAAACCGGCACGAAAGCAGTTTCTGCTAACTGTAACTTACCTTTGGGAACTAATCCGACCATTCCTCAAGCCATTAACTTAACAGGAACTTTAAGCGGATCAGGAACGCTGACTGTCTCAGCAGGAACCTTTCATGTTATGAATGGTGGAAGTCTTAGTGGCTTTACAGACATTGTTTTGAATGGTGGACTCACTTTGAGTGCCACTACAAGCAATAATAATTTTGACTTAAGTGCGTTTAACTCCGTCGATCTCAATGGTGGACTAACAGCAAACACCCCAACGAATCCATTTAATAACTCTCTCAAGGCACCTGCTAGTTTTAGTGTCTCCGGAAACTTCTCACTTAACAGCGGAGTTTCTTACGATGCGAACAACGGCACTCTCATTTTTGATGGAGGCTCTGCCAACTTGTCATGTAACGGTGTGGTATTTCATGCTGTAAGTTTTACGGGTCAAACGAGTACCAAAACTATTAACAATAACTGTGAACTCCCACTCGGAAATGATCCGGTCATTCCAAATGGCATCATCCTCAATGGTGGTCGCTTAACTGGCACCGGTCTACTTACATTCCAGAACTCGCTAACTTATCAGAATGGAGCCTCGTTGGGAGGATTTAGCGGCTTGGCGGTAAACATCACTTTAACCATGAATGCAGCTACAACCAATACTAGCTTGGACTTAGGAAGCTACTCACCTGTAACCATTGGAAATAGCTTCATCATGAATGCACCCACGAATCCGTATACATTGAACTTTACCGCTCCTTCCAACCTCATGGTGGTGGCCACAAACTTCACTATTAATGGCGGTACTTTTACTCATAACAATGGAACTCTCCGCTTCACTCATAATGGTTCTGGAACGATTAGTTGCAACAACACACCGTTTCATCTCGTTCAGATAGCGCCAATGGGAAATACCAAAACCATTAGTTCTAACTGTACTTTGCCATTAGGTGATAATCCGTCACTGACCTCAAACGCAAACTACAATATTAACGGAAGACTAACTGGCTCCGGTACATTAACTATTCCTGGTAACGGGACAACGGTAACCTTTGGGAGTGGCTCTGATTTAGACGGCTTTAGTGCAGTAGTCTTTAATAACAATAATGTGACCATTAATGGTGGCACTCTAAACACTGCTGACTTTCCTACTTTCACAATGAGTACTACTCGTAACTTCACGGTTACCACAGGTAACATTACCTTGCCAGATAACGCTACCCTAGGAAATGTCATCATTAACGGAGGAGCTTTTACCGCACCTGCAGGTAACCTTTCCGTTTACGGCAACTGGACAAACTCAGGCGGAACTTTTGCTCACAACAACGGAACCGTTGTGCTAAGTGGAAATGCGCAAACAGTAAATGGCTCTACGACTTTTTATGGCCTCAATAAAACAGTTACTCCAGCTACAACCCAACCATTACTCACTTTTGCTGCAGGTAGTACACAAACCATTGTAGGTCCTTGGACACTGTGGGGAAATGGAGCCACTTTATCTCTACGCTCTTCTATTGATGGGACGCAATGGAACATTAATCCTCAAGGCGAAACCACACTTTACAATCTGAGTGTAAAGGATAGTCACAACGTGTCGGCAGAAGATGTTGGAGGTGGTGGACTTATCGATGACGGAAACAATACAGGGTGGAACTTTGTGGCTCCCACCATTGATAATTTAGGTCCACCCAATAAGGTCGATGGAAGTGTGACTACTGAACATCAACCCTCACTGACTTTTACAACTGCAGCCACAGATCCACTTATTCCTTTGCGGTATCGTATTCAAGTTTTTAACAATCCAAGCTTTACTAACCCAATCATTGATTATACTTCCGACCTACGCACCCAAGGAAGTCAAACCTTTACCGTCGGTCAAGCTGTAGGAACTGGGAGTTATACTGTTGGTTTCAGTGGCCAACAGCTTTACTATGACACTTACTACTGGCAGGTACAAAGTATTGATCAAACGAACTCTGCTTCAATTTTTCTGCGTGCCAATGCTGGAAACGTAGCCTTCCAAGTCATTCCTCAGCAAGGCAACTTTACTCTGAGTACAACACAACCCTCAATTGGCCAAGATTTGACAGTTACGGGACATAGCCTAATCCCCAATCACACCTACTATCTTTTTAATAGCAGTGGTGGACCAGTTAAAAACTATACTGCTACTACATACCAGAGCGAGTCGGCAACTCTTTTTAGTACTACGCAAACTTTTAATAGTGACGCTGGAAGAGATAACTTTTCGCATGCATTCACTGAGTTCGATAACGTCCTCGTTTTACTACGTTACTATGACGACGTCAGTGCGTCACCCCTCTTCAATATCGCCGCAAGCACGATTTCTTTTGTAAACGGGAATGTTACGGCTGAAACAGTGCCTGTTAATAGTGAGGGAACATCGTCGTGGATTGTCTGGAATCATGTATTTAACAAAAGTACTGGCACCCCAGCTGATGGATGGGCCTTTGAGAAAATTGCTAATAATGTCTACTTCAATCAGCAGGCGAAATACCCAATGTGGGCTGTGACAACAGATAGCACAGGAGGTTTTCAAAAAACTATTTCGTCACCTCGCACACAAAGCAATCGCAATGATTTGACATTCACCTTTGAACTTCTTAATCCAAGTGACAGCAGTCGAGATACGGTAGGAACGATTACACTTCAACCTAACTATCAAAATGCACGAAGTGTAGCCAATATGTTACGGCTTCACTACATTGATATCAGACCAGAATATCTTGATCAGGGAGGAGGAGGCCTCTTTGCCAACCTTGTCTATAACGACACCTTGGCTAGTAACTTTATAGATTGGGATAACGGATTTATCGGTGGCATTTTTCATCTCTTTGGCAGAGACGACTTACGTACTGCAACTGCATATCGTTTACGAGAAACAATCCGTCAGGGTGTTGGTGTTAATAACTTGTACTGCAACTTTATTAGTCAAAATAACTACACAGATTGTGCGTTTGCTGCATGGGTAACGGTAATACCAGTATACGAACAAAACCATGATCCACTGCTCAGACAGGCCATGGTCGATATTCTTGATTACACCATGTTGGGGTACAACCCTACCTATAACAACTTTGCACATACCCCTGGAACAGTCTTTTGGATTGATGCAGCCGGTGGAAAACCCCAGTTCTACTGGTACATGGCAGAGTTACTAGGAGATGACATCTACAAAACACATGCTCGACGAATGATCAACTTTATTATTGATACCATGCAGGATTCGCAAGGGTGGTTTAATGGCCGATACAACTTTGCTAACGGCACATTTACCCAGACTTACTGGAGTGGAGCACAGGGCTGGGCAGGTGTGGGGCTCTTAGAGTTCCGCGACATCATCAAAAACGATAGTGCTGAACAAGCACTCGTCGATAAGATTAATACGTCGTTAGAAAAGTTTGCTGATAATATGGCTAGTCGTCCTATTGCTGATCTGGAGGATGACAGCCGTAGACGCTCTTACATCGCATATGCCTTGCTCTGGCTAGCCAACGACCCAATTTTTCCAGTAGCTAAGCGTCAAGTTTGGCAACAGCGGGGTGATCAACTTCTGCTTAACGCGTTTCAATCCATGAATGCTTCCACTGCGCAATTAAATCAATATGGCTTAACTTTCTATAGTAACTTTGCCCAGTCGTTTCCTGACTACTACATGTTAAAACTTCTGCATCAGTTCTATCCAGACACTGAGTTCTTCCCAAATAGTACAGGACAAACATATACATTTAGTGATCCAACGAGAAACCATAGTATTTATCAAGCCTATGTAACGAGTTCCACTTCCATTGATTGGGTTCCTAGCTCAACATTCGGGATGAATGCCCAGGTGGAGCAGACACGTTTTGTGGGGAGTTCACAACCAGACCAAATCATTAAGTTTGAAAAACGAGATATGACTGTTACTCCAAATCTAGGAGATGTGGGAGTTACTGTTCTTCAGTGGCAAGAAAACCTTCGCGAATGGCGGATGACTAGTAGCGGCAACCCGTACCCAAGAGCAGTCATCTCTTTTAGTGGCTTAAAGGCAAATACTTACTATCAATTCAATAGAGGAAACCAAGTTCTACAGTTACTTCCTACTGATAGTGATGGAACACTCACTTTTTCCTACGTTGGGGGAAATTATGATGATATCTTTTCGTTAACCGAAGGGAGTCCACCTCCACCAACTGACACACCATCACTGCCTGCCGCTCCAGGATGCTCAGCAGAAAGACCAACATCAGCACCTGATCTTTTCCAGATCAATGCGCAGTCAAACAGCGTTCGTCTATTCTTTACTCCTATCACAAATAATCGTTCCTACTACTCTGTCAGCTACGGGACCAGTTCTGATCAGCCAGAATACGGTGTTGAGTTTAGTAATGATCAAGATGGAGTTATCAGCGTAGACATTCTTGACTTGAAACCGAATACCACCTACTACTTCAAAGTTAGAGCTGGAAATGGCTGCATGCCGGGAGACTGGTCAAATGAACTAGCAGTCAAAACGGGCCAGCGAGTACCTAGTTTTAAACTCCTTTCACTTCCTAAAGTTTTCACTCAACTCAATCAATGGTCCGACAAAACGGTAACACTCACAACTCACGCCAGTACCAGTGATTCAGATACTACTCTCCCCGTTATTACTGACTTAACCACTGAGTCAACCAACAATGACTCTCCTACACAAGAAACAACTTTTGAAACAGATCGAAATCCTCAAAGGTCACCTAACTTCTTCCAACGTATTGGGGAGTTTTTTAGACACATCTTTCAACAAGTAACACAACCATTTGCTCCTGCCCAATGAGCAGTATCGCTATCAGCAAAAGTGAAGTTACACAAGCTTACTCTTCCGGAAAGTAACGTCTTCTTATTCTTTCAATGACTCGGTTCAAGGTATTGCGAAGCCGGGCAGTCTCAACACCGGCGAGCTCAGCAGCTTCTTTAAAGTCAACCTCTCCGGGTGCTAACAGCTGGGCGATAGCTTGTCTCACTTTAAAATGAACATGAGGCTTCTGCATTGACTCTTCCAAGAAACCCAGGGCTTGATATCCCAGCATCAACTCATCTAACTCTTCGCGGCTGACAACAGAGTCAGGCACATCTTCACTCATTGTTTCCCACGACTCCGTGTTTACCAAGTCAAATGTCTGTTTGAGTTTTCGAGCCGTTGCAGCAGCCTGGCGTGTGACCCGATACAGCTCTCCCATTCTAAGAGAAGGGAAGTAGCTATGAAGCTGTGCTCGCGTCTCCGAACGTTTATCGTAGTCATACCACGAGCCCAAAATACTAAGTACCGCTTTGCGATCCTCCACAGAAAGTGAAAGTTGTGCATGGCTCTCCAGTCGCTGAACCGCAATAATCGGAAAGATCTCCATTGCCATTGGAAACTCCGCGTCCTCAGGTTTGGCTTCATTGACTTCAGCGACGGCACTTTCCATAAGGGCAATCGAAGCCAACGACATGTCTCCGATCCCATGAGCGTGCGCAGTGTATTCAGCAAAAGCTGCGGATGCTAACCGTCGTAGAAGGGGAGGGAGAGAGTCAGTGCTAAGCTCGGTGGGTTGCACGTCAGGACTAAGCAAGAAAGCGTACACTTTGGCCGTGGCTTCTTGAGCTAAATCAGGCACAGAGTCTGCTCCCATGCCGTGTTTGTCTGCATACTGCAAGGCATATCTTTCCAAAGTAGGACGATAGGCAAGAATAAACTGATCTACTGCAGCTTGAACTTCCGGTTGAGATGCCTCAGGTTGGCGATGCGCTGCAATCACGTCCGCCAGTAAAGGAATGTGAGGAAAACGATGTCTTTCTGTCATAAAAGTTGAGCGGATACGGCACCCTCCCGGTATTAGCCATGCGTTTAGTCAAACAAAGTCTTCTATCTCTTAATGTCGCTTGGCGGCAGAATCGAAAGTGTCCGTTTCGAATGTATCACTCAGAAAAATATGGCCCTCCGGCCAATTTTTCTGAGCGGGATACGGGAATCGAACCCGCTTCTCATCCTTGGGAAGGATGCATACTACCAGTGTACTAATCCCGCACGTGGTAACGCCTGCGAGTATACAAAACTTTGGCTGGTTTTGTCGAACAAACTTGACTACTTCTCGCTGTTTTGCTTTTTCTGTACACTAAGTAAGCGAGATGCAAGCCCAGAAAACCAACACCTTGCCAATTCCTACCTATATGATTGCACTGCTGTTTTACGCAGTCATTATTTTCTTCGTTCAGCTGTCAGACGGAATCATGTCCTATATTGCTCCGGTCTTTATCGAAGATAAAGTTCAGAATCCGTTGATCATGGGCGCAATTCTTTCTAGTTCATCAATTTTTGGCATCATCTGTGACGCGCTCTTTCCCAACTTGTTCCGCGCCAAGCGTCATCTTTTTTTCTTGTGGAACACGATTATTATTGCCTCGCTCTTCCCGGTCATCTTTTTGTTTTTCCCTCACATCATCCCTAGCTTCATCTTGGCGATGGCGATTTGGGGTGTTTACTTCGAGTTCATGTTGTTTTCTAACTCGTACTTTATTGAAGCATTTATCTCTATTCAGCGTCACGGGCTAGCCTGGGGAGTCATTAGCACTTTCAGAGCTTTGAGTTTATTTATTGCTCCCTTAATAGCTCCGTACTTACTGGATAAAGGGAATCACCATCCGTTGATTATGTCGATCATCTTCCTAGCTGTCGGCATGTTGGGGATTTTGATCTTTAAAAAGTTGTTTCCACACAAAAAACGTGCAGTTATTAATGAAGTCGTCAGCAAACGATATAGCTTTCACAAAGAGCTCGCAATTTGGCGAATTTTATTTCACAAACTCTGGCCACTCTACATTTTTCTGCTTTCAGCCGTCGTTCTGGAAGCCAGTATGTTCTCCGTTGGCGTGCTGGCCACTGAAGACCTCCGCCAGCAAAGTGTTTGGGGTGGCTCACTTTTGGCTGCACACGTCTTGCCCAACATTTTTACAGGCTTAATGGTCCAAAAACTGGGCTCTCAACTTGGTAAGAAAAAGCTGGCTTTTTACGCTGGCGGAATCGGGGGAGTGCTCTTCTTTGTTGCTACACAAATGCCCACACCGATGTTGATGGTTTTAACCGTCTTTGTAGCATCGTGCTTTACCTCGATCACTTACCCAGCAATTATGGCTGTCATGCAAGACTACGTTAGTCGGTTAGGTAGCTTCGGCAGTGAGATGGTAGGCCTCCAAAACGCTGCAGGAAGTATGGCGTATATCATCGGCCCCACCTTAGCTGGTGGCCTGAGTTTATTCTTCGGCAACGTACCGACCATCGGCATGATTGGATTACTCTTCGGGCTAGTCTCTTTGTTGAACGTCTTGATCGTGCCCCGCAAAATTAAGATGCCACAAAAGGCCCTCATTGGACTACCCATTGAGTAGCGGACTACTTGCGGACTAAGACAATTCCAAATGGGGTGTTTCTACCTGGTCCAGCAATATAACGCCCATTAACCATCATTGCGGTTGAGCCACCGCTGTCCAAGTTGAGGGCATTTTCTAGACCCATGGTCTTTAACACTCGGGCGACTTCCGCGACGGTAGCGTTACGGACGACGCCAATGTAGACCGTGTTACCTTTATTCCCGATAAAGCTGCGCGAGCCGCGGCTGCCTTTTTTTGGATCACCATCACCGCCAAAACGGACTTCGCCACCGGAAAGCAGCATGGGTTGGGAAGCAATTACTGAGTCTGGGCCGGTATCACGACCCCACTCCGAAGAAGCGCCGACAAACCGTGCTGAGCTACCTTGGAAGATAACTGCCGGCACATTACTGTAGACGTTATTGTCCGAGTTAAAGTAGGTTTTATTTTTATTCATTAATAAGGTATCGAAAGAGTTGGTTTTACCGGCACAGCTGGGATACTCAGCGGGACAGAAGTAGGGACCGTTAATTCCGGCAAAGCCGCCTGCCTTAGCAACAAAGCTCCCTAAAGAATCAACTGGACAGCCATCACCACAGTCCCCGCTAGAGGCTGTCTCTACAACTACCCGAGTGCTATTCAGGTCCGCGGCAACGATATCAACTAAGAATCGACCGAACTCATTCTCAACTGCCTGTCGACTGTATCCTGAACCAGGCGGGGTGTTATTGGTAGCTACGTTAGCGGGTACTGCCGTAGAGACAGTCGCTAACTGAGCACGCTGCTGAGCAATTCCTGATTTCAAGCGAGCAATCCGAGTTGAAGCCGAAGCATAGTTACGTTGCGACAGAAAGACCAGAGCTTGGCTAAAATCAGCGTCAAGTGTTTGAGTTTGGGCTTTCGTTGTGTCTTCTTTCAGCTTTAAAAGATCCTCATAGGTTGCCGCAGCATCTTTATAGGTAGTCTGAATATTCTTAATCTCTGCCATCAGTTCTTGATTCTTCTTGAACTGATCTTCGGCTTTAACCGTATCCAGCTCTGCCGCCGTGACCGTTAAACGTTGCTCAACTTCTTCTAACTGCTGACTTAACGCCATCTGGCGCTCTTCACCAACACTCAGTAGTTGAATCTGCGTCTGACTTTGAGAGTAGAGCGAGTAGATCACATACCCAGCTACCGCTGCACCAATTACAACACTGGCCATCAGCAATAGCCTAACTACTTTAATGGCACCAATATGGCTGTTTTTTTTGAATCCATTTTTACTGGAAAGTGAAGATAATTTTGGCATTACGAGTAAGGATAGCTGAGAACTCTTCTCGCTACAATCAGCTGGCGTGTAAGAAAGCTGCAAGAGCAGTTCTGATATTTCCGTTGCCCTCAAGTCTTGTGGTATTCTTTTTTTACAAAAAGAGAATGAGACATCTACGAACCGGATTCACCTTGATTGAGTTAATGATCGTGGTAGCACTGATTGGTATTGTCATGGCAGCGGGAATCGTGGCTTTCACAGGTGCACAGCGGAACAGTCGAGATGCGCGCCGTCGCGCCGACGTCGACGCCTTATCCAAAGCATTGGAGCAGTACTACACCAACAATAATCAGTACTATGGGTCAGGGAGCGGTTCAGATAATGCCGCTTGGGTTTCTGGCTTCCAGGTCACCAACTTAGGCTCTTACTTTCCCAGTGGCAGACTGCCGCTCGATCCGATGAACACCGCCCCATACTACTACTATATTTACGGCTTAGTCGCTAACAATCCCACTAACCCAGATCCTAATACCAGGTACTGCGTCTCGGCTCGTTTGGAACGTGCGACTGGGAACTGCACTGGCCGATCAACTTCACTATCATCGACCAACGCTGGTTTTGGCTACTGTCCATTTATTACGACAAATGATGGGGATTTTTACTGCGCAGAAAGTAGGCAGTAGAGAAAGTTGGCGACCTCGAAGGGACTCGAACCCTCGATCTCCTCCGTGACAGGGAGGCATGTTAACCACTACACCACGAGGCCACAAGATACTGAATTATACGGAATAACTCTTGATTTGCCAAGCTGGACGCTGACCCAAGACACGATACAATAAAGTCGCTTAATAGAGTATTAAGTACAGAAAAAGGATAGCTATGCCACTTATTATTGGATTAGTCATATTAATTGCCATCGGTTTGTATGTGATCATGGTATACAACGGCTTACAGACGTTAAAGACCCAGATTGTGGCGAGTATCCAGGAAATTGGTAATCAATTAAAACGTCAGGCTTCGTTAATTCCCAACTTAGAATCAGCCGTCAAAGGCTATCTTAAACACGAAAAAGGTATCTTTGAGATGTTGACTGAAGCTCGCAAATCAGCTCAAAAAGCTTCTGACACTGGTAGCTCTAAAGATATTGAAAAAGCTATCTCTGACCTGCAGTCTGTCATTCCTCAAATTCATGTGGCAGTTGAGTCCAACCCAGAGTTAAAAGCAGATACTACGGTCAATAACTTCATGCGTGAGCTGAGCGACACGGCTGACAAGTTAATGTACTCTCGTCGTTCTTTGATTGACTTAACTCAAGCATATAACGAGAAACTCGTTGTCTTCCCAAGTAACTTAGTGGCGAATATCTTTGGCTTCAAACCTGAGAAAGGCCTCGACACACCAATGACCGGAGCACACGTTTCGGTGGATGATGCTGAGACCAAGGACGTCAAAGTCAACTTGTAAAACGCAAGTAACTGCCCAACGGATCTTTCAATGACACACTACGATTTAGTTGCCTCTAATCAGCGCAAGTCTTGGTTTATCTTGGCTGGTTTTCTGGTGTTTGTGATTGGAGTCGTCTACGTTCTAAGTGCAGCGTTTGGCTTCAGTTATGACTTCACCGTTTTTGCCATTGGCCTCACTACCGTGATGTCATTTGGCTCATACTGGTGGTCGGACAAGATTGTACTAGCAATCTCCGGCGCCAGACCTGCGACTCGCCAAGAGTTCTTTGACTACTACACTGTTACTGAAAACTTGGTCATGAGTCAGCGGATGAAAATGCCGAAGCTGTTCGTCATTGACGATACAGCTATGAACGCTTTCGCCACCGGTCGTGATCCTGACCATGCTGCTGTAGTAGCTACTACCGGTTTATTGAGCCGGCTCAACCGAGCTGAGATTGAGGGCGTAGTTGCCCACGAACTTTCTCACATTAAAAACTATGATATTCGCTTAATGGCTGTGGTCAGCGTGTTGGTGGGTAGCATTGCGCTTATCTCTGACTTGATGTTAAGAATGACTGCGTGGGGCGGAACCAAACGGGATCGCAACAACGATAGTCAGATCGGAATGATCTTATTCTTAGCAGGTATCGTCCTAGCCATCTTGTCACCGATTGTGGCTCAGCTCATCCAGTTGGCTATCTCGCGTCGCCGAGAGTTTTTGGCAGACGCTTCTGGAGTAGCAATGACCAAGAATCCTCAAGGGTTGATCCGTGCTCTTGGTAAGATCTCCCACGACACCGAGCCACTTGAAGCCGCCAATAAAGCTACTGCCCATCTTTATATCTCCGATCCACTCAAGAACATTCATGGCGGAGTAGGCATGTTTGCCAACCTCTTCCAAACTCATCCACCGGTGACGGAACGAATCAAAGCTCTAGAAAGTATCTAGAGAACCAGGCAAAGTTCTGTTAAACTACATCCTGTGAAAACCAAAGTTCCCGTTTCCCACGTCGCAAAACTGGCCAACATTCCCATTTCTGACCAGGAAGAGAAAAACCTTGAACTCGCGTTCGAGGAAACACTAGCTGTCGTTGAACAGCTCCAATCTGTTGATGTCAGTGGGGTAGAGCCGACTTTCCAAGTGACGGGTTTAGAGAATGTCATGCGCGATGATGTCGTGGATGACAGAAGGATGTTTACTCAAGCACAAGCACTAGCCAACGCTAAAACAACCCACGATGGGTACTTCGTAGTTCCGCAGGTAATTAGCCAAGATTAAAGTATGTTACAGACACTCACCCTCGCTGATCTACTCGGTAAACTAAAACGAAAAGAGATCTCTCATAAAGAGCTCTATGCTGACCTGGCTCAAAGCTATCAGCAGAACGACAAGCTCAATATCTTCCTTACCTTTAATCCTCAGGCTGAAACAGAGTCTGCTGAGTTAAGTGACAAAGCTTTATTGGGTATTCCACTAGCGATCAAAGACAACTTCTGTACCACCGACATTCGTACAACTGCATCTTCTACAGTCCTAGATGCTTTTGTTCCTCAATACGACTCGACTGTTACTCGCAAGCTGAAAGAAGCAGGCGCCGTCATCCAAGGAAAAACAAACATGGATGCTTGGGCTCACGGCTCTTCCACTGAGACTTCTCAATACGGTCGGACACTTAACCCTCGAAATCCTGAGCACCTTCCCGGTGGTTCTTCGGGCGGCAGTGCGGCTGCCGTCGCCGCAGACATGGCAATTGCAGCCATTGGCTCTGAAACCGCGGGCTCCATCCGCCAGCCATCTGCTTGGTGTGGTACGGTCGGCCTTAAACCAACGTATGGCCGAGTCAGTCGCTATGGCGTGGTCTCAATGGCCTCTTCCACTGACTCACCAGGTCCGATTACCAAGACGGTTGAAGACTCAGCGCTGTTACTGAACTACATCGCTGGCCACGATCCCTACGATGGCACGAGCTCACAGACTCCAGTTGACGACTACACCAAAGCTCTTGGTCAGTCGATCAAAGGTATGAAGATTGGCGTTATCTACATGGACATTCCCGGTTTGGCCGAAGTCAAACACCTTTTTGAACCACAGCTCAAAGTCTTTGAAGAGTTAGGGGCCCACGTGGAGTATGTCCAAGCAATGGATCCTAATCACGCAATTGGCGTCTACACGGTGGTTCAGCGTTCAGAAGTAAGTAGCAACCTCGCCCGGTATGACGGCGTTCGTTATGGCAATGATCGTTCGTTCTTTGGCGATGAAGCCAAACGAAGAATCATGTTAGGCACCTATACCTTAAGTAAGGGCTACGCCGATAAGTACTACGTATTAGCTCAGAAAGTCCGTACTCTCTTTTTAGAAGACTTTGCCAAGCTGTTCAAAACATATGACTTGCTCGTTTCTTTAACCTCACCTGGTTTTGCTAAGAAGATTGGAGCCAGTGAGTCCAGTGCCATGTTTGGTGAGCTGGAGGACATGTTGGTAGAACCCAGCTCTATTACCGGCCTACCAGGCTTAAACGTACCTTGTTACCACGATCCCAAAACGAATCTGTATCTTGGGATGAACATTATGGCGCCGATGTGGCACGAATCACGAATGATTAGTGCTGGCGATGCCTTTGAGAAGCACACCAACTGGAATCCTTGGAGAGCACAATGAGTACTGAGTATCAGTTAGTTTGTGGAATGGAAGTTCACGCGGAGCTGAAGACAGCATCGAAGATGTTCTGCGGCTGCAAAAATGATCCCTTCCACGCAGAAAAGCCCAACACCCATACATGCCCAGTATGTCTTGGAATGCCAGGCGGATTACCAGTAGCTAATCGAACGGCCATTGAGTGGACAATTAAACTGGGTTTGGCGTTAAACTGTAAAATCAATCTTTTTTCGCACTTTGATCGCAAGAACTACTTCTATCCCGACCTACCCAAAGGCTATCAGATTAGTCAGTACGATCAGCCATTTTGTTATGACGGGGTACTAGAAACCGATGCTGGCGCTGTTCGTATTCGTCGGATTCACTTAGAAGAAGATACTGCCAAACTTTTACATAAAACAGTTGATGGTAAAAAAGTGAGTCTGGTTGACTTTAACCGAAGTAGTGTGCCTTTAATCGAGATCGTCACCGAACCAGACATCATCTCTCCTGAACACGCCAAAGCCTATGGCAAGACACTTCGTCAGATCATGCGTTTCCTTGATATCGCTGACTGCGACATGGAGCAGGGTGGCATGCGGTTAGAAGCCAACGTTTCCATTCGACCTGTCGGGCAAACAGAGCTACCAAACTACAAAGTTGAGTTGAAAAACATTAACTCTTTCCGATTCTTAGAAAAAGCAGTGGCCTATGAAATGGAGCGCCAAGCATGTGAGCTGAATGAAGGGAAGACACCCATCCAGGAAACTCGTGGCTGGAATGACAACAAGGGAGAGACATTCTCTCAACGAGTCAAAGAAGATGCCGAAGACTATCGCTACTTTCCAGACCCAGACTTACCACCGCTTCGTTTTACTGCCGAACAGATCGAGCAGTGGCGAGCTGAGCTGCCAGAGTTACCAGCAGCTCTCAAACAGCGTTGGCAAGAAATGTATGGCATCGATACTAAGTATGCTGACGTTCTGAGCGAGGAAAAAGAAGGTGCATCATGGGCAGATCAGCTCTTTGCCGCCGCTCAAAAAGCACAACTCAACCCTAACGCCGTCGCCAATGCAGTAGTCAATAAAAAGGTAACCGCTGCTGTGGGAGACTCTGTTCAGCAAGTACTAGCCGCTTTTACCGCCCTCCATCAAACTGCTAATGTAGACGAGGCTGAGCTGCAACACACTATTGATGCAGTCATCGCTGAAAATGGCGACGCTGCTGCCCAGTACAAAGCAGGCAAAGTTCAAATCCTAGGTTTCTTTATGGGTCAGGTACAACGCAAGCTTGGCAAAAAACTGGATGCACAGCTTGTGAAAACAGCTCTGGAAAAAAGCCTTTCTTAATCAGCTGCGCCGACACCGAGTACTTCGTCCATTACTTCCTGCAACATGATGCCGTGGTCGGCAAAAATCTGGATACCTTTTAAAGCCGCATTCAGCTCCGTCCATTGAAAGCCATCTAGCTCTTCTAGCGGCAAGTCACGAGCTGCCAATGTAATGTTGGGTCGCTGTCCGCGGAGCATGTAGAAGAGTGCCGTCGCCCACGGTCCATTTTGGAACATTCCCATGTAGTTGAGCTCGTTTGCTCTGACCAACAGTCCAACTTCTTCGTGAGCTTTACGCACCGCCGTTTGACGTGTTACAGCCTCTACTTCGGCTGGCGTGAGCTGCCGATTTAAATCAGGTTTTGCTAAAACGTTAAAGTCTTTATCGTTGGGTCGACCACCCATCATTGACCACTCACTTGCACCTTGCTTAGACCAGTAAGGCCGCTGCACAAGTCCAGTGACCAAATGACTTTCGTTGGTACGCGGATGCTTTTCAGAAACCAGTACGGCTAATCTTGCTACTGTTTTATCCAAGCCAAAAAGCTTGGCACGTCGGGATTCATCTGACATATACTGCCGAACATATCATTAGAAGCGAAAAAGTACAAATCTTTTTGTTACAATCAGGCTCAATGTCGTCAAAGTTTGTTCACCTTCACGTCCATACGGAGTACTCAATGCTCGATGGACTTTCTAAAGTTGCCCCTTTAATTAAGCGTGCTAAAGAACTGGAGTTTCCTGCTTTAGCAATCACTGATCATGGCGGTATGTATGGTGCCGTCACTTTTTATAACGCCTGCAAGAAAAATGAGTTGAAAGCGATTATCGGCGTCGAAGCCTACATGGCTAAGAACTCGCGCTTTGACAAGCAAACAAAGATGGGTAGCGATCAGTTTCACTTGTTACTCCTTGCCCAAAACATGCAAGGGTACCAAAACCTGATGAAGCTGGTCTCCTTCGCTAACCTTGAAGGTTTCTCTTATAAACCACGGATGGATGAAGAGATTCTCTTTAAGTACAACGAAGGAATCATCTGTACGAGTGGTTGTATGTCGAGCATCTTTAATCGTTTGTTGCTGGACGGCAAAGAAGAAGAAGCAATCGAGAAGTTTAAGTTGTACAAAGAAAAGTTCCCGGGTCGTTTTTATGTCGAGCTCCAAGCTCATCCCAAAGTCAAAGAGCTCAAAGCACTCACTAAAAAATTGGTCGAGATTGCGCGTCAGTTAGACTTACCTTTAGTAGCGACCAATGACGTCCACTACATCAATCCCGATGACGCTACCGCTCAAGACGCATTGTTGTGTGTCCAAACGCGCAAGCTCATTAGCGATACTAAACGGATGACGATGATGGACTCGCCTGATTTCTACCTGCGCACAGCTCAAGAGATGGAAGAGCTGTTTCATGAGTACCCTGAAGCCTTGGAAAATACCGTCAAAATTGCTGATCAATGTGACTTAGAGATTCCTACCGGAAAGCTTCACTTTCCGATCTTCCCAGTTCCTGAGGGTGAGACCGATGCGACGTACTTTACCAAGCTAGCCTACGAAGGCTTACATAAAAAATGGGCGAAGCCGACCAAAGAGATGCTTGATCGTTTACAGTATGAGATCGACATTATCGTTCAAAAAGGCTACCCTACTTACTTCTTGATTACCCAAGACTTCGTCAACTGGGCGAAAGATAATGGGATTGGTGTTGGACCAGGTCGTGGCTCTGCAGCTGGTTCGTTAGTCGCGTTCGTTTTGGGGATTACTACCATGAATCCGTTAGAACATGGGTTACCTTTTGAGCGCTTCTTGAATCCTCAACGCCCAACGCCACCTGATATCGACATGGACTTTGCTGATGACCGACGCGACGAAGTGTTGCAGTACGTCGCCCAAAAGTACGGTGAAGATCACGTCGCCCAAGTTATTACCTTTGGAAGAATGGAAGCACGGGTAGCAGTACGCGATATTGGTCGTGTACTTGGCTTACCTTATGAAGACCCTGATAAAGTGGCCAAGCTAATTCCAAACATTCCCGGTCACAAAACCAGTCTGACTGACGCAATTCAAGAAGTGGCCGAACTTGGTGAGTACTATAAGCAACCAAAGTATAAAGAGCTGATCGATCTGGCCAAAAAAGTAGAAGGGGTCATTCGTCACACCTCAGTTCATGCAGCAGCGGTGGTCATTGCCGACAAGCCACTTTACGACTACACGCCATTCCAAAAAGACCAAGCAAGCGGCAAGATCGTTACTCAATATGACATGTACTCGCTGGACTGTAACGTTTCTGATGATGCAATCGGTTTGCTCAAATTTGACTTTTTAGGTCTACGGAACTTATCCATTATTCAAACGGCAGTTAACTTAATTAAAAAGTACAAGAAAAAAGAGATCGATATTTCGAACCTCCCTCTTGATGATAAAAAGACCTTTGAACTGCTCTCTAGCGGTGAGACAACTGGTATCTTCCAGTTAGAGTCGGGGGGAATGCGCCGAGTGGCTAAAACCTTACAACCAAACCAGTTCTCAGATATTACCGCTATGGTGGCGTTGTACCGACCCGGTCCAATGGACCTGATTCCTACTTTCATTGAAGGAAAACATAATCCTGACAAAGTTGTCTATCCACATGAGTCACTGAAAGGTGTGCTCCAAGAAACGTATGGCGTCATGGTCTACCAAGAGCAGATCTTACAGATTGCTAATGTCATGGCTGGATATACGTTAAGTGAAGCCGACATCTTGCGTCGCGCGATTGGAAAAAAGAAAAAGTATCTCTTAGACGAAAATAAAAAGCGATTTACCGAACAGTCTTTGGCGAAAGGCTATACCAAAGAAGTGGCAGAAAAAGTTTGGGGCTTTATTGAAGCCTTTGCCAACTACGGCTTTAACAAAGCACACGCTGCCAGTTATGCCATGATTGCCTACGAAACAGCTTACCTGAAGGCTCACTTTCCAGCCGAGTACATGACTGCTTTAATGAGTGTGGAGTCTGGCTCTCACTCAGCTAATCGAGATGAAAAAGTAGCAGTTGGAATCGATGCCAGTAAGAAGATGGGTCTACACATCTTGCCGCCTGACATCAATAAATCAAATATCGACTTCAATCTTGAGCCTGATGAAAACTCAAAAGGTGGGCTGGCTATTCGCTTCGGCTTTAACGCTATTAAAAATGTCGGTGCAGCCGCGATTGAAAACATCGTTGCTACCCGCGACAAGATTGGACAGTTTCAATCTTTCAGTCACTTCTTGATGACTACCGACAATCGCAAAGTAAACAAGAAAGTATTGGAGTCACTCATTAAAGTTGGCGCTTTTGATCAGTTTGCCAGTCGCGCCAGTATGTTAAGTCAGCTTGAAGAAATTCGAGCCAAAGTCAATCAGTTCAGTTCTGATATTGATGGGCAAGATGGACTGTTTAGTGGACTAGGGGATAGTAGCCAAAATATTCAAGATACATTTCCAAAGCTTCCTGAGTATCCTCAAGCTGAGCTGCTCTCATTTGAGAAGGAGTTACTGGGTGTTTACCTGACAGATCACCCATTAGCCCAAGCTCTCGAGTACGTCATCAAACGTGCTAATAAAGAGATCTCTGAAATTGAGTTGAGTGTGCATCAAGATCAAACCTTCACTTTCGGAGGAGTGATCTCTAAGTTCCGCGAAACAGTCACTAAAAAGACCGGCGCCAAGATGGCCTTTGGAACCATCGATGATCGAACAGGGAGTATCGATTTTGTCATTTTTCCGAAAATCTATGAAGAGCTAGCCGGAAAGCTGACGGCCGACATGGTCGTCTTACTTCGGGCTAAGGTAGACAATCGTGATGACTCTGCACAGTTGATGGTAGAGAAAGTTACCATTCCCGAAGAAAACTTGGTCAATCTAGCTGGTTCTGAGAAACATCACGAAGTCTTTATTCCTCGCAAAACCGATCAATCTGTCCTTCAAGAAGTTGGCAAGATGCTCAAAAGCAAGCCGGGCAACGATCGGGTGGTGGTTGTGATTCCCAATGGTGGCGAACCCAAACGAATGCTTTTGCCTTACGGCGTAGCATGGAGTGATGAACTGCAAAAAGCATTGAATGATCTGTTAGAAAAGTAGAAAGAACCCTCATTTTGCCCTGATATTTCAGAAATATGTTTTGACTTTTGTGGTCTTCTCCGTAGAATGAAGTTCCATGATGCAAGCAGCACATGGAAACCATACCCCCTCACCAAAGTATATTTTTGTTTCAGGCGGAGTTCTCTCCGGACTGGGAAAAGGCGTTACCGCTGCCTCACTCGGTCTTTTGCTTAGATCCCGTGGCTACAGCGTCACCAACATTAAGTGTGAGAACTATCTCAACCTCGACTCCGGAAATATCAATCCGATTGAGCACGGCGACGTTTTTTTGTGTGAAGACGGTCTGGAAGCTGACCTGGACCTCGGAACCTACGAGCGTTTCCTAGGCGTAAATGTTGGTGCCAAAAACTTCACTACCATGGGCCAGATCTACCTAAAGGTGATTGAAGACACCAAGAATCTTTCTTTTAATGGTGCGACGGTTGATGCTATCCCGTACGTGCCCGAAGAAGCTATTCGTCGGATTAAAGACTCCGCAAAAGGCTTTGACATTATTTTGGTAGAGCTGGGCGGTACGGTGGGAGAGTACCAAAACGCGATCTATTACGAAGCCTATCGTATTATGAAGTTACGCCAGCCTCATGACGTCATTCACATTCACGTCACGTACTTTCCAACCCCTGAACACATCCACGAGCTCAAGTCCAAACCCACTCAGCTATCGGTGAAGCTCTTGAACTCAATGGGTATTCAGCCAGACTTCGTTGTTGGCCGCGCCGCGACACCAATTGACGAAAAGCGCAAAGAAAAAGTGGCGTTTTACTGTAACTTAGATAAAGCCGACGTTATTTCTAACCCGGATCTGCCATCTATTTACCAGCTTCCTTTAACCTTTCACGAACAAGAGTTTGATGTCAGGGTCTTAGGAAAGCTGAACTTACCTGTCCAAAGGATTGACATCGCTCCGTGGAAAAAACTAGTTGCTCAGATTGATGATGCCTTCAGCCAAACTGTCCGAATCGGTATTATCGCCAAGTACATTGCCACGGGTGAGTTTGAGCTCCAAGATTCTTATGCCTCGTTGCTAGAAGCGATCAATCATGCTTCTTGGCATACTCGCAAAAAAGCAGAGATCGTCTTCATTAACGCCGAAGCCTTGGAGAAAAACGAACCTGACGCTCTCAAGAAGCTTTACGATGCTGATGCCATTATTGTCCCGATTGGGTGGGGTTCACGCGGAGTAGAGGGCAAGATTAAAGCTATTGAACATGCACGCACTCAGAAAGTTCCATACCTCGGCTTATGTTACGGCATGCAGCTAGCTGCTATTGAGTTCGCTCGTAACGTCCTCGGGCTGAGTGATGCACATACCGAGGAAGTTGCGCCCCAAACTGCCAACCCCTTAATTCACTCGATTCCTTTTGATCCCAAGTATCAACGTATTAAAGGTGAGGGTGCCAGTATGCGGCTCGGTGGGTACGACTGTGTCTTGAAAAAAGGCTCGCTTGCTCATGACATCTATAAAAAGCATCACGCCTTCAAAAATGAAGCTCACTCGACCATTTCTGAACGGCATCGCCATCGCTTCGAGTTTAATAATAAGTACCGGCAGCAGATGGAAGAAAAAGGGTTTGTCATTAGTGGAACCTCTCCAGATGACTTCTTTGTTGAGATGATTGAGTTATCCCGAGAAGAACACCCATTTTTCATCGCTACTCAAGCACATCCGGAGTATAAGTCTCGACCCTTGGCCCCACATCCTATCTTTGTCGAGTTTATCCATGCGGCAGCGAAAAACGCTCAAAAGGAGTAGGGAAGCGCTTCGTTAGCTACCGCGGTTGCAAACTCAAGATATGCCGAGTATAATCACATCCTTGCATTACTAGACTGTACATCAAGAGAAGATATGGCACTATACCTTACCTACAATGACCAGAATATTGCGGTCGGTGACACCATTCGCGTTCACCAAAAGATCGTCGAAGAAAAACGCACTCGTACCCAGATTTTCGAGGGTGTAGTTATCGCTATCCGTGGCAAAGAGAGCGGCAAAACATTTGTCGTTCGCAAGATCAGTGTTGGCGGAATCGGCGTCGAGAAGATCTTTCCCGTAATGTTACCTTCAATCGAAAAGATCGAAGTCAAACGCAAGGGAGATGTTCGCCGCGGCAAGCTAAACTTCTTGCGTGACCGTATCGGTAAAGCAGCCTCTAAAGTTAAAGAAAAAAGCCTCGACGAGCGCACAGTCCAAGCGTAAACTTGGTCAGTACGGAGAGCATCGAGCTGCCCAGTTCCTCCTTTCACTTGGTTTTTATATTCTCGATAGAAATGTTGCTATTGGTGGCGGAGAGCTTGACCTAGTTGCTTGGGATCAGCCACACCAGGAACTAGTTTTTATTGAAGTAAAGACGCGTCGACAGAGTTACTCTGGAGATCCAAGCTTTGCAGTGAATCGACGAAAACTGCGGGCAGTCATCCGAGCAGCCAAAGCCTATGCCTCACTTCACTTCTCAAATCAAGTCCCTTGTCGAATCGATCTCATTACTCTTGTGTTAGGTCGAGTCCAACACTACCCAAATATAAGCTGGGGAGTGCTAAAGTGACGCAAGCTGCACTCGATGCCAAGCATGACAAATGATACAATAACACTCTTGTGATCTGGCCCCATCGTCTAGTGGTCTAGGATATCTGGTTTTCATCCAGAAGATCGCGGGTTCGAACCCCGCTGGGGTCACAGGTATTTTATGCCTCAGCTCTCACTCCCAGACATCAAGTACAAAGAGAGCTTTTTAAGTGCTCTGCGGGAGTACCATGCTGAGGATCTTCCCAACTACCGTGAACTCCAAGAGGAAGAACTCACCCAACACTTCGATCGTTTCGTCGAGAAACTTCGTCAAGAAGCTAAAGGCGAACAGTTGCCTGAAGGTTTTGTCACCCATACAGTATTCTGGTTAGTGGACGGCGACCACTACTTAGGTCGAGTTGACATCCGTCATACTCTGAATGAGTTTCTTCACAGCGAAGGTGGTCATATTGGCTACGATGTTCGTCCCTCTGAGCGTCGAAAAGGCTATGGCCAGTTAGCATTACAGCTTGGTCTGCAGAAAGCCAAAGAGTTAAGCTTAGACAACGTCCTTATTACCTGCGATGTAGACAACGTAGGCTCAAATAAAATCATCCGGGCCAATGGTGGAGTTTTAGAAAATACTGTTGACCTGGGTGAAGGAAAGACCGCCAAAAATCGCTACTGGATCTCAGTTAATTAGCCTTTGTTTGCTTGAGTTTAAAAAACTGCTTCATCCTGTCAGTTCGTTGATCAGGTGGCAAAGAGCTTTCTAGCTGATGTCGTTGACTGTCCATGTTGACCCCTAACATTTCTAGCACTGCAATGGCTTGGGCAATATCTACTGGCTGTGTTCTTTCTTGCTGCTTAAACTTATCGGAAGAGTAGTACGCCACAAACCGATTGATAATATCAAAGCGCTGTTGGTCTAACTCAGCCAGATGGATGGGAGAAGAGAGATACTCGTTAAGTGCCAAACAGAGTTGGTTAAAAGTGTTTTGGCGAACAAAAGCACGAACCTCACTATGAGTTACCCCATTCATCATCTCGGTGTGAAGCGTAGCATCGTAACCGGCAAACTCACCGAGTAGCTTCATAGGATCTTGGCGTTTTTCTCGGTGTGCCCGAAAAAACTCATCCAAATCATCAGCTTGTCTTGCTCTTTCTTCGTCACTCATTGTATCCACTCCTATTCTTTACTTTGTACAGCTTATCGTTTTTCGACCCTATCAGCAAGTTTTTTCTTTATATCCGTATATAATACGTCTCGCTGTCAGCTTGTCACCCGCGACAAACTGACCACATCGTTCATCTTTCTGGAGGTTACTGAAAATGGACCCGAGAGGAAAGAAGAAAAAGAAAAGTGCGGCGGATTCGACAGGGAAGGGTGGGACAGTCACTGTTCGTCATGCGAACGGCGACGAAAAGACCATCAATCGTTGCGATCTCGCTGCGTGGAAGCGAAAAAAATATTATCTCGTCGAAGCATAATGTTTTTTTCACCATGTTCGCCGACCTGTCCCTACAGGTCGGCTTCTCTTTCTCCTGATCCCGCTTCCCGTGTTAGACTGATGGTGAATGCAAAAAGTGATCCTTTTACTCTTGGTAACTGTTCTAGTTTCGGGAGTTTTTGTTTTCTTGTGGATCCGCACCTTCCGTATGCCACAACCAGCACCTGTAGAAACTCCCACCACTTTTACCGTCAGGTACGTAGCTTTGGGTGATTCATATACAGCTGCAGAGGGAATTGATCCCGCTCAAGGCTGGCCGCAACAACTGAGCGAGGCACTCAATGAGCATGGTATTCCTACCGAGTTAGTCGCCACAGTCGCTCAATCAGGCTGGACAACTACGGATCTAATCCGCAATGGCAAGTCCTCACTCGCCACTATCGTCAATAGTGAAGCAAACTTCGTCACCCTGATGATCGGTGCAAACGACGGCGTTCAAGGTGCTAGTCCAGCTCGTTTTCATGATAATTTAGAGATCTTACTCGATCAACTCCTTAGCGTAGTCGGAAAAGAGCAAGTCATTTTAGTCACTATTCCTGACTTTTTTGCAACGCCTGTAGGGGCTAGTTATGCTAGTAGTCCACAGGCCCAACAACGCCTAGCGGACTTTAATAAAATCATTAAAACCGTCGGGGAAAATCGAGGAGTGTTGGTCGTCGATGTCTATGAGCTTTCTCAAGAAATGCGAAAAGACGCTACTTTAGTAGCTGATGATGGCTTGCATCCCAGCGCTACCGAGTATGGTAAGTGGGTAAAGCTCATGCTACCCGAAGTGAAAAAGCTGCTTCAACCTGATACTACAAACGAGTAGTCTCCAGAATACTCATCTCTAGTATCAGTCCCTTACGGGAGTAAGGGACTGACAGCTGTTGCGGGGAGAAAATCGGGGCTTTTGTGGCGAAACTAGCGGCTGTACCAAAAAGTATTGGCGGCGCAGATGCGCCAGTCGGCAGCTTGAGACGGGGCGACGCGCCACTCGGTCTGCCAGTTGGCTGGCAGGGTAAACAGATATCCACTCCCAAACGGAACGTTCTCGGCTGCACCGAAGACGGGAGAGACCGGCATCTGCCAGTATCCACCACGTCCATCGGTGATTCTGGGCGTGCAGTCACCTGCTACCCAGAGAGCAACGAAAACGTTTTCCCCGTCACGGAAGAAGGCACTGTCTGCGCCAGAACGGCGAGATGGCGAGGGCATAAAAACCAAGCGTTCTGTCCGCGCCGCAACCTGTATGTACTGTTCTGCTGTGAGTGCCAGTGGCGTGGTGATTACCGTTTCCAGCGCTGGCAGAACCAAGCTGGAGTAGCAACGGTTCTCTTCGGAACCAACCTGCGTGATATACCGTTCAACGGCGGCACAGTTACTGTAGCCGCTCGACGGGTTAATCAGCAGGTAGCTCTCCAGAGCCACCGCTCCAATGAAGTTGCTCACCAACGGAGTGGGAGCGGAGACGATAGCGCTACGAGACGACGGAGCAGAGGAATTCAGGTTCACCTCGCTCGTCATCCTCAGGAGCGCCCCAACGAGGACGACTACTAAAACAGTCACGAGCAGCACGATGATAACAGCGACTTGGCGCTGTTGGTGCTGTTGTGCCGTTTGCGGACGATGAGCTTGAGTGGCCATTAGATTTTTCCTTTCTACTCCTCAAACTCTTCTCTCCAGACAAAGTACTTTATCAGGAGGGTAGAGTTGGGGAGTAGGCAACGAGCTGTTAAGGTGCGGTGTCACTGCTATTTGGTCGCATTGACCATAAGCAAAAACACCACTACTTTATCGAGTGATAAAGCATTTCAACCTTATATTTTAACATATTATAGGATATTTTTAAATGTGTAGCAGATAAGCAACGGGCTACGGAAAGTTCGATTTAAGGTAAAATACAGTCATATGCAAGCTGGGGTTGATTATATTGGGGTGGGGGTTGGGGCCTTAATTCTGAACGATAAGGGTCAAGTTTTTATGGGTTTGCGCGGACCAAAAGCCCGCAACGAGCAAGGTAAATGGGAGATCCCAGGCGGAGCCGTAGAGTGGGGTGAAACATTTGAACAAGCACTAGTTCGCGAGGTCTTTGAAGAGTACGGCATTACAGTCCGAGTTATCCGCCTTCTCCAGATCTGCGACCATATTATTTACGCTGAAAACCAACACTGGGTCTCGCCCACATATATTTGTGAGATTATTGAAGGAGAGCCTTGCATCAACGAACCTGAGAAATGTAGTGATTTTGGCTGGTTTACCCCAGAAGAAGCACAAAAATTGCCACTTTCAGTGGTAACAACACACGATATCAAGACACTTTTGGCTGAGAAGAAAAAATAGCTGTCTTTCGTCCTCTTGGACTCATCAGTACGGACAACATCCGTAGAGACAGGGGCCTTTCGGCCCCCGGGCGTTTCCGCCCTACCGCACGAAGCTCTCGACGACGAAAACCTCGAACAGTGCCGTTTGAATTGAAGCTTTCATTTCGGAGACAAAAGGTGTCTCGGCCTTGGCAGCAACTTCTTTCGAGAGTGCCACCACCATTTCCCAGCTCAGCACCCGATCAGTGATTACCATCAAGTCGTGCCAGTGGATCATGTGGCGACGCATCGCCTCTTCTTGAAGCAGTCTGTAGTCTGCTTCAAAATGCTTTGCGTGCCTGAACCACTTCACGAACTGTGCAGCAGTCACGACGTCCACTTGTGGGTGGACCAAAGGGTAGTCGGCCAGCGTCTTGTTTCCAATGATTACGCGTCGATCCCACATCCCATTGCTGTACACTTCTCTCCAATAGCGAAGTACGTGTTCAGCTTTCTTCTCGAACGCCATCTCGTTCAAGGCGTCGATCAGAATGGGTTGGGGAATTTGCCGGATGAAGTGTCCAAACTTGAGCAGGTCTTGACGACCCGCAGCGGCGGCGATGACATCATCAGGGGTAGTTTGGTACCGCAGTTGGAAAAACACGGGAAAGCCCTCATTCAAATGGTTAAGGTGCATGCATCGCATCATCGGCGCAAAACGCCAAATAGCAACACAAACTTAATTATTATAGGCTATTTTTGTCTATTTTGCAAGTAAATATAGCTAAATAATATAGAGGAAAACCTGGTTTTTCTCGGCTTCTATAGTCCAGCCAGGAATAGGGTAATGATTAGAAATCACTCGAGTACCAGGTCTCAACTCCGCCCGAAACTTCTTCGTCAGAGCTTTCATCATCGATGGGACTGCATAGATGGTCACCACGTCATACTCACCTAAATCTACATCCCATAAACTTTGCCAAACAATCTTGGCATTTTTAATTTTTTGGGCTGCTAAGAGCCGCTCAGCTTTTTCTACCATTGAAGGGTTTAACTCAACCCCTACTGCGTCCGCTCCAGCATCAGCAAACGCGGCTACTACTCGGCCATCTCCAGAACCTAAATCAATAACTCGCATCCCTTTTTTTACCTTTGCTAGCTTGACCATTGTTTGAACATTCTCTTCAGATGTTGGAACGTACACCGCTCCACTAATCTTGGGTAAGATGTAGAAGGGCAGATTAAGAAAGTGAAATAAAACGGCAATGCTGAGGAAACCAATCAAGGCAGCCAGAATGGCAAAGTAAAACACAAAGCCAATCGAGTAGAAAAAGAGCACTAAAACACTAATGATCAACAGAGCTTGAAGTAAGTACAGCTGAACGAGCTTGGCATTTTCATGTTCCATGAAAAAGCGAAGTTTCATGAAACCCCTTTGAGCTCATTTAAAGCAATTGTAATGGCTCCATACACCGGCTCTTCTTCTAAGATTCTCATCTTTGCTTGTGGAAACTCCGTAGTTAACTTAGCGCTCACCCGCTCGAAAATAAACGGGAGCTTGGCAATACTGCCCGAACAAATGAGCTCGACCGGCTCACTCTTTAACTCTAAACGACGCATGACAGCTTCAGCCATCATCACCAAGTCTGTTACCATTGTCTCTAAAATCTCTGTCGCCACTTTATCGCCTTGTTGATGGGCTTCCACACAAACTTTTGCTAACTCTGCGATCTGTGCTTTGTTCAAAATTGGGAAGTAGATCTTTGATTTTAAGTCATTAAAGTCATCGGCTTCAAAATGTTTCAGTACCATCTGCTCTAGAACGCTGGGTGTACTTCGTCCGTCAAAGCTGCAGACTGCTGCGCGCAAAGCCATTCGCCCAATCTCATACCCTGATCCTTGATCAGTGAGTAAGAAGTCCATGCCACTGGTCCGAGCCGAGCGACCATCTGCGCGCTTACCAAAACACTGTGAACCCGTTCCTGAAATAAGGGCAACAATATTTTGGTTAGGCTGACCAAATGCCATGACTAAATGAATATCATTAATAATGGTTAAGCTACCAATTTTGTAGTGTTGTAGTACGTCACGAAAGACATCTTCCGCCCGTTGTTTTTCCTCAGGTGTATCTAACCCTGCTACACCTACCACCACTTTGGGAAAGTAAAAGTCGCCTGTTAGGCCAGTGGTTAACTGACGTAAAGTCTCCACCAGGTTCATACTGGCGAGACCTAAGCTCGTTGCAGTTAAGCTTGTTGGCCCGGTAGTTGCACGTGTTAGTACATGTCCTGAAGTATCAGCACAGAGGCCGTCAGTCTTACTTCCTCCACCGTCGATTCCAATTAAGTACTCTGTCATGATGTCGTCAGCTCCTTCACCCTCTCAATGTACATCAAAACAGTCTCGACGTACACAGCATGACTCCACACCAACGGCGTAGCAGAGAGCGGCTGGCCAGTATAAGGATGCATTTGCTCAGGGAGTACACCAGATATTGTCTGGTACTTCACCACCCAGGAAAGATACTCACGAACCTTTGCCAGTCCCTCTTCAGTAACTACTTTCTTGCTTAAGATTCGCTGTGCCTGCCAAAGGGTAGTAATAATCCAAGAGTTAGAGACGTCGGTTGATTTAAAGTAGTCGTCATTTTGGTAACGAATAATTCCGCCCGTAGGAGTGTCGTTCAGCAGTAATGTATCCACAGCTTTCTCGGTAGCGATAAAAAGTGGATCGTCTTCTTCAAAAGCTTGGAAGTACCACAGTCCGAACAGGGAGCTAGCATCTACAATCTCTTCTTGGCGAACTGTATCACCCTCGATGTAACTGACACGGATGAAGCTTTGCAGCCGTTCGTTAAAGAGATACTTCTTCATCGCTGCTTTAATTTCTTCCGCAGCGTCACGGTAAATACGCATGTGGTTTCGTTTACCCAACAGCTCTGAGAAACGTGCCGCAGCCTGAAGTGCTCCATAGACCGATGCGCAGGTATACGTAGATACCCCAATTTTTTCTTCCCAGAGATCATAAGAGTGGAGCGGCAGATGGGTATCTTGATTTCGAAACGCCACTAAGAAATTGGCAATCTTTTCGATAAAGGGTTTATAGGCTAACTCGATATACTCGATATCTTTGGTTTTTTCGTAGTGCTTCCACAGTGCAAAGAGTACCGACGCTGACTCATCTTCTTGAATAGGCAACTGTAAGATTCGATCTTTGAGCCACTCTTTCTGGGAAGTCGTAGAGTGCCAGGTTGAACCTAGGGCTTCATCCGAGCGGAAACGGTGGTGTAAGTACCCGTCGGGATGAAGCACGTGCTGGCAGAAAGTAAAGAATGGGGTGGTTGCTTCGTGATATCCGGCTTTGTCTAAAATAATGGCAATAAAGGAAGCGTCTCGCGGCCACATGTAGGCATAGTCATCCTTGCCATACTCCATGATGGTAGAGTCAAGTGACGCCACAATGCTTCCTCGATTATCGGTGTGTGAACGCAAAATAAAGAGGGAAGTGTCAAACAGCTTTTTCTGTTCGGCATCAAGGAAAGAGAGATCCCAAGTCTGTTTATTAATCCAAGCGTTCCAAAACTGTTCAGTAGAGTGAATCATGTTCTCTGGCTTTTTGAAGAGCACCAGATCATTCAAAGCGAACGCTTCTTCTAATGTTTGGGCAGCACTGATCCAGTAAAACAACTGATTCTTAATCTTGGGTTCACAGACTAAACTGAAACGGACTACCGAGTCTACTGAGCCATGTTCAACTGCGTTACGTGATAAAACTCCGTCTTCAGCATCCCGATATGAACCTTCTTTGCCCTCATAATCAAACATGCCAATCGTATAATCATCGATACCGGTTCCAGCACTAGTACGGCCGTCAACTACAAAGACTCTACATCCCTTATAGTGCACAACTGTTGCATGGGTTGGATCATAAAAACCGGTGTTACGAGTCTTATTCTCGCTAATACGAAACTCTTGTCCAAAGAAGATCCGCACTTCTCTTGGTTGGTCTGTTTGGTTGTAGATATCAACCTGACGTAAGAAGACGTTGTGTTCGTTGTAAACAGCGTCTTCCATCACGATACTCAATTGGAGCTTATTATTTTTACACACCAACTGACCGATCATCGTTTCTGGCTTATAGCCGATGTTAATCTCCCAGCTGCCATCGTCAATCCAAGAGTACATGCCATCAACCATGACTCCAATACGATGCTTTTTTCCAATCACATGATTCTCTAGTCCCACGTAGGGGTAGTACATGTCACGCACATATCCATGTTCATCGAGACAAACTGAGAACGCTCCATTTCCGAGCACTAACGAACGCGGCATACTCCCTTTCTAGTCTGCCGTTTGGGCAGGTTGTTGTTGTCGAATACGATCTTGTAAATCAATCATTACCGCACTAAAGCGGTTGTATGCCTCGAAAGGCGAATCATACGGACTGAAGTACTTATGAACGTCACCATCGGCAGACCATTTAACACACATATAGTAAAAGTGATCGCTCGTCTGCACTCTTCGCCAATCACTCACGAGTGCTGCGTCTCCACTTTTCAATACATCCGCTTCCATGCTGTAGACCAATCGCAGTGCATCATTCTGTAATGAGTTCCCTCGCCAAGCCGTCAGGTCACGATCAATATCCGCCCATGAGATTGGGTCTGGTACGTCGTAGACAGGTAGGGACTCAGTGCTTTTGGCTGCTAAAGCGTATGGCTCGAGAACCGTTGAAGGTGTGACAAAGTGATGGTCGTATTGAATACTCCGATCAACAAAGTGGCGGAAAAAGTTAAATATGCCAGTGTCTTCCCACTGATGCTCACCAAAAGTCTCGAAGTCCATAAACAAGTTAATGAACTCATCCGCGTAGTATGAGTTGAGCCAATGAACGTACTTTTCCGCAGTAAGTGGATGCTCTTCCCAAGCTTTGTTTGAGAAACGGAACGCCACGTCATCCGACAGTTGAGCATGCTTGAGTAAAAGTGGCAGTGGTGGCTGAGTGTAAGAGCGGTAAAGTTGAGTCCGCGGTCGCCCCCCAAGGTATCTATCTACTGCCTCCGTTAACATACCCATGTAGCCCATTTGCTCTACTTGCTGGGCAATAAAGTTGGCATAAATCAGTTCAGTATTACGAAAAACTTTGGGAGTATAGCCAAATAGTTCTTGAACGAGCTCTTCGTGCTGCTCAACTTGACGTCGAAACTCAACAGGGGAGTATAAACTCGCCAACGAGTGATAGTACGTTTCAGCTAGCAACTCAACTTGACCCGTCTCGGTTAGTCGTTGGATCAACGAAATTACTTCGGGTTGATAGGCCTGTGCTTGTTCTAAAAACACGCCAGAGCAAGATAACGCAAAACAGAAGGAAGGATGCGTCGTTGCAATGTCTAACAGTAACGACAACATGGGAATATATGACTTTTGGGCTACTTTGCGAAAGATTTGCGCATTCTCATCTTTGGGCTGTCCATTTTTATGCTCAATGAAGTAGTTCAGATCTTGATTCAGTTCAAAAACCGAGAATGGCCGCAAACGATAGGGTTGGTGGAGCTGGAAGTACAGACAAAGCTTTGCCATACACTATGATTTTTTCTCTAACAGTTTGCTATAGATCTTGGACACGTTATCCGCTGCATTTTGCCAAGTAGCATGCTCTAAATCTTCATTTTGGCCAGTAACTACTTGGGCTCGGAATACAGGATCTGTCACCAACTCCGTGATATAGCTGGCCATTTTTTCAACATCCCAGAAATCTGCCTTCAATGAGTGCGTCAGCATCTCTTTTACTCCTGAGTTTTCTGACACTATCACTGGAGTCTCACGCTGCGCAGCTTCTAAAGCCACTAATCCGAATGGCTCAGACAGTGAGGGCATCACGAAAACATCAGCGCGGCTTAAAAGTGCTTCCCGTTGATGATCTCTCATGAAACCAGTAAATAAGACTGAAGCTGAGAGTTGTTGGTATGCACTTTGAAAAAGCAGTGAGTGATACTGGTCTCCATGGCCAGCAACCACAAAGAGCGCCTCGGGAATTTGATCAACTACAGCTCGTGCCAGTTGTAAGAAGTACTCGGCGCCTTTTTGAGCAGTAAGTCTTCCCATAAAAACGATCATTGGTCGTTTAGTGGCAAATTGAAGCTCATCGTTTACTAACTTGCTTGCTGGCGTTACACCATTATGGACAACCACAATTTTCTTAGGATCTACGTGGTACTTATCAATCAGGATTCGCTTCGTAAAGTTGCTGACCGCAATAACTCGATCTGCTCGCTGCATTCCCAGATACTCGGTGTGTGCGATGTAATGGCTACCATGTCCACTAGGGATACGATCCATCTCAGTTGAGTGAATATGAGCGATAAAAGGTTTCTTGACCTTTTCTTGAAGTTTCATGGCCGCCGGAAAAGCCATCCAGTCATGTGCATGAATAAGGTCATACTTTTGGCGAAGCTGTTTCCCCGCACTTAAAACTTGATCAGCATAGTAGTTCACTCGCTGTTCAATCTCAGATTGAGGAAGGGCAGAAAGCTCGATACTGTCTTTTAAAGCAAAGTCGGCCGGGCTGACAACACTGGGAGAGTACGCTAAAAAGGGGGGCCTGCCAGCCAAGGCCAGCTCAACTTCCGCTGGATTTTGACAGGTAATTACCTTCATGTGCGTAACGGCTGTGGAGAAACGATATGGAAGAGTAAAGAAAATATTGGCGTTGGTGTCGGCTAAAGCATGAGTTAAGCCCTCACAAGCCACCCCCAACCCACCACTATTGTGGGGAGGGTATTCCCATCCAACCATTAAGACACGGTGTTGAGTGTCTCTCATCGGCAATCACTCGGCTAATATACTCAAATCTTACATAACATAATAGACAGTTTTGACAGAGAAAAAAAGTACTATTCTCTAGATCAGAAAGAGCAGTTAGTGAAGTAAAAAAAAGAGTGTATTACAACCTTTAGTAGTCATTAACCCGAAATTGCCCAATCCTAGTACGCCGTAGGGCAATGACCGTGGCGCCTAAGTCCAGTGCATGCCCGATATCAACGGCTAGTGAGCGAATATACGTCCCCGAACCGCAAACTACTCTACACCTAAAAAACGACTTCTGCTGATCTTGATTATGATAAAAATCAAGTAACTCTAGTGAGATGATTTTTACTTTTCGAGAGGGTAAATCAACTAATAGCTGCTTTTTTCGCGCCATATCATAGAGCTTGCGACCGTGGATCTTTATTGCCGAGTAGGCGGGAACTTGCTGCTGATACTCGCCAACGAACTGCTTGAGAACCTTTTCCAGTTGAGACCGCGAAACAGCGCTGACATCTTCCCAGCTAAACATCTTGGTAGTCTCTCCCAACGCATCATATGTATCTGTCTCTCTTCCTAGCTCTGCAGTGAAGAGATACTCTTTCTCCATTCCCATGAACTGATCTTGAAGGCGAGTGGTCTCCCGACCAACTAGCACCAGCAAAACTCCTGTGGCGAGCGGATCGAGGGTTCCGGCATGCCCAACTCGTTTGATTCCAGTTTGTCGACGTACCTGGTTGACCATACTGTGACTAGAAATACTGCTGGGTTTGTCTAAAACTTTCAGTCGTTCTTCTTGGAGCAACTGTGTTATCTGTTCCGCAGTGAGGGGAGTGAGCCCATGCTTACTCATAGCTAGATCTGGCAGGTGGGGCAGTAAAACGTCCCCCGGCCACCAAGTTTGATCTTGATAATCATCTTGCCGCAGTTCGGGCAAGGCTGACCTTTTTTATCGTATACGCGCATTCGATCTTGATACTTACCAGCTAAGCCGCTTACGTGCACATACTTGCCATGCGCTGTTGCCCCTCCCAACTCGATGCCTAGCTCTACCACTTCTCGCATACTCTTTAGGAGTAGCTCCATCTCGGCTTTGGGAATGCTAGATGCTGGTCGCAGCGGAGAGATCTTCGCTAAGTTCAACGCATCGCACGCATAAATATTGCCTACTCCAGCTACGATTTGGTTGTCCATAATAAACTGTTTGATCGGCATCTTCCGTTTACTAGCTTTTTGGAACAGATACTCTGCAGTGATAGCTGGATCAATCACATCAGGAGCTAGACCTTCAAGACTTTGCTCAGCAAGGTGATTATTAACTGCCCGGACCCATCCAAAGATACGCTGGTCATTAAAGAACAGCTTGGTTTGATCAGTGAAAGTAAATGCAATCCGAGTATGACTGCTAGGCAACTCTTGAATCCAGTCAGCGGTGGGATGACCACCACCTGTCCGAAAAGCACCATCTACATAAATAAGTTGGCCTGACATCTTTAAATGGACCATTAGGGTGAGATCATTGGTCAGGCGAATGAGCAACACCTTGGAGCGACGGTTCACTCCTTTGACTTGCTGATGAAGCACTGTCGGGATCTCACCACTCCAGCTTTTGGCTTTAAATACTTCGATCCTCGCAATCTCTTTCCCAACGATTACTTTTTCCAACTGACGACGGACTGTCTCAACTTCTGGTAACTCTGGCATACTCGATAGTGTACTACACTCAGAATCCTGTTATAATTCTGCCTTGTTAAACGGGTCCGTAGCTCAGTCGGTTAGAGCGACAGCCTTTTAAGCTGTGCGTCCTGGGTTCGAGTCCCAGCGGACCCACGTTGAACACTTTTCCTCTAGAGCACAAATCTGTTTATAACTTTCTGCTATTTGCTTCTGTTGCTGACAACGCGAAATAGACTATACTTGATCTATGTTAAATACGCGGAAGCTCGTTTATATTTTGCCTGAAGTTTGTTTTGTCGCCGAGTTGTTACCGACAAAAAAGCCTCATACTTTTTCCATTCAATCATTCAGACAGATCAATGCTCCATTCATGGAAGATGAAGAGCTGGTGATTGAAAATGTACTGAAGTTGTTTCGCAAACTCGAGCCTGAGACCTATACACTAGTCTTACCTGATTTCTTATTTACCAACACTATTGTGGACGTTGCCGAAACAAATGAGTCTAAAGTTCGTGAGTATCTCGTAAGTAAGCTTTTACCTAGTCTGGGTTTATCTAAAGACACGCATCAATTAGAAACCTTCATCCTGACTCAACACAAAGGAAAGACCAAAGTTCAACTTTCTGGTTTAGAAAAAAGCATCTTAGCTCCTGTCTATCCGGTTGCTGAAGAGCGGGGTGTTGTTATTGATGCCATCTGCCCTCTAAGCTGGACATTGAAGAGCATTGTCTCGCTGGAACCTTCCTTAAGTGCCGTAGAGTTGGGGAAGCATCTTTATGTGGCTCAACACTATATCGGCGTAGAACAGTCCATTTTCTTTCCTACTGAAGAGTTAAGTAATGTGGTGGAGACCGTCAAAACACTGCGCGGCGCCGAACCAAACTTACAGACACTCTACCTTCTGACGAGTACCACAACTGGCGAAGAAGTTCGTGCCAAACTTAAGAATCGTATTCCCGTCCAACAGTTAGCAGAAGAAGAAGCTGATCTAGAAGGACTTCCTGCTCATATCAAAACGACGATTGAAGCAGGTGCAAAGACACTTGATATCGAGGACTATCCTGTACCTAAGTTTAAGCTTGAGAAGTATCAAACTGAAGCAACTGCTCAAGAAGAAGAAGAAGAAGCTGAGGAAGAGCTACCAGCTCCTACCAAGAGTGCTGCTCTTGATCAACCTAGTATTGAGATCTTTGAAGAAAGTCTCACCGACACTGATGGAGAAGCAGACCTTCCGGTTGTAGCTCCTACATTGCCTCTGGCAGCTACTCCTTTAACAATCACCAAGACGACTATAGAAATGGAAGAAATTGATCCCGAAGAGTTGGAAATTAAAAGTTCTGGCTTTGAAGAAGAGGCAATTGGCGAGGATACCCCAGAGCTGGCTTCTGCCAAAGTAGAGCTAGAGCAAACTCAGTTTGTCGATCGTGACACGCTTGAAGATCCTACTGAAGAAGACAAACTAGAAAAGTCAATTGAAGATACCTTAACTAAAGAGAGTGAGAGTAGCGATTGGT
This sequence comes from Patescibacteria group bacterium UBA924, assembly GCA_002293725.1. Taxonomy (GTDB): domain Bacteria; phylum Patescibacteriota; class Microgenomatia; order UBA1400; family PJMF01; genus UBA924. The sequence continues at coordinate 39,912 of DBDU01000021.1, forward strand.
TGGATGACACTTTAGAGGGTGACGAACCAGAAGAGAAGCTCCCTCCATTAGCAAGTGAGCTCAAACCTACTGAGCCTGTCAGACAACGCCCGATTATTAAAAACCGCAACTCCACCAGCTCGATGGTGCGAATGATTGGTATTTCAATCGCTGCACTTATTATTACTGTGCTGGTAGGTGTAGGTGCTGGATTTGCTTTGCTGAGAACTTCCGAGAACAACCCGGCTATGAATCAGGCAATGGCCCCGACGCCAAAACCAAGCCCAACTACCGCTGAGGTAACGCCAGTTCCCACCGCTACTTCTTCAGCCACTGCGACAGGCTCTGCTACCACTATTACTAAAGACAACGCTAGGATCCTGGTAGTAAATGCCACTGGCGTAAGTGGCAAGGCTGCTCAGCTCAAGTCTAAGCTGACCACTGCTGGTTATAAAACAGTTGATACAGGAAATGCTTCCGCAACTTATGGTAAAGGCAACTTTGTTCTGATGGACAAAGAAGACTCCGCCCTCATCACCCAGTTAGGGAAAGATACGTCCCTAACTGTCACTTATGGCACTCAGAAAAAATCCACCGAAGACAATACTGGCAGGTATGATCTCGTCTTCGTCATAAATGAATAAACCTGGTATAGACGAAATTGACAACCATCAATATTGTCGATTGAAAACAGGCTCTTGTTCAATTGGTCGAAATACGTATAATTGCGGCGTATCTAGTTGTAAGAGAGAACAATATGGCTGCGAGCGGACCACACATCTCAATTTCTGCTGAACAATTATTTTCGGTTGGCGGACTTAATGTCACCAACTCAATGCTCACGAGCGTGATTGTCAGTGGCTTATTAATTGCATTTGCCCTGTGGGTGCGAATGTCACTGAAGCAAACGAATCGCCCAACAGGTGTTCAGAATGTCGCAGAATGGATTGTTGAGGGACTGACTAGCCTCGTTCACTCAGTAACGAACAATAAACAACGTACTGATCTTTTCTTCCCCGTAATTGCAACTTTCTTCTTATTCATCATTGCCAATAACTGGTTTGGATTATTACCAGGTGTGGGAACGATCATGGTTCATGGCCAAGGCGCGGCTGCCAACGAAGTCGTTCTTGCTCCATCAGGAGTAACTATTAAACACGCAGCTATGAAAGTTCAAGCTGCCGAACCAGTTTTGACCACACAAGAGCTTGATGAGCACGAGAGTGTAGCAGTAGAAAACGAAGATGGTGCCGTTCTTTATCAAGTGGAAAGTGAAACTGAGGCCGTTGCTGATGCTCACGTTGAAGTTGGGGAAACTGAACATGCAGAGCTCGTTCCACTCTTCCGAGCAGGCACGGCAGACTTGAACATGACAATTGCACTGGGTTTGCTTTCCGTAGGCCTCGTTCAATACTACGGTCTTAAGTATCTCAAACTTGGTTACTTGAAGAAGTATATTAACTTCTCAAGTCCAATTTATTTTGCAGTAGGTATTCTTGAAATCATCTTAGAAGCAGCTAAAGTAGTTTCCTTTGCTTTCCGTCTATTCGGAAACATCTTTGCTGGAGAAGTGCTACTGGCTGTTATTAGTTACATCGCAGCATTACTCGCTCCAATGCCATTCTATGGATTAGAGCTTTTCGTTGGCTTTATTCAAGCGTTAGTGTTCTCAATGTTGTCAGTTGTATTTTTTAACATGGCAACAATTAGTCATGATGAACACTAAAAAAATATAAGTAATGGAGGATTTATGGGCACAGAATTTGCCGTCGCACTTGTAATGGGAGTAGGTACCATTGCACCAGGTATTGCTATTGGAATGATGGTTGCAAAAGGACTGGAAGCTATTGGTCGTAATCCAGATGCTGCAAGTAAAATTCAGACAAACATGATCTTGGGTGTCGCTTTCGCTGAAGCTATTGCTATTTATGCTTTAGTGGTCGCATTGATTCTCAAGTTCGTAGCGTAATCGAAATAGAAAGGTGTTAGAGGAGTTCTTCTAACAGAGGGCTTATGGACATTGAGCTTCCACAAATTTTGTTTCAAATCGTCAACTTTGGCGTTGTGGTTGGTGCGTTAAGCTTCTTGCTTTACAAACCAGTCAAGAAAATGCTTGAGGAACGGAGTAATCGTATTGAAGAAGCTCAAAAAGCAGCCGAGTCTACGCTGCTAGAGAAGAAGAGCCTCGACGAAACGAAGAAAAGATTGCTCTCAGAAGCAGAAAAAGACGCCCAGGCTATCGTCGATGAAGCAAAAAAAGATGCTAAACGCATTGAAAAAGACATCATCGCACAAGCCAAGCAAGTCGCCGCTGAAGAGATTGAAAAAGAAAAGAAACAGTTAGCTGACGAGTACAAAACTACCGTCAAACAACTTCGTCAAGCATTCGTGACCGAGGTTGCAGCAATGACTGAGAAAGTCTTAGGCGAAGCTGTTGATGAAAAAGTAATTGCAAAGAAACTGGATAAGGACATCGACGCCGTCATCGCTAAGATCTAAACGTATGTCAAAAGTCACTATTACTACTGCGGTAAAGTTAAGTACAGCTCAGTTGAAGAAGTTAAGTACAGCCATCGAAGAAAAGTATGGCAAGTCAGACATTCAGACTGTAGTTGATACAAACATCTTAGGTGGCGTTATCGTCACTGTGGGGTCACATCAGTTTGATAACTCATATCGCAGCCGAGTAGAGGCAATCAAGCAACAGGTTAGTACAGCACTGGCAGAGTAACTTCATGAAAAAAAACGCATCTACCTTCAACATTTCTGAGCTGTTGGAAAAAGCCTCCACAGCAGTGAGCGAAACTGAGATCGGTCACATTACCTCTTTTGGTGATGGAGTCATTCAGGCTGACGGCCTCGACAATGTTCGGATGGGAGAGCTAATTGACTTGGGAGAAGGTGAGCTTGGTTTAACCTTAAACCTTAATCCTGACAAAGTTGGTATCGTGGCCCTAACTCGTGCTGCTCATTTAAAACCAGGAAGTGTCGTTCGAAGTACCGGTCGGATTCTGTCCATTAATGTTTCCGACGATATTATTGGTCGCGTGGTTGACCCTACTGGCCAGGCAATTGATGGCGGACCAGCTATTCCACAAGGAAAGATGATGTTATTGGAGCGGATCGCTCCTGGTGTTATGAGTCGCCAGTCCGTTTCTGTTCCACTTCAGACAGGAATTAAGGCTATCGACGCAATGATTCCAATCGGTCGTGGACAACGTGAGTTAATTATTGGTGACCGTGGAACTGGTAAGTCGGCTATTGCTATCGGCACCATCTTGAATCAAGCCGACCAAAATGTGATCTGTATTTACGTCGGTATTGGTCAAAAACAATCTACTTTAGCCCAAACAAAACAAATTCTCGAAGAGCGTGGGGCAATGTCGTACACCACCATTGTCAACGCCTCGGCTTCTGATCCAGCATCGATGCAGTTTCTAGCTCCATATGCAGGTATTGCTATTGCTGAGTACTTCTTAGACCAAGGCAAAGACGTCTTAATTATCTACGATGACTTAACCAAACACGCCCAAGCATACCGTGAGATCTCACTCTTGCTTCGTCGTCCTTCCGGCCGTGAAGCTTATCCCGGTGACGTCTTCTACTTACACTCTCGTTTACTCGAGCGCGCAGCTCGTTTAAATAAGAACTACGGGGGTGGTTCAATTACAGCATTACCAGTTATCGAAACCCAAGGAAACGACGTTTCCGCTTTCGTGCCAACCAATGTTATTTCTATTACCGATGGTCAGATCTACTTAGAAACTGACTTGTTTAACGCCGGTATGAAGCCAGCTATTAACGTCGGTTTGTCTGTCTCACGTGTCGGTTCTGCAGCACAGATCAAAGCGATGAAACAAGTAGCTGGAACTATGAAGTTGGACTTAGCTCAGTTCCGAGAACTGCAAGCATTTGCCCAGTTTAGCTCTGACCTCGATGATCGGACTAAAGCCCAACTTGACCGAGGAACTCGCGTCAATGCTGTGCTCAAACAAGGTTGGGACACTCCGCTAAAGGTAGAAGAGCAAGTTGTCGTTATCTACGCTGCTGTAAACGGATATCTTGATCCAGTACAAGAGAAGTTCTTAGGAGACTGGGAGCGAGAGTATCTTGAGTATATTAAAGATCAAGCTTCCGAAATTTTGACCAGCATTCGCGCTGAACAGAAGATCACCGACGACACGATTGAGAAATTAAAACAAGCAATTGAAGCATTTAATCGTCGACACTCTGAGTGGATGTTGGAGGCGTAATGGCCAACTCGCGGCAAATTAAACGACGCATCGGCACCGCAGCAAATATTTCCAAGATTACCAAAGCCATGGAAATGGTTTCTGCCAGTAAAATGCGTCGAGCACAACAACAAGCGTTAGCAGCTCGGCCTTACACTCGAGCTATTCAAAACTCGCTCAAAAAAGTAGCCGAGTATACCGATCCGTCTCTCCACCCACTTCTTGCTACTCACCCCAGCGGCAAAGACGTCTTAATTATCTTCTCTACTGATCGTGGTCTTTGTGGAGGGTTAAACACCAACTTGTTTAAAGCAACTATTCAATGGACAAAGTATCGTGATGACTATGAAGTTATCGTGATTGGCAAAAAGGCAGTGACTTTCGCCAAAAAAATGGGACTAACTATTGCAGCTCAGTTTACTGATTTACCAGAAGTCGTTAGCGTTGCGGAGATCTTACCTTTAGCAAACTTAGCTACTGATGGCTTTTTGCACAAAGGCTTTAAGTCTGTTTGGTTGTTACACATGGACTTTATTAACACGTTGACTCAACGAGTTAAGCTGACTCAGCTACTTCCTCTTTCAGCTGAGATGGAGGAAGAAGCCGGAGTGGTTAGCCCAGAAATTCACAGCGAGTATACGTTTGAACCAAATCCTCAAGAAATTCTGGGAGAGCTCTTACCATACTACTTAGAAAGCAGCCTGTATCAAACACTTCTAGAAGCCAAAGCCAGCGAGCATAGTGCCCGAATGGTGGCAATGAAAAACGCTAGTGAGAACGCCAAAGCTTTAGTTGGTGAGTTGAAGCTACTCTTCAACAAGTCTCGCCAAGCATCAATTACCAGTGAACTGCTCGATATCACAACAGCAACGCTAACTGTTACACAGTAAAAAGGAAGATATGAAAAAGCAAAATGTCGGCACAATTATTCAAATCATCGGTCCAGTGGTGGACGTCTCATTTCAAGATGTTCCAGCTATCTACAACGCCCTTCAATTAAAGCGAGAAGATGGCAGCATTTTGTCTTTCGAGGTCGAGCAACAGTTACCAAATAACGTCGTGCGCGCTATCGCGTTAGGCTCTACTGATGGACTGCGTCGTGGACTAGAAGTAATCGATACTGGTGCTCCTATCACTGTCCCAATTGGCGAGGAAACTTTAGGTCGCGTTTTTAACGTTACTGGTGACATTATTGATGAAGGTGAACCAATCGTTGTTACCAAAACCGCTCCGATTCACAAACCAACTCCACCACTCAAAGATGTCAGTACCAAAGCTGAGATGTTGGAAACTGGTATTAAAGTGGTCGACCTGATTGCTCCTTTCATGAAAGGTGGAAAAGTTGGTGCATTCGGTGGTGCAGGTGTCGGTAAAACAGTCATCATTCAAGAGCTCATCCGTAATATCGCTGAAGAGCACGAAGGTCACTCCGTCTTTGCTGGTGTCGGTGAACGTACCCGTGAAGGAAACGACTTGTACCATGAAATGAAAGACTCAGGTGTCATGCCAAGTACAGTAATGTGCTTTGGTCAAATGAACGAACCACCAGGCAACCGCTTACGCGTCGCACTGACCGCACTGACCATGGCCGAGTACTTCCGTGACGAACGTCATGAAGATGTATTGTTGTTCATCGATAACATCTTCCGTTTCTCTCAAGCTGGTTCTGAAGTATCCGCGCTGTTAGGTCGTATTCCTTCAGCTGTAGGTTACCAACCCAACTTGGCAACAGAGATGGCTGCTTTACAAGAGCGGATTACCTCTACCAAAGATGGTTCGATTACCTCGATTCAAGCAGTCTTCGTGCCAGCAGACGACTACACGGACCCCGCACCAGCCACAACCTTTGCTCACTTAGACTCAACTATCTCTCTGGACCGCCGATTATCTGAACAAGCAATCTATCCAGCCGTCGACCCATTGGTATCTGGATCGAAGATCCTCCAACCCGACATCGTCGGTGAAGATCACTACAACGTTGCTCGCGGAGTCCAACAAGTTCTGCAACGCTACAAAGAGCTACAGGATATTATCGCGATCTTAGGTATCGATGAGTTAAGTGACGATGACAAGTTGGTTGTTGCCCGAGCCCGCCGCGTGCAGAAGTTCTTGTCTCAACCATTCTTCGTGGCCGAGCAGTTCACCAGTATCAAAGGCGCCTACGTCCCAATTGCTGATACAATTCGTGGCTTCAAAGAGATCTTGGAAGGTAAACATGACAGTTTACCAGAGCAAGCGTTCTACTTAGTTGGTACGATTGAGGATGCTGTAGCAAAAGCCAAGACGTTATAAACGTCTGTTTACTCGACTAGAGTTTGAACCTAGTATATGGAAAAAGAAGTACTCAACATCACCATCATCAGTCAAGAGCGTCAACTAGACACTGTTCAAGCTGATCAGATCACTGCTCCAACTACAGAAGGAGAGATCACCGTTCTACCTGGACACATTCCACTTTTCTCTCGTCTGCAAGCAGGTGAGTTGCGCTACAAAAGTGGAAGCGAAGAAACCTCTTTTGCCATTTCTAAAGGCTTCATTGACGTCGGACCTGATAATCAGGTCACGGTCTTAGTAGACAGTGCGGTGGCCGCGCGTGAGATCAGTATGGAAAAAGCTGAGGCTGCTATGCGCGCCGCTCAGGAGACCATGGCCCAAAGCCAGGATCAACGCGAGTTAATGATGGCCGAAGCCTCACTCAAAGCGGCATTACTGGAAATTAAGATCGCTCAGAAGACGCGCCAAGCGTCCCGAATGTAAGACCTCGATACACCTTCAATACGCTTTGACTCCCAGACTAAGAATGCTAAACTCCAGTGATTGCTACAGAAGGTGTCAACAATTGAAAATAATACTTTAAGGCTGTAGCATACAAAACAAGCCGAACGTTGGCTTTTTTTATTAGCAACGTAGAGGACATATATGACAACGAAAACTGCTCCTAAAACTCAGTTAACCCAAGAAGGGTATGATGAGATCGTTCGCGAGCTCAAAGAGTTAGAAGAGGTTAAGCTTCCAGAGGTGGTAAAGAGAGTAGAGACCGCCCGAGGCTACGGTGACTTAAGTGAAAACGCCGAGTACCATAGTGCCAAAGAAGACCAAGAACTAACCGAGACTCGTATCTCTGAGCTACAGGCTATCCTGCAAAATGCAGTCATCGTCAGCTCATCAAACAAAACCGCTACGATTGGCATTGGCTGTACCGTTACTGTCAGTATTAAACGCGGGAAAGCCGTCAAGAAACAAACCTTTATTATTGTCGGTGAGTTCGAAGCAGATCCAAATGCTGGCAAGATCTCCAGTGCTTCACCCATCGGCATTGCTTTAACTGGCAAGAAAAAAGGTGATAGTGTTAAAGTCGAGACACCCGCTGGCGTCGTCGAGTACACTATCGTTGACGTAAAGTAACTTTATCTTGAAATAAAAAAGCTGTAGGCTTTATCTCCTACAGCTTTTTTGGATTAAAAAGCCGCCTGTGTAAACAAGCGGCTTTCTCTTTTTCACTCGAAAACTACTTACTCAGCAGCAGCTTCACGATCTTCGGCTTCTGCATCTAACTCAGCTGCATTAACAACTGGCTTCATGGTTGGGAAGGCAATCTCGTCCGTAATAGAGTCAAGATCTAAGATAATCATCTTCATTCTATTCATTCCCAAACCTAATCCACCTGCTGGAGGCATACCGTAACGCATTGACTCCAAAAAGGTCTCATCGATAGGATGAGCTTCCTCATCATCTTTACGCTCTGCCAACCAGAACTGCTCTTGAAGGACTGGGTCGTTCAACTCTGTATATGCATTACCAATCTCAATGCCGCAAATATAAGGCTCAAACCGCTCGATTAATGATGGATCATCTCGATGTGGTTTACAGAGGGAAGTAGTCTCTTTGGGCATGTCTGTAACAAAAGTAGGCTGGACCAAATACTGCTCTACTGCACCAAAGAGCTTGGCAATCCCGAGACCTCTAATCCACTCACCTTTGTACTCTTCACCGTGTTCGACAATCGCAGCTTGAATCTCAGCATCAGACATCTGATCTACATCAAGACCTAAGTACTCCAAGATTCCTTGCTTCATTGGTAAACGGCGCCAAGGTTGACTGAAATCAATGACGTGGCCGCGGAAAGTACACTCGGCTTTCCCATGGATTTTGACACAAGCGTTGCGATAGATAACCTCGGTTAACGCCATCATATCGGTGTAGTCCCAAAAAGCACTGTAACACTCCATCATCGTGAACTCAGGGTTATGGGTCTTGTCTACGCCTTCGTTACGGAAGTTCTTGGCAATTTCATAGACTCGCTCGGTACCTCCCATTAAGAAGTACTTCAAATAAAGTTCTGGAGAGATACGCAAGTAGAGAGGGATGCCCCAAGCATTAATATAGGTGGTAAAAGGTCTTGCATTTGCACCACCGTACTGAGGCTGCATGACAGGTGTCTCTACTTCGTAGAAGCCGTAATCTTCTAATGTGTGTCTGACAGATGTTTGGATTAAAGAAGCTTTCTCAAAATTTGATCTGACTTCTGGGTTTGCCAACATGTCGACGCTGCGTAAACGCAGACGAGTTTCTTTATTGGTCAGCTTGCGAGGAATCTCTTTGAGGGCTTTAGAGAGCATCTCAAAGTTCTTTGCTAAGACACTTTGCTCGCCACGTTGGGTTACATAACGAGTTCCATTTACACGAATAAAGTCACCTTTGCCGAAGTAGTTAATGAAATCTGGGTTCTCTGTTTCATCTACTTTAATTACCACTTGTGCACGACCGGTTTGATCATGAACATCGATAAAAAAGATCTTGCCGTGACCACGAAGCGACATGATGCGGCCGGCAATCTGCACTTCTGACCCTTCTGGCAGGGCAAGTGCTTCAGCATTGGTATGCGTTTTATGGCCATCTTGTGGATAGACGTTTACACCTTCATCAATTAACTTTTGGCGGACATTTTTACGATGCTCAAACTGATTCCCAGTGGGCTGTTCTTTTACATTACGTGCCATAGCTCTATTCCTTTACTACCTTAATTGTTTGTACTGATTCATCAACCATCACTACCGTTAAAAGCTCCTTTGTCTTCTTGAGCTCTTTAAGATAGTTAATGTGCGCTGGTTGAATGACTTCACCTTTGACACAAAGGGGAATACCTGGCGGATACGGAACGACGTCTTCGGCAGCTACTCGGCCTTCGGCCTCTTGGATTGTAACAGATTCTTTCTCGGCTAACTTTGCCTGGAAAGAGTTCATCTTTTTCTTAATTAAATTTGGAAACTTAGGAAAGTGATTTGTCTGAGGCTTCATCTTCTTTATTTCTGTTTCAATTGCCGCCACTGTCTTTTCGACGTCTGCTTTGGTGTTCTGGAAAGTAACGATGAAAAGAACGTTATTGGCTTCGTACTTCTCAACAATAATTTGATACTTCTCTTCGAGTCTCTTGGCCAGTTCCATTCCTGAGAATCCTTCTAGGTGAACTAGCACCTTGGTAGCGTCAGAGTGGGCACAGTAGTTTTGGCGAAGATCTTCGCAATCGATAGCGGTTACTTTTTCTTTTAGCTTGGCAGAGGTATTAACCCGATCACGAAACGTCTCCGCGAGCTTTACTAATCTACTAATCGCCTCTTCACCCTCATGTTCCATAAAGTAGCGTGAGCCATCCAACGACGCCAACATATGGAAAGAGGGGCTAGTGGTCATTAAACTCTTGTATGAGTCTTTCAACCAAGTGACATCAATTCGTCCATCATTCCAGTGAATCATTGAAGTCTGCTGTAAACCGCTGCCTTGCTTATGGATGCTTTGAACACAGATATCAGCACCAGCCTTCATGGCACAAAGCGGCATTTCTTTAGAGAATGGAAAGTGAGCTCCCCAAGCTTCATCGATAAAAATAATAATATTCTTATCAAAAGCGCGAACAGTTTTGACCAATTTTTTCAGGTCAGTAGAGAGTCCTTCGTAGGTGGGGTTAGTGACTAGTAGCACGTTTGCTCGACTTCGCTTAAGCCCCTCCAGGACTTCTTCAATCGTATTCGGAGCAAAGATCTGCAGCGAGTCCACGTAGTGCGGATCTAAGTACTCTGTTTCAATCTGATAATCTTCAACGGCAACGCTAATCGACTTGTGAATGTTGCGCTGAGCCAACATCTTCATCTTGGGACCCAACTGATTTTTTAAAGCTCGCAGCACCATGAAGTTGCTCCCAGTCGAGCCATTAACTCCAAACAAGGTGTGATCGGCACCATAGGCTTTGGCTGCCAACTCGTTAGCTTTCTTGAAAATCCCCGTGTTCATCGAGGGATTACCTAAACTGTGGTAGGAAATGGAGATGTCGTTTTCGTAAATGCCACGCACACGAGGGACACTAGGATGAATAGAGGGCGTACACCAACGGGTGATCGTGCTATCGATCCCATTATTGAATACCGAAAGAAGCGGTAAATCTGTATTCATAATACGAAGAATACTATTATGCTCTCACAACTTTCGCTATATTAATACTACAGTAATTAGATGTATAGTATCAAACATACTCAGAAAATGTCTTTTTTAGCTATCGATCGGAGGCAAGATGACCCCCACCAGAGCTGAAGCCACCTCACTCATGGAGAAGCATATTACAAATGAGGCCCTTCGTCACCATAGTCGAATGGTTGGTACTGCCCTCGAAGCCTATGCCAAAAAACTAGGTGAAGATTCTGAACTCTGGTACATCACTGGGGTGTTACACGATGTCGATTGGGAGGAGTATCCAGACGAACATCCCAACAAGGCAGTTCAAGAGTGGCTGAATGATTATCCAGATAAGGTCAAAGAAGCAATTAAAGCGCATGCCCCTGAACGAACGGGTAAACAGGCCGAGACTCCACTCGAAAGATATCTCTTTGCTAGCGACGAGCTCGCCGGGCTGATGCATGCCATCTCATTAATGCGACCCAATGGTTTTGCCGACATGGAAGTGAAGTCAGTCAAAAAGAAACTCAAGGACAAGTCGTTCGCAGCGAACGTCAATCGGGACGATATTGCAAAAGGCGCCGAGTTGATCGGCACGCCCATTGAAGATCACATCGCTTTCTTGATTGAGACATTTCGGGCAATGTAACTTTGAAACCCACAACCATCTCGACCTGCCTGGTATATAATGGCTGCTATGCTAGATATCAACTATATCCGCGAGCACGCGGCCGACCTTAAAACAGCTATTGCCAACAAGCAGCTGAATTCATCTATTGTGGATCAGGTCCTCTCCGCCGACGAACAACGCCGTGGGTTAATTGTGCAAGTTGAGACAGTCCGCCAACAGATTAACGAGAACACCAATGCCATCAAAAACTCAGAAACAAAACGTCCCACTGAAGAACAGCTCCAACGTGGCCGCGAGTTAAAAGCCACTCTTCAAGATATTGAACCTCAACTTAAACAAGTGGAGGAAACGCTCCAGGACTATATGTACCAGGTGGCTAATCCTCCTGCTGCCGATGTTCCAATTGGCAAAGATGAGTCAGACAACGAAGTAGTCAAACAAGTCGGGGAACAGACGTCATTTTCGTTTCAGCCTCAAGATCACGAAGAGCTGATGTTGGCGAATGATCTGTTAGATATCAAGCGCGCTGTCAGGATCGCGGGCTTTCGTGCCTACTTCCTGAAAAATGAAGCAGTGATGCTAGAACAAGCGCTCCTTCAACACGCTTTTCAGTTTCTCGCTCGAGAAGGCTTTACACCCATGACGGTTCCTTGGATGGTCAATAAAGAAGCCCTTTGGGGCACTGGCTACTTCCCTTGGGGGATCGAAGACCACTACACTACCCAAGATAACCAAGGGTTAATTGGCACTGCTGAAGTTTCTTTAACTGCTTATCGTCAGGATGAAGTCTTAAACGAGAAGGACCTCCCTTACAAAATGGTTGGTATCTCACCATGTTTCCGTCGCGAAGTCGGTTCTCATGGGAAAGATGTCCACGGCATTATTCGTGTTCATCAGTTCACTAAAGTTGAGCAAGTCGTCTACACCGTGGCTGACGAAGATGTTACCAGAGAGTGGCATCAAAAAATGATAGGCTACGCTGAACAGTTACTCCAGGATCTAGAACTACCTTACCAAGTGTTGTTAATGTGTACTGGTGACATGGGAGCGGGCCAGCGGAAGAAGTACGACATTGAAACCTGGTTCCCAGCCCAACAAAAGTATCGCGAGACTCACTCGGCAAGTTACTTTAATGACTTCCAGGCCAGGAGATTAAATATTAAGTATCGAGCCAAGGATGGCTCAATGAAGCACGTCTATACACTGAATAACACCATGGCTGCATCTCCGCGCTTACTGGCCGCAGTGATTGAAAACTACCAAAACGAAGACGGATCGATTCGAGTTCCTAAGCTCCTCCAAGAAGCCATGGGAATGAATGTTATCTCTCGAAAAGCATAGTCAAAAAAAGCAACTAGGGTAAAATCAAACTCGTTTTCTCTCTAATCTTGCTTTTCCGACCGCTTTATCAGAGAATGCCACTGATCTGCTAATATGAGGACTTCTTATGCTCAAGTTTTTGACTAAAATTTTCGACGAAAATAGCCGTAAGATTGACCAATACCAGAAGGTCGTTCAGCAGATTAACTCCCATGAAGCTTCTTTACAAAAGCTGAGCGATGCCGATCTGGCTGAACAGACCAGTAAGTTCAAGACCATCATTGCCAACAAAGTCAGTAGTTTAGAAGAAGGTAGTGCCGAACGAGCTGCTGCCGAGAAAGCAGTTCTCAATGAGCTTCTCCCTGAAGTTTTCGCTACTGTTCGTGAAGTCTCGCGACGTGTTTTAGGGATGCGTCACTTTGACGTTCAACTACTGGCCGGTATTGCACTTCATAATGGCACTGTCACAGAGCAGAAGACAGGTGAAGGCAAAACGCTGACCGTTACCGCTCCTTTGTACTTAAACGCCCTTTTAGGTCGTGGCGCTCACTTAGTCACCGTCAATGATTACCTGGCTGAAGTCGGTGTAGGTTGGATGGGACCAATCTATCACTTTTTAGGCATGAAAGTGGCCGTTATTGTTCACGACAAAGCAAAGCTTTTTAACCCTGACATTGACAGCGAAGAACGCGGAGATGAGCGCTTGGAACACTTCCAAGAAATTCCCCGCAAAGAGGCATATGCCGCTGACATCACTTACGGTACCAATAACGAGTTCGGCTTTGACTACTTGCGAGACAACATGGTTCAAAATCTGAACCAGATGGTCCAACGAACTAAAGACTCACACTTTTTCGCCATTGTCGACGAAGCTGACTCCATCTTAATTGACGAGGCCCGTACACCTTTAATCATCTCCGCACCAGATACTGAGCCGACCAAAAAATACTACGACTACGCCAAAATGATCTCGAGCTTAGTGAAAGATATCGACTTTAAAGTGGATGAGAAAGTAAAGTCTGTCACCTTGACTGATCTGGGTGTTAAACGCATTGAGCAGAAGTTGAATGTGAACAACTTATACGAAGAGAGCTTTGACGTTATTCATCATGTCGAAGCAGCGCTGAAAGCGAAGACTCTTTATCATCGTGACAAAGAGTACATCGTGCGCGAGAACGAAGTCATCATCGTCGATGAACATACCGGTCGTTTGATGTACGGTCGTCGCTACTCTGATGGTCTCCACCAAGCTATTGAAGCCAAGGAGAATGTCCCTATTCAACAAGAGTCACGCACCTTGGCGACTATCTCATTGCAAAACTACTTCCGCATGTACGTCAAGTTATCTGGTATGTCGGGAACCGCCGTAACTGAAGCAGAAGAGTTCCGCAAAATTTATGAGATGGATGTCTTACCCATTCCAACGAATGTTGCCCAAGTTCGTGTGGACAAACCCGATGTGGTTTATAAAACGGCAGCTGCCAAGTACAGCGCTATCGTCAGGGAAGTAGAAGAGATTCACCAAACTAAACGCCCAATCTTAATTGGTACGCGTTCGATCGAGCACAATGAGATCATCTCTCGTTTCTTAAAACGCAAAGGCATCCCACACCAAGTCCTAAACGCGAAAAACAACGAAAAAGAAGCATTTATCATTGCCGATGCTGGTAAAGAGGGCAGTATCACTGTAGCCACAAACATTGCCGGTCGTGGTGTCGACATCGTTTTAGGCGGCGCCAAGCCGGAGCTGAAGGAGTTCCGTAAGGAGAAGAAAGGTCAGTACGACCGCAAAGGGTACGACAAAGCCGTAGCTGCCTGGCAAAAAGCTCATGATCAAGTTGTTGCTCTCGGTGGACTGCATATCATTGGTTCTGAGCGTCATGAGTCTCGTCGTATCGACAATCAGCTGCGTGGTCGTGCGGGCCGTCAAGGTGACCCAGGTTCGACACAGTTCTTCGTCGCTTTAGAAGACGAGATTATGCGGCTGTTCGGTGGTGCGCAAATCGCCAAGTTGATGGACTTCTTAAAGATGGAAGAAGACCAAGCCATTGAACACGGCATGATTGGCAACGCCATTCAGTCTGCCCAGGTGAAAGTGGAAGGCTTCTTCTTTGACCAACGCAAACGACTGGTTGAGTTTGATGACGTCATGAATAAACAGCGGGAAGTTATCTATAAACGTCGCCGCCGCGTTTTAGAAGTCGGGCAAGCAGCAATCGAGACCGCTCAACAAGCTCCAACCAAAAAGAAAAAAGCAGACGATGATATTGACCTGACGCTAAAACCAGAAGTACTCAACTACATTGATCGTGAAGTAGAAGCAACCGTGGCTGCTCGAGCGGCTGACTCTTTTGATGACGTCGAGATCGATGCCATCACTAAAGAGTTCACCAAGATCATACCTTTTGATGACAACTCCCAACTTGAGCTCAAAAAGACACTCTCGGAGACGGTCACCAAGAACCCCCAGCAAGCCTCAAGCTTAATCATCGAAAGATTAGTAGAGATTGCTCATCAAACTTATCAAACTCGCGAAGAAGTGGTCAGTACTCCAGCCATGCGTCAAATTGAACAGTTTGTCATTTTGACTACCATTGATGAAAAATGGATGGATCACCTTGACGAGATGGACAACTTACGCGATGGAATCTGGTTGCGAGGCGATAAAACCACTGTTCTCAGCGAGTACAAAAAAGAGTCGTTCAGTATGTTTGAGAAGTTGATTGGGAGCATTGAGGCAACGATCGCCAACCGCGTCTTCCGCGTCCATGTACACAATCAAAATCCGTTGACTCCCGCCCCAGCGCAAATGATTGCCCAAAAGGCAGAAGCCTTGGCAGCTCCGTTAGCTGATGTGGTTGAAGAAACTCAAAAAGTAGAGAAAAAAGCAGCTCCTTCTAAAACCAAAGGCTCCGTTTCTGATCTGGCTGCCGCCATGGCAGGTGCCAAAGCAGTCAAGAAACCAACTCCTGGCGTTGCCCAGTCAAAGATCGGCCGAAACGATCCTTGCCCTTGTGGCTCAGGTCTGAAGTTTAAGAAATGCGGCATGATCAACTCACCTGAGCATCAACGCTGGATGGGGAAACGAGCAGCTTAGCTTTCGTGTGAGTGGAAGTAGGACTCGCTAAGCTGTGCTATGTTTGGTTGTAGCGAAGTCAGGTGTGACGTTGTAACTCCCCCCAAAAGCTCAAGAACAGCTACTGCCACTTGGGCAGCCGACAGTCGACTGGCAATTGGCGTCTGTGACCAGAAAGGCATAACTCCTTCACAGTTGAGTAAAAACTGCAGCGTATGCTCAGCGGGCAGAGACTCTTTGACCATCAGATAAGCCAAGCGTTGCACTTCGTAGCGAGATAAAGGCAAAGAATGCTGTGCCTTTTCTAGCAGTGACCTTTCTGAGCCAGTCCACGTTCGACCAAACGGTCGTTCAACCTTTCCTTTCTCATTTGTTTGAACTACTTTCACAACTGGTTCAGTTCCTAAGTCAGCCACAAAGATTAAGGGAATATCAGGAAAGTTGGATAAAACTGTTGTGTGAATAATGCTCTTCATGCGAATGTCATCGATGACCTCAATAATTATGTCGGCATCACGAATAAACTCAGTAGCCACCACTTGATTGGCACGTTGTTTTTCATCTTGATGAGTTACCACTCTGCCAATGAGGCAGTCAAACTTTCCGTAGGGATGTCTTTGCCTAAGACGTTCAGCAAGAAGCATTACCTTCGGTTGACCCAGTTGAAAAACAGTCGCCATAGGCAAACGAGGCAAGTTACTCGGATCGACTACGCCATCATCAATGCAACGAATATGTGCACAACCGAGGTCGGCAAGTAGCTCAATGGACGACGCGGCCACACTTGCGCCAAATACACAGATCTTGGTCTGGCGTAATCGACACAGTGTTTCCAATCTTATCAGTCCTAAGCACCTAGAAACGCAAAGCACCCAGTGCAGTTCTACTCCAATGTATAAGTACTGTGTAGTCTTCGCTTCATTCCAAAGCCAGTTGGCATCACTAGCTACCTGCTCAGGATCAGAGAAGGTAAGACAGTGCTGGGCAAACCACTCCAGATCCTGTTGCTGTTCCGTCTCTTGAACTAGCGCTGCCAATTGAGGTTCAAGCTGACCAAGAGAACCAGCTAAGATTGCTTGTGACATCTGGCGAAGCTGCTCAAGCTCTTTGAGTGCCGTCCAAAAAGGGAGCACCGACTGTTCGGCAGTATCATTTTTGAACCTGTCTGCAGAGTATTTTTCAGCGATCAACTGCTCAATTTGTACCAGATACTCACTTTTCATTGTTGTTCCCTCCAGAAATAGTATCAAACTACCTCAATGCGTACCCAATATGTGAGAAAATCGCGTACAATACAACTATGTCGTCCGACGTGAAGTCCGCCACGAAATCTCCTAAGCTCCATGCTGCCTTAGCCCAAGCGGGCTTTGCTTCGCGTCGTAAAGCTGAGGCTTTGATTGCCGAAGGCAAAGTGACCGTAAATGGTGAAAAAGCGCACATTGGCCAGCGAATTAACCCAGAGACAGATCAAGTGAAAGTAGACGGGAAGCTCGTTCCGCTCCAGACCGCTCAACCGTACGTCATCTTACTCAATAAACCAGTCGGCATTATCTCCACTACTCAAGATGAGTTAGGTCGGCAAACCGTAGTTGAGTATCTCCATCAAGAAGTCGCCAAAACTAATCCTGAACTTGCTCGCATACTGGAAACGCTTCGTCTTTATCCTGTCGGCCGTCTTGATTTAGAAAGTGCCGGGCTAATGATTATGACTAACGATGGCACACTGACCCAAAAGTACACCCATCCATCCTTTGAGTCTCTGAAAACCTATGAAGTAGTAATCGAGGGTCGCCCCTCTTTTCGCGCCCTCAATCACCTCGAACGTGGGGTACGGCTCAAGGAAGGTTATACGGCTCCAGCTGAAGTCAATGTAGTTCAAACGGGCGACCAAGAAAGTACGATTGAGATCACCATCCACGAGGGTCGTCATCAACAAGTCCGCCGAATGTGTGAGCGCGTTGGTTACCCAGTTATTCACTTGACCCGAACTAAAATGGGAGAGTACAGTCTTGACGACTTAGACGAGCAATCCTATAAGCTTGTCCAACCAGCATCTGATGGAGTAGCATAAAGCAGATGAAAATTATCTCCGGCACCTCAAACTTACAACTGGCTGAAGGCATTGCCAAGGGCTTTGGAACTAACTTGGTTGATGTCGACATTAGTACCTTTGCCAATGGAGAAAAACGTATTTGGGTGAAAGAGTCAGTTCGGGGCGAAAAAATTGCGTTGGTTCAGTCTCTGTCACATCCCACCGATGAACACGTCATTGAGTTGCTCCTGCTCGTAGATGCTTTGGAGCGATTGGGCGCTCGGCATATTAACGTCATCATGCCGTGGATGGGCTACTCACTCCAAGATAAGGTCTTCCGTGAGGGTGAGCCTATTGCTGCCAAAGTCGTGGCCAACTTGGTTTCTAACTCATACGTTACTCGCGCCTTTTTACTAGATTTACACAACAGTAGTACCCCAGGCTTCTTCTCGATTCCGACTCACCATCTCTCAGCTATAGAGCTCTTTGTCAGTTACGTCCAGTCGCACCTAAGTAAAGCAAACGTTATTGTGGCCAGTCCAGATTTTGGTGGCCTGAAACGAGCTCGTGTTTTTGCCGAAAAAATTGGTTCTGAGCTCGTCAATGTCGATAAACATCGTGATCTTGCCACTGGCAAGACTCAAGCCATCGACGTCAGTGGTGACGTTAATGGTAAAATCGTGGTCGTGTTTGACGACGTTATTAACTCTGGTGGCACCGTAATCAACACTGCTGAGCTGCTCAAAGCTCGCGGTGCGGCTGAAGTGCACTTTTTTGCTACTCATGGACTGTTTGCCGACAATGGTAAAGCCAAGATCGAAGCATCTGTGATCGATAGCGTCATCGTCACCAACTCTGTCCCCACCATGCCGTCAGGGGAAACTCCTGACACTTCTTCTAAAATTCACTATCTTGATAGTAGCCAACTCTTTGTTGATGCCCTACGCCCGTGGTTAGAGTAACGAGGGAGATACTCCAACCAACTCAGTACCTACTATCAAGTCAACACTTTCTTCCTATCTAAGCAAGTTACAAACGAAAGATCTATGAAATACTCTAAAAATCCATTTAAAACAGTCAAGACTGTGAGTAGTGAGCTCGTCTCTAAAAATGCCAAGCTCCTTACCCAGGCTTCGTACATTCATCAGGAAGTAGCAGGTGTTTATACTTTTTTGCCTCTCGGCCTGAGAGTGCTAAACAAAATCGAAAAGATCATCCGTGAGGAGATGGATAAAGTCGCCACGGAAGTCTATATGACTTCGCTCGCACCTCGTAAAATTTGGGAGCAGACTGGTCGTATTGATACGGTGGACGTTTTAATGAAGACAGAAGGGGCCAACGCTGCTTCACAAGCCAAGAACAGTACTGGCTATATTCTTAACTCAACTCATGAAGAGATGGTCACGCCACTTGTTCAAGAGTTCGCCCACAGCTACAAAGACTTCCCAATTGGGGTGTACCAGATTCAAACTAAGTTCAGAAATGAGCCTCGCGCTAAGACTGGCTTACTCCGTTGTCGCGAGTTTCGGATGAAAGACGCATACAGCTTCCATCGTTCCGCCGCTGATCTGCAGAGTTACTACGATCAGATGAAGACCGTCTATATGACTATCTTTGAACGGATGGGGTTAGGCGAGAGTACTGTTATGGCTTTAGCATCGGGTGGTGACTTTACGACTGACTACTCCCACGAGTTTCAGACGATCGTCGATGCTGGTGAAGACACTCTTTTCATCGTCAAGTCAAAGAATCTTTGTTTTAATCGTGAAGTTGCGCCTAGCCAAGCACCTGCGCTCAACGACACCCAGGAAGAACTTAAACCATTAACCGACGTTGAAGGTGTAGGAATGATCGGCGTTGATGAGCTGGCAAAGTTTTTAAACATCACAGTGGAGAAGACCACCAAGACACTCTTATTTGAAACAGAGAAGGGCGAAGTAATCGCTGCCGCAGTTCGAGGTGGATACGATGTAGATGAAGAGAAGTTGAAAAAAATCACCGGCGCGTCTTCACTCAAACTTGCTTCTGCTGAGGTAGTAAAGAAAGTCACCGGTGCCGAGGTCGGCTATGCTGGTCCACTCAACTTGCCCGATAGCGTTAGAGTGTTTTTTGACGAGTCCACCAGCAACCGCAAAAACTTCGAGTGTGGCGCAAACAAAACCAACTTTCATACGGTTAACGTCAACTGGGACAGAGACATTCCCATGCCAGAGAAGTTTTATGACTTCAAAGTAGCCAAAGAAGGTGACCTCTATCCTGAAACAGGCGAAGCCTATCAGGTAGTCAAAGCCTGCGAAGTTGGTAATATCTTCCCTCTGCATACTAAGTTCTCCAAAGCCTTTGACTTCACGTACTTGGACGAACAAGGGAAACCTCAGACACTGTACATGGGCTGCTATGGGATTGGTCCTTCTCGTTTACTAGGTGTAATTGTCGAGAAGTATGCTGACGAAAAAGGCTTAGTCTGGCCAAAACACCTTGCGCCATTTACCGTTCACTTGATTGACCTTCAGCAATCTGAGAAAGCACAACAGATTTACGATACGCTTCAGTCCGCAGGCATTGAAGTATTTTGGGATGACCGTGATGCGCGAGCTGGTGAGAAGTTTGCAGATGCTGATCTGCTAGGTATTCCTTACCGGGCAGTTGTCTCCGCCAAAACAGGTGACAAGATTGAGCTCAAAGAAAGAACCGTAAGCGAAACAAAGCTTGTCACTCTTGAAGAGTTGATTGTGCTATGCCAGCCCCAATCTTAACTAAACACGCTAGAGATCGCTTAAAACAACGGTGGATTACCGAAGACACAATTGAGTCAGTGCTCCGTTCGCCAGACCGAACGGAGCCTGGCTCAACTCCAGGGAGTGTAAAGTTCATTCGTACCATCAACAGCCGACAAATTCATGTAGTCGGTAAGTATCTCGATGATCAAGATCGCTGGTTAGTAGTATCCGTTTGGGTAAGAGGAGAGGAAGACAGCGTCCCATTCATGTGGCAGCTAATTACCTTGCCCTTTAAGTTACTCTGGAAACTTATCTTGCTGCTGAGTCCAAAAAAAACTGCGCCCCATTCTGGCAAGTAGCTCCAGCCCGTAACTCAATGAAGCTGATAAGCAGATAGTGAAGAAGTACACTATCGCAATACCTGGCAAACCGAGTGTCGTTGGTTCAATCCCAGCTCCCAAGCGCAGCAGCTCAATTACTGCTGGATGAATAAGGTAAACACCAAAGGTTAAGGCACTCGCGGTTTTAAGTATTGATGAATGCTTTTCTAAGAATCGTGCCAACCTGGGTGTATTACCAACTGCTTTACCAATTACAAAAACACCTAAGCTCATCGCAATCACTGGTAGCCCCTGGTACTCGTACAAGATTAAAGGATGCCCAAAGGAGAGGCGGCCAGCAAAAGACAGCCAAGTTCCGCCTGCAATCACAACCCAAGTCGCCAAAGCTGTTACTACAGCCATCCGTTTCATCCAAGGCTGCAACTTAACTTTCTTTAGCCATACTCCGGCGAGATAGTAACCGAGATAAGGAACGAAGAAAGGGAAAAGCAATCGACGCGGCACCCAGAAGAAAGTCACGATCAAGAAGAGAGCTGACAGAACTCCCAATGAGGACACTGAACAGTCCCGAACGACTTTTCGTAGCCAAGGTGTAAGTAATGCCAACTCCAACAGCAGCCACAAAAAGTAAAGATGCTCATATGGTTGGTCGAAGATAATTCGGCGCAGCGTAAACTCCAGTGAGAGTGGATCGCTACGAAAAAGATGATAGAAGACCGCGTAAAAAACGGTCCAGAACAGGAGTGGAATGCCAATCCGGACAGCTCTCTTTTCGAAAAACTGCGAACGGGACTCAGAGTGGGTTGAGCCAGCAGAGTCTAGTAAGACCGCACCACTAATCATGACAAACACAGGCACACACCAGCGAGCAAAAGCATCAAGTCCATTTCCTAACCACCAATGCATTAAGGGTACTTGGCCGTAACGGATCACCACCGGTGCACTGACATGTACCAACACCACCGCGGCGGTGGCAACGATCCGCAACAAATCTAGATACAAAACGCGGACAGAGGGGCTCACTTCATGATTAGCCATTTTTTATTTACGCAATTATTGCAAATAATATCAAAGCTTATAGTAATAATTTTCTCAATCTGATATTTTGTTATATCGCTCGACATCAATCTATTTTGTCTCTGGGTTTTTTCTGCATCAATTCGTATAGTACTAAACATATCCGGTGAGGATACCCACTGCAACTGTCCTAGAAACTTTGTTTTTACGGCTGTTGCGGTGGGTAGGAATGTTATACTTCCCCCATGAACAAGCGCTTGATTGTAACTCACCATGCTCCAGATTGTGACGCAATTGGTTCAACTTGGATGCTCAAGCGTTTTGATGCTCAACACTACGCAACTGCTCAAGTTGCTTTTACTGATCCAGGTACCACCATTCATCCTAGTGAAGCCGAACGACTTGGCTTTCAAATGCACGAGGTCACTCACGTTGATACAGGCTTAGGCGAGTTTGATCACCACCAACCCGATCGGGGTCAGCTGCGAATCTGTGCTACTTCACTGGTCTACGACTACGTCTGCAAAATTCACCCAGAACTTAAGAATGACCAAGCTCTACAAGAGATCGTCAAGTTCGTCACGGACGATGACCACTTTGGTGAAGTTGATTGGCCCGAACCCGACGCACTCCGTTACTCGTTCATGCTGCCTTCACTGTTGCACGGATTTGAAAGTGTCGATCCCCACAATGATGAGTCTCAGATGCACTTTGGCTTTACTTGTTTTGACTGCGCGTATGCCAGCTTAAAAGAGACAATTCAAGCTAAAGAAGTAGTAGAGAAAGACGGTCAAACTTTCCAGATCGGCCAGTTAAAGTGCTTGGCGATCGAGAGCAAAAACGACACAGTCATGAAGTACGCTCAAAAGATGGGTTACAGTCTAGTTGTCCGCAAGGATCCTACATCTGGGGAAGTCCGCATCAAAGCCCGACCAGACTCTTCCGTAGAGCTGAAGCCGCTCTCAGAAGCCATCCTCAAAGTAGATACCATTGGCACTTGGTACTATCATCCCAGCGGAAAGATGCTGTTGAACGGTTCACGCAAACAACGTCATCAACGTCCAACTAAATTGAGTTTACAAGAAGTTGTTGCATTAGCTCAGGAACACTTGAGCTAAGAAGGAGAGTATGAGCCAACCTTCCATCTTTACGCAAATTATTCAAGGCCAGATTCCAGCTAAAGTACGGTATCAAGATGATGAGTTCATCGCTTTTGATGATATTAGCCCTAAAGCACCAGTTCACGTCTTACTTGTTCCCAAAAAAGAGATTACCACTCTCGAAGACGTCGAGTTACTCGATGATCAGTTCCATGCTAAGTTGCTACAAACAGCTCGCAAGGTAGCCAAAGAGCTAGGAATTGAGCAGAACTACAAATTGATGATGAACGTTGGGCGAGACGTTCAAGCCGTGCATCACATCCATGTCCACATTTTGGGTGGCTGGAAACAAGGTGAAAAAGCTGGTGAAACGCTCAATCTTTGACCTCTGGAGTGGATCTTTTCCCACTTGAGGTGATATAATACAGATCTTCTGACGCTATTACACTGATCTATTGATCAAAAACTTGAGGGGAGGTGTTCTTTTTTGCCAATTATTCTCAAAGCACGTAATGACGATCACACTGGTGATCTGATTAAAAAGTTCAAAAAAATCATTGCGGCAACCAACATCATTCAAGTTGTTAAAGACCGAAAATACTATCAAAAACCTTCTGAAGTTCGCACCGTTCGGATGAACGAGATCCGTCGATCTCACAAACGCAAACGCGCAATTAAGAAGATGAAAAATGCTCCTATTCCACGACCACCACGTCGATTCACTAAGACTCGTACGTTCGGCGCTGAATAAAGCACTGAAATTTGAACATGAAAACACCGCCGCCAGGCGGTGTTTTTTATTGAAGCAGCACACAGATAACACAGCGCCCTCGGTTTGAAGCGAGGGCGTGGTTGCCTTGGAGTTGGGGAGTCTCCTTAGCAGATACGGCACTTTTACGGATGACCATGTGACTTTTTGCTTTTTTTGCGACGGCGGCTTTTCGACCATTGAAACTTCACGCCGCGCCACGCGATGAAAACTTGGTAAACTCCCAAAGCGGCAAGCGCCATGGAAGTGACCTGTGGGAAGTCGAAGCGGGTGAGGGTGATGTACCACGTCATTCCGACCATCACGGTGACGAACAGCGCAACGATGAATGTCAGCAGGAAGCCTGCGTTCATTCGTTTCCGCAGTCCGTTGATGGCGATGGCGACGAGGAGGGCGATTCCTACGACCACTGGCAGCGGCGCGGGAAAGACCGCGTACTGTCCACGGGTGTAGGCACCCGACATCACGCCAAAAATGACTTCAAGAGCAGTAGTCGCCAGCAGCGCAACCAAGAAGGCGCGCCAACCGAGACCTTTGACGAAACTCCAGGCCTTGCGGCCCCAACGACGAAGCTTACGCATGTGAATCTCCCAATCTGAGATAAAGACGAAGTCCCCAAATGTGTGCCGATGTTAATCTGCGATGCTAGTGGTGGTTTCCGCGATGGAATACCACATCACATCTCATCAAACATAGCTTAATTATATCAATAAAAGGGCTAAAAGTCAATGTTATAGGACGTTATTTTAGCCTGGTAGCGGCCATAAAATGAGGTCGTGAGAACAAAGGTAAGACTGCGTGAAAATAGACCTGGAAGATAGCAGCTATTCGGCTTTTTTAGAGTTACCTTTAACCGATGCTCGGATAGAAAACTCTCGTGTCTCTCCGGTACTAGTGTCAAAGGTTTTCGCTCCAGTGAACTGGTAGAGGTTGAGCAAGTGAGTATTTAAAGCCTCTTCAATCTCTTTTTTGCGCTCATTGATCTCAGCAATGTTTGCTTTGAGTTGGTTGACTTCGGGACTGGCTTGAAGCTGTGACTTTCGCTCTTTAACCTTTTGGGTAACTGCTGCAGCCTGATCTTCAGCCACACTTAACGTCTCATCGTTATCCATGATGTTCTTCAAACTCTCACGATAAGAGCGCATCTGCTCTTTAAGACGATCAAGTTCTGAGACGTTTCGCTCGATGACGTTTTGGAGTGACTGCAGTGTCTCAGCGACTTTCTGTTGGGTGGCAGGGTCGGCGGGCAGTGCTTTGGTATCACCAGCTGCCAAAGCTGGTTGGTCATCACCCGCAGGCAGATCTTTTTGAGAGGACTCTTCTAAAGCCTTCGTTGCTAAGTCGTCACCAGTTAAAACGTTTTGGTCAGTCATAGGCTTCCTAGCCTAGCGTATTTCATTCTAAAACTCAAACGAATCTTTTTTGCAATATGCCACAGATCTGCATGTACCTCTTGAAGATCTTACAAAGATCAAGGATAATCCTTTCCACTATGCACGACATCGACATGCACTTTTTCAAACCTAGCGTACGAGCCGACGGCAAAGAGCGTCGTACCAAAATTGTAAATACGATTGGTCCTACTTCGGAATCAGAGGAGATCATTAAAGCTTTAATTGAAGCTGGAATGGACTTTGCTCGCTTCAACACAAAACACAATGAACCTTCTTGGCACTTAGAGCGCATTCAACGCGTCCGTAAAGTAGCCAGCGACATGGGAAAACAAATTCCTATCTTGCTTGACCTTCAAGGTCCCGAAGTTCGGATCACTGTCTTAAACGGTAGTGAGTTTCCAGTCAAAAAAGGTGAGGAGATTGTCTTCACTTCACTTAGCCAACATGACAGCCCTAAAGCAGTGTTCGTTCCACCAGAAGTCATTAGTGGACTCCATGCCGGAGACATTATCTCAATTGCTGATGGCACATGCGTGATGAAAGTCACCAATCGCCAAGAAACTGAGCTTCATGCCGAGGCAATGGAAGACTATGTCATTAAGACCCGCAAGACGTTGAACACTCCAGGTGTAGTCTTAGATATGCCTTCTTTATTAGACAAAGACATTGCTTTCTTAGAAGCCATGAAAGATCACACTCCAGAAATTGTCGGTCTTTCATTTGTCCGTGACATGCGAGACATTGCTCAACTGCGACAAGCACTGGCTGCTCGTAATATGAACTCGGCAATCTGTGCCAAGATTGAGAACAAAAAGGCCATTGAGAACATGGATGAGATTATCCAAGGTAGTGACTTAATCATGGTTGCTCGCGGTGACTTAGGAGTTGAACTGCCATTCTATGAAGTTCCTCACTGGCAAAAAGTTTTGATCAAAAAATGTAAAGCCGTTGGTAAACCAGTGATTACTGCTACTCAGATGTTGCTCTCAATGACTAACTCAGTCTTACCAACTCGCGCCGAAGTCAGCGACGTAGCCAACGCAGTTTACGATGGCAGCACTGCGGTGATGACCTCTGAAGAGACTGCACAGGGTAACTACCCAGTCAAAACTGTTCAGACACAAGAAATGATCGTCAGTTATCATGAACAGTTTGCATACGGCTCTTCAGCCGAGTAAACTGAGTACGTACAGTTTTTTTATTTTTTGACGGAGGCCCAATGTCAAAACAAAAATCAGGACTCGGAGCATTCGCTCTGGTTGCAGGACTCGCCGCAGGCGCAGCTGCTATGTTCTTTTCCGATAAGAAGAATCGTGAGAGTACCAAAAAGGTAATCTCTACTGCTGGGAAAGAGCTCAAAAAAGTTAAAGCTGAGATCAAGCGTAATCCCAAAGCATTTGCTAAAAAAGTAGAGAAGCAAGGCACGGCTTTGGCAAATAAAGTTGTCAAAGAAGCGAGTAAAGCATCCACCAAGAAAAAAGTCGCTCAAGCTGCTTCTAAAGCACGAACTGCCGTCAAAACGGTCCGCAAAGTCGCTAAGACAACCGCTAAGCGAACAACTAAAAAAGCTTCCAGATAAATCAGCTTTTGCCGCTATAATATGATTGGTACACTTTGTACCAGTGTGTTTGTGCGTCCATAGCTCAGCGGATAGAGCGGCTGCCTTCTAAGCAGTAGGTCGCAGGTTCGAGTCCTGCTGGACGCACCTTATTTTTGCCTGTTTAGTTAACGTATCCATTCAGCTTCTTTTTAATATTTGGATGACGTAGCTCCCGTAGGGCTGCCTGTTCGAGCTGGCGAATTCGCTCTCGAGTTAACCCAAACTCCGTTGCCACTTCTTCCAACGTATGAGGCTCTCCACCATGGAGTCCAAATCTAAGTTCAATAATACGACGTTGTCGAGGAGTTAAAAACTTGAGTGCCATGTCAATGTCAACCTGCAGCAAAGTCTGAAAAGCGAGGTACTCCGGGGAGCCTTCAGTTTTGTCTTCAATGGTATCAAGAAGTGAACGCTCGTCATCACCGCCACTGTCGCTATCACTTTCATCCAAACTGTACTCTTGTTGAGCTGCTTGGAGTAACTCAACCAGCTTATCCTTTGGCATTTCTAACTCAGCAGCAGCAAACTCCAAGTCTGGCTGCTCACCATACTGTTGATAGTAGTCGCGGAAGAAACGATAAATTCTAGTTAAGCGTTCTTCTTGGTGAAGTGGAATCCGAATAATTCTGACTTTTTGATTCACAGCTCTGGTAATAGCTTGCCTGATCCACCAGGTAGCATAGGTGGAAAAACGATTACCTCGTCGCCAGTCATACTTCATCACCCCCCGCATCAGACCCAAGTTGCCTTCCTGAATTAAATCGAGGAAGGGGAGCCCACGGTTGAGGTATCGTTTGGCAATACTAACCACTAACCGCGTGTTTGAGCGAGCCAAGCGATCAATCGCAGCAGAAGCTGCTTCACCACCGAGCTCGATCGTTTGTGCCAACTCAACCTCTTCCTCAGCAGTGAGCAATCGTGCCCGACTCATCTGTTTGAAGTACAGACCTACGGGATCATCGTCTTTGACATGCGCATCAAGAAAGTCAAAGTCGTCATCTTCGAACTCCGGAGCTTCTTCTAGCTCACCCGAGGACTGCTCCCCGGCTAGGAGCTCGAGTGCAGCTTGACCTTCGTCACTGTCTGCTTGGCCATCAACCACAGACCAAAACACAGTAGATAAGAGTTGTTCGTCACCAGTAGGCTCTTGAGCTTCATCATCAATGAACTCATCATCCCAACGATCACGATTTTCTTTTCGGTTTGACATCGCCTGGCATTATACCAGCCGTATATCTGGTTTTTGACTTAATAGCCAGGTTGCGGATAGGCGTTTTTCTCAAGAAGCTGTATAATACCGAGACGTTCAATGGTGGTAGTAGCTCAGCTGGTTAGAGCGCCGCTCTGTGAAAGCGGAGGTCGCCGGTTCAAGTCCGGTTTACCACCCCATTTTCGTTGATTCACAATATTAATTTCACCATACCTAGAAGCAGCAAAACGGTCACATAGCCTGCTCTATATAGTTGTGCAGTATTTTAAATACGTACTTGTATGAATTGGATTATTGCCAGCTTACTAATGTTTCTCAGTTCAGTAGCCTTGTATCTTTGTGTAAGAAAGAGCAACGCACTCAAGACGCCTCAACAACTCAATAATTTGGCGATGTTTCTGATACCTGTACTTGTATATATAGCATTAACGACGAGAACCCCAACGAGCTTTACGCTCAAACCATTCGAGTACTTACTCATTATCGTTCAAGGTATTTTCTTTAGTTACCTTGGAAATGTATTTTCCTTAAAAGGAATCGAGTACTCTCCAAATCCTGGGTACAGCTTAATCATTTCAAAAAGCTACGTCGTCTTTACAGCAGTAGCGTCAGTATTCATTTTTTCTGCGCCACTCACAATCAAGTCAGTGATCGCTATCTCATTCATCGTACTGTTTTCGGCTTTAATTACGATCGATAAAGACAAAAGCAGAGCTACTTCTCATAGATTATGGTTACCTTATACGATGGGTGCGTTTTTTTGCTGGGGCCTATTGGCTTTAAGCTCAAAATATCTTCTCAACGTGGGTGTTCCGATCCTTACAAGGTTAATTCTTACCATGGTGGTGGTGACAGTACTTATCTTGGGAGAAATAATATACAAAAAAGTTGAGTGGAAAAAAGTATCCAAAAATCAACTTGTTACATTACTACTCATCGGCATTTTTGGCGCTAGCTTTAATTACTTTATGCAAGTTGGGTTTAACTTAGCCCCAAATGTTGGTTTCGTTAATGCAGCGAATGCCGCCTCAATTTCTCTGTTAACCTTAATGTCTTCTTTCTTCTTTAAAGACGAGTTAACGCTAAAAAAGATGATTGGAATATTTGGGGTAACTACTGGATTGGTATTCTTATTCCTTTAGTTTGATAATTTTGTGATAGTAGGTTTGTACCTCCTTTCAGCTAATGACCACCTGAAGTTGTTAAAGTAATTCCTTCACACACCCTGCACTTGTATTCTTTCTTACAGAAGGCTAAATTGGCCTAAAGAGTTAAAAAGGAGGACGATGAAGGGCTTTATTCAGTTTGTTCGCGAACAAGGTGTCGTGGGCCTAGCAGTCGGCTTTATTTTGGGCGGCGCCGTGTCCAAAGTAGTGGCCGCATTAGTTGAAGATATTATCAATCCCATATTAGCCTTAGTCTTAGGTGGCGCTGAGAATCTTTCGAGTATGTATCTTCAAGTGGGCGCAGCCAAAATTATGTGGGGAAGCTTTCTCAACGTGATCATCGACTTTATTGTGATCGCCTTAGTAGTGTACTTTGGCGTCAAATGGTTGGGACTCGATAAGCTAGATAAGAAAAAAGACTAAATGAAGGTTGTTTTATGACTGAAAAAACTTTTATCGATAAGCTTGCCTTCATCTACCTCAAAGATCAACAGATCTTAATGACACTCAGTAAAGGCAAAGATACCTACTACATTCCGGGTGGCAAACGTGAAGAGAATGAAACTGATCAGCAAGCTTTAGCCCGTGAAGTAGAAGAGGAGCTGACAGTGAAAGTGCTGCCGTCTACCATGAAGCACTATGGTACTTTTGAGGCACAAGCTCATGGCAAGCCTGAAGGAACGATTGTCCGGATGACGTGTTACACCGCTGACTTTGAGGGAACTCTCAAACCTAGCAGTGAAATTCAAGACCTGGCCTACTACACCTATGCCCAACGAGACATTGTGGGTCCGGTAGATCAAATTATCTTTGATGATCTCAAAGCAAAAGGTTTCATTGAGTAGGAAGAGAGTAGAATGCTGCCAGATACCTAAATTGGGATCTGGCGATGCTATACTAATTGAATGAAGAACCGAATCCTGATCGCTGTTCT
Source organism: Patescibacteria group bacterium UBA924 (assembly GCA_002293725.1). Lineage (GTDB taxonomy): Bacteria > Patescibacteriota > Microgenomatia > UBA1400 > PJMF01 > UBA924. The sequence continues at coordinate 69,880 of DBDU01000021.1, forward strand.
GATTATCACTTGCCTGATTGCAGGAACTTTATTTGGCAGATTCTTAGCTGCCGATAACATCACCACCAACTATTCGTGTTTGGCCTTGGCTCGCTTTCATGCTGACCTTTTAATTAGAGAGTACGGCATCGCATTTGAGACAAACGCTACGAATCCAAATCGAGATGTGAACCAACGTGCTTCTGATCTGAATGCGCAGTTACTAGAAACCTGTAATACTGACCCAACTAAACTATAAATGATCTATGCATCAAGATATTACAGCCTACAACACATCTCAAACTGACAGTGATAAAGCTATCTGTGAGCTGTTACGTCAAGAAATTGATCGTCAGCTACCTGAGGCAGAAAGTAAAATCTGGCATGCCCATCCGGTCTGGTTTCTAGATGGTAACCCCGTTGTAGGGTACAGCAAACTCAAAGACTCCGTACGATTGTTATTTTGGAGTGGACAGTCATTTGACGAAGTTGGCCTCCAACCTGAAGGAAGCTTCAAAGCTGCCGAGACTCGCTACACTGACGTCAAAGACGTTAACACTAGTGATTTACAACGTTGGCTGCAAAAAGCTAAAAACATTCAGTGGGACTATAAAAATATCGTCAAACGCCGAGGGGTTTTGGAAAGATTGAAGTAGCGATCTTCGCCATACTATACTAAGTGAGTGCCGACTCCTCGTGCTCTACTTTTACGTTTCTTACCAGTTCTGTGTGTGGTGATTTTTTTTGGCTTGTTGTTTGTTGGCGTTCGTAACCAAAGTCATTCATGGTACTTCCAGGATGAAACGGAGCACGTCACTTTAGGCTGGATGCTGACTGAGTTTGGTCGCCACTTATACGTCGATTTGAGTACGAATCATCAACCCATCCCTATCTTGGTGGGAGGAGCATTAGCTAAACTCATTCCCGCAGCCACTTTTTTTGAGTTCATTGATCGATTGAGAATAGGCATGTGGGCGGTGGCGGCAGTCACTTCTGCGGTAATTGCTCTTCGTTTCCGTTGGGCCGGAGCGATAGCAGTGATACTAACGTACAGTCTTGGTCATTACTTTTTTGCTTGGCATGTGCTGGCTGATTCTTTAGTCGTACCAGCAGTGATTTGGGTACTTCTGGCGAGTGCGAAAATAAGTCAGAAAAAGCTTGATCATCTTTTATTTGGAGCAGCGTTATTTTGGATAGTTTTCAACTTGGTCCCACTCTGGCCATTTGCCGTTGCTACAGCTGCCCACTATATTTGGCTCAATCGAAAGTCTAGTTGGGTTTGGTTACTACCTGGAGTTGTGCTGCCGACTCTCGCCTTATGGATCTTCGTTAATCCTTTTCACTGGTGGCAAGAAACCGTGATCAACAATGTTGTCTACTTTATTCCCTATGAAGCTGAGACTGATAGTTGGCACTACTTCCGACTTCTGACGTACCCACTCCAACATCTTCCTTATTTAAGTAGTCCAATCGCCCGTTTTTACCTTGGTGGCTTCTTGTTGTTGATGGGAGCAGCAGCGTTCGTAAAACCAAAAAAATGGCAGCAATCACAGCTGCTACAGCTCGTATTCTTTATTGGCGCGCTCTTTTTACTCAATCCACGAATTAGCGTGATTAATGTCAGTTTTTACAGTGGTTTTCATCTTTTTCCCTATCTAGCAGGGGTAGCTACCATGATCGGAATTGTCGGCCAGATGTTGTGGAAAAAACCGCTGACGGTTCAACGCAAGCGTGTGTTACTTGTAGGTGGTATCGGCCTGATTATCTTACTCGGTAGTAACATGGGCTGGATTTGGGAAAAGCGAGATAAGATGAGTGACTACTACATTCAGTACGACACTTTTCAAGCCTACGGTACAGCTCTCAAAACAATCTCTCAAACGGGAGATACCTTAATGACAGGACCCGATGGTGCTGGGTACATGAATATGATGGCAGGTCTCCCTTTAGCTGGCCGGCAGAACTTCCACTTAGAGTGGGCCTATCGGGTGCCTTACTTGCGCCAAGTTTGGTTAGAGATGATCGAGAAACAACCACCAACGTTTATCTACTTTGACCTTCAGGACGATAGTTACTCACACATCTTGAAACCACTTATAGAGAGTAAGTACGTTGTATTGCGGCGACGAGACGGAACACCAACTTTGCTACGAATGAGAAAAGACGCCGCGGAACGGGTCGAGCCAGCGCAGTGGCAGAAGTTTGAAGAACAGGCGTTCCAGCAACCTCAGTTATAATGGCCTCCTCAACTATGAAACCGGAACCTCTTTCCACTGAGTTTTTGCTGCAGCAGGGGAGTTGTTGTGGCTCCCACTGTTTAAACTGTCCGTATGTCGATGAAGCAGGTAAAAAACATGTGGTCGGCTCCACCAAAGTGCGCCGGGAGCTACGGCAACTTAGCGAAACGGAATTAACTTCCGAATTGACTTTAGAAGACGTTGAGAACGATTAATCTTTTCTTCTCGATACAAGCGGGTCAAAAAGTAGCTGGCCACTAAGCTCATCACCGATACCAACATAAACAAGACTGGGAAGCCAAATTTTTCTGCAATCAATGCACCAAAGTAGGCACTCGTGGCAGTGGCTACACCAATTCCGATATCTTCAATCGACCAAGAAAAGCCTACTTTTTTTCGATCAGCAAACTTCGTAAACAGAATTCTCCAGGCAGGCGTCATCATCGAGTAGAAAACGCCTTTGGTAAACTCCACCATATAAAGTTGCGTGGCACTCGTCACAAAGATATACAACAGCGGCAGGAAGGAGACAACGAGTGTGCCAATCAGAACGGCATAGTACTCGTCTTTTTCACCTCGAACTCTGTCCAGTACCCAACAGATAGGAACAACACTAAAGATTCGCGCAGTCCAGTACACTGCGGCGGCAGTTCCAATCGTTTCTAAGTTGGCACCGGGGATATTTTCCAAGATAAAGATACCAAAAATGGGCGAGATCAAACCCAATCCAAAGTAGAGGAAAAGGTCAGAGACTATCAGTGTGGTGATAACAGGATTCAGCTGCGGGCGACCAAAAAACATCAGACTTTTATGATACCGATTTTGATGCCTAAAGACGAGAGGAAGAGTCAGCGTTTTCGAGGGGTTAGGAGTTCAACCACTCAATATAGGTACACCCAGTCGGTTCGCGGAACTCAGCATTCCATCCAGCCGTTGAGCATTTCTTCATCTTCTTGCCACTAGTGGTAGTGACTTTCACCAACTTGTTATCACACAGGGGACACGTTTCGTTTAACTCTTCGACGGTATTTCCTAACCACTCAACATACGGACAGCCCGTCGCAACTCGATTCTCCCGATCCCAGCCCGCGGTACTACACTTCTTCATTTTCTTGCCCGAACGAGTCGTCTGTAACACCAGCGGGGCTCCACAAGTGGGACACATCTCTTTTAACGTCTCCGCGGGAGAGTTTAACCACTTAACATATGTACAACCTACTGCCTGGCGAGCATTTGCATCCCACTCACCCTTAGAGCAGCGTTGCAGTTTTTTTCCTGTTTTCGTCTCTTCAGGCTCTTTTAACGGCGAGTTACAGAGAGGGCAGAGATCTTGGGTGCTTGGCATAAGGGAGTAGTGTACTACGCTACGTAGATTCTGCCACGTTTGTCTTTGTCTTCCAGAGTCGGTATGATAACGAGCAACGTAGCGAAAGGAGGCTTCCAAGGCAGTAGTGTGAATCAAGAGCGTGTGGCCCTATTTAGGGAGACGAGGAGTGGGTCTTTTACTGAGTAAAAGAGTTCGGACCTTTTTGAGCTTCAAAAAGAGTATCTGCGGAAACCCACCGGCATTCTAGTGTCGTTACTCCTGTTTCAAACCTTTTTCGTAAGAAAAAGAACAAAGAACAGCGAGAAGTAGTCTGCACTTCATTATCTTTCTCGTGTGACTTTTATTTTTTTTGTAATCTTCATAGGAGTTCTATGTGTGGAATTTTTGGATACGTTGATCACGGTAACGATGGTGCAGAAAAGATCCTCAACGGATTGAAAACGCTCGAATACCGAGGATACGATAGTTGGGGCGTAGCAATAGAAAAAAGCTCAAAAATCTTAGTCGAAAAACACGTGGGCAAGATTGGTGAAGCACAGCTAAAGGATACAGCCTGGCCCACTCAACTTGGATTAGGACACACGCGCTGGGCGACTCACGGTGGAGTAACGGTCCAAAACGCTCATCCTCATCTCAGCTCCGATGGTAAGTTTGCCGTCGTCCACAATGGGATCATCGAAAACTTTCAAGAACTCAAAGATCAGCTAGTTGCACAGGGTGTTGTTTTTACTTCGGAAACTGACACTGAAGTTTTCGTACGGTTACTGACTGAAAATACTCGAAGTTACCCTCCTGCCGTAGCTTTTCAAAAAGCGTTCTCAGCAGTTCAAGGTTTGAATGCTTTCGTCGTTTTATCGCTGGCTGACAACAAGTTGTATGCTGTCCGAAGAGGCTCACCACTAGTCATCGGCAAAGGCAAAGACGGCTACTACCTTGCAAGTGATGCCGCTGCTTTAGCAAGATATGCAAGCCAGGTTTTCTTCATCGAAGACCAACAAGTCGTCGAACTTTCCGACAATATGTGTCGAATCAACGACCTCCAAACTGGCCAGCAAGTGATACCCAACTGGCAGCTACATCACTTCACCGAAGAAGAGCTGACCAAAGGCAGTTATGCTCACTTTTTATTAAAAGAGATCCATCAACAGCCTACGGTTCTGCAAGCAATTCTTACTTCACTAGATAAACAGTTGACGAACTATGCGCAAAAGCTGCCTAGCGATGCTTTTTTCGTTGGTTGCGGCAGCGCCTTCCATGCTTGCCTAAGTGCTAGCTATTTTTTTCCACTCATAGCAAAGCAGCTGGTACGCGCTCTTCCTGCCAGTGAGTTTACGACTACTCGAGAGCTACTTACTTCCGACCAGTTTGTGACCTTTGTTTCTCAAAGCGGCGAGACTATCGACGTTATAGAACACTTATCTTTTTTAAAAGACAAAAACGTTCCTTTCGGCGCAATAGTAAACAGATTGGGATCAACCTTAGAAAGAACAAGTGCCGATAAACTACTCTTGCCAGCTGGTGTAGAACAAGCCGTCTTAGCCACCAAGTCCTACACCGCGATGGTGGCAGTCCTTTTTCTACTTGCTCACGCTAAAGTTGGCACTCTTGAACGGGGAAAAAAGCTGTTGATGGAAACCATCTCTGCCATCCAGAAAGTGCTGGTTCCTAGCTATGAGAAGGAGTATCTACTGCCATTAGCGACAAAACTGCAGTCTACCACTCAAATCTTTGTCATCGGCCGTGGGAACTCTTATCCTGTTGCCTTGGAAGCTGCACTCAAGCTGAAAGAAGTCACTTACATTCACACTGAAGGCTTCGCTGGAGGCGAGCTTAAACACGGGGTCATCGCCCTTATCACCCCTGATACACCCTGTATTGTTTTCGCGCCTGATGATGAAGAGTTCTCAGCCGTGTTGTCTAATGCTCAAGAGTTAAAAAGTAGAGGCGCGTATATCATTGGCATCGGTCCACACTCAAAGCCAGTCTTCGACAGCTTCTTACCAGTTGAGACCCATGGCCTTCTTTCAGCAGTGAGTTTGGCAGTACCAATCCAACTGTTGGCTTATCACTTAGCTGTTTTACGCGGCAATGATCCAGATAAGCCAAGAAATCTAGCTAAGTCAGTGACAGTCAAGTAAAGAAGGTGGATAATCGCTGCTATGAAGATCAAGTTTGCTCTCTTAGGTGCCTTAAGCGAAGAGGTAGCGGCATTTAAGCAACATCTCAAGCAAGTCAAACACGTTACTTGGCAAGAGTACGAGTTTTGGCTGGGAGAGCTGTTTGGCCAGCCAGTGGTAATAACGAAGTCGGGAGTCGGAAAAGTTCACGCCGCGTTGGTTACTCAAAAGATCATTGATGAGTACCACCCCGAAGCAGTTATTTTTACTGGAGTAGGGGGAGCACTCAACCCACTGTTCGAGATTGGGGATATGGTGATTAGTAACGAGTTGGTTCAACATGATTTTAGCGCTCATCCACTTTTTCCCCGTTACACCATTCCGCGTTTCAATCGTACCGATACTTTCCATCTTTTTTTAGCGGACGCTGACCTCGTTCAGCGTGCCCAGCAGCACACACATTCTTCTCAAAATGTGTTTGTCGGGAAAGTCTTAACAGGCGACCAATTTTTAAGTCGCAGCCAACGAGCTGCGCATGCCCATTTAACAGAAGAACTCCAGGGGGACGTGATTGAGATGGAAGGTGCGGCGGTGGCTCAGGTCTGTACCGTGAACCAGCTACCTTTTGTCATTATCAGAACTATTTCCGATAAGGCGGACGACAATGCAGCCATAGACTTTGATGCCTTTCTTTCTCGAGCAGCAGAAAACTCAGTTGGAATTGTTAGGACAATACTCGAGAGCTACGCAAAATCCTGACGCATTTATGTAGTAATCTGATATAGTACCAACGTGGCTATGTATAATGAGATGTTTGATAGGTAGTAGCTACACACAAAAGGAGTCGTATGAAAGGTGTCATTTTAGGTGGTGGTTTAGGAACTCGCCTCTATCCGCTTACTCACGTTACCAATAAGCATCTGCTCCCAATCTATAACAAACCAATGGTTTTCTACCCAATTAAAACCCTGGTTGATGCTGGCGTGACAGAGATCTTGATTGTCACCAGTGGACCTCACGTGGGCCACTTCTTAGGAACTTTAAAGAACGGTAAAGAACTAGGAGTTACACACTTAGAGTACGCTTACCAGGAAAAGCCTAATGGCGGAATTGCTGATGCTTTAGCCTTGGCTGAAGACTTCGCCGACGGTGACTCAATTGCCGTAATCTTGGGCGACAACACTACCGACGCCACTATTAAAGATGCTGTTGATAACTTCAAAGATGGTTCAGTGGTCTTTTTAAAGGAAGTCCCAGATCCAAAACGCTTTGGCGTAGCAGTTTTCGACAAGAATGACTCAACTAAGATCACTCGAATTGACGAAAAACCAAAAGAGCCAGAGTCAAACATGGCAGTTACTGGTTTATACATCTACGACAACCAAGTTTTTGACTACATTCGCCAGTGTGACCCAGACTTTGCAGGACGAGGTGAGCTAGAGATTACACAAGTCAACAACTTCTACATCGAAAAAGGAAAGCTGACTTGGCAAGAACTCAAAGGTTTCTGGAGTGACGCTGGTACCTTTAAGTCTCTTCACGCTGCCAGCTCGTATTGGGCGTCCAAAGACAATGGCTAATAGAGAGCAAGAGCTCGATCGCATTACACCTGAAGAACTCTGGGACCGACACCTGGCGGGAGATTCTCGTAGTGTAAGTCAACAGAGCCAAGAGATTATTGACCAGCTCCCCATTCATGCGTTCCAAAATATGCGTGTCGCTAAGCGACATGGTGAGGTAGCTCGGATTGGTCAACAGACCAGCATGGCAGCTGTCAAACGTGCCGAGCAGTGGCAAGATGCCAAACCATACTTGGTTCAAGCCGCCCGAATGGTTCACCAGCACTATCCAATTGGAGCCACACCTCAGGAAGCCAGATTACGAGGTCGGTTTTGGGATCGGGTATATGACAAAGAGTCAGCCCAACGAATTACTGCCAGAGACATGATCACCATGTATATGGTCTTGGATCAACTCATAGATACTTCAAGCCTGAGTGGTTTGAGCGTCGGCTTACGCTTTGCTTTGAGTGACGAAAATCCTTCGTTAACGGGAGAGCCGAAGTTACCCGAACGATTTGATTTAATTCGAACTATCGAACAAGGTGGTAACTACCCCAGCTCTCGAGCTGCCTACATCGAGTTTATTGATCAGTTTGGCTTTGATAGCGAAGTCGAGTCAATTGACCAAATCATTACTGTCAGTACGATCACACTCGGGCAGGCGGTTGATCAAGCAGATTGGAGAACAGTGGCAATCTGTCTCAATACCTTACGGATTGCATATTGGCGTCAACCTCAACGTGGTCGTTTCATTCTGTCCGAGCTGAAAAAGAACATCTCCCAAAACAAGAAAAATGCCGTTTTACTGAACAAACTTCGAGAGTGGTCAACTCAAGCCCAAGAGGACGTTGAAGTCTTAGAAGTGATTGCGAACTTAGAACAGATGGTTTTCTTTGGATTAGGTAAAGAAAGAGTAGCGCGCCTTGATCAACAATCCTGAGCATTAGTCAGCAGCGGCTTCCTCATCTTCTACACGAGCTGTTTTAGCAGTTTGGAGATCTTTTAATGTAATTCTGCCTTGTGAGTCGAGAACTTCCCAACGATAGAGGAAGTGATCAGGGGCAAGTCGTGCTAAGACATCACGTACTAAGCGTAAGTCTCCTCCAAATAAGTGATAACAGTAAAACTCAATTGCATCACGATGTACTTTTGCTTCTTCTAAAGTTTCTGCTTCAATCTCTTCACCTTTACTTGCCTGATAAATTGTTTCTAACGCTACGAGATACTCGGAAAAGATCTGCCCGACACGTTTACCCAACCAAGCCGCATCTTTGACCGCACTGCCAACTGAGTGAGTCAGCGCCTGCATAATTAACGGAGCCATTTTTTCATCAGTTTGCTCGGCAAACTGAGCTAACCAAGTAAAACGACGCTCTTCGAGAATTTCTGCTTTGTCCTCATCTAGACCTGTCTGTAAAAAAGCAAAGACTTCTTCCGGTGTTTTAAGCGTCTTAATATGATCGAGAATTCCGGCTGGAATAATAGTGGCTTCTGGCACTTCGCCCGATTGTGAGTCTTGCTCCTGTCGATGCGCGCGCACCAACGGCAAGTACCCTTGGGTAAAGGTAACTAATTGGTCGTACCAGAGTGCTGATCTGCCGAAGTACTGAAACTTCTCATTCGCTGCCATAGATTCGTATTATAACAAGCTCAAAAAGATTCGCAGTACATAAAAAGTGCGCATCTGTCGGCCAAAACTGAAGAGTTAACAAAAAACGAGGGACTTGGTTACTTTTTGACGGATAACTCGATGAGCAGCCTTGACGATATTAGCAGCTGTCAATCCGTGTTTAGCAGCTAGCTCTGCTGGCGGCCCGGTCTCACCAAAAGCATCTTTTACTCCCAGTACTTCAATAGGGAAACAGCCTTTCCCGGCGAGAGACTCCAGCACCGCACTACCCATTCCTCCAGCACGTTGATGTTCTTCAACCGTTACCACTGCTCCGGTTTTTTCTGCCGAAGCCAATAACGCCTCATCATCTAAAGGTTTAATAGTGTGCACGTTGAGAACTTCAGCATCAATGCCATCTTTTTTCAGCTGCTCAGCTGCTAACAGGGCTTCCATGACCATTAAGCCAGTCGCAACTAGCGTGACATCTTTCCCTTTATCGATAACTTGGATTTTGCCCAAACTCAGTTTTTCGCGCGTAATTTCTGATGTACGAATCCCCAAGTGGTAGGGAGCCGAACGGGAGATGCGTAAGTACGCTGGTCCTTTCTGTTCAGCTAAAGCAAAGACAGACTGCGCTGCTTGTTTGGCATCAGCAGGTGAGACTACTGTTAAGTTGGGTAGACAGCGAGTAATAGCCAAATCCTCTAAAGCCTGATGTGTTCCTCCATCACCCCCAGCAGAGAAACCAGCGTGACCACCAATCACTTTAACATTCAACTGGGAGTAGCAGACGCTCACACGGAGCTGATCCCAGTTCCGACCTGGACTGAAAACGGCAAAGCTACAGACAAAAGGAATCTTACCCGTCGCGGCCATACCAGCCGCCACTCCCATCATATTTTGCTCAGCAACTCCAAGCTCAAAGAAGCGATCTGGAAACGCTTCGGCAAACCAGTGACACCGAGTGGACTCGGCCAGGTCAGCAGTTAAAACAACTACATCAGGGTTCTGCTTTCCAAGCTCCAGCAAACCCTGACCAAATCCATCGCGCATGCTCGTTGATACATCAAGACTCATTTTGGCCATACTTAACTATCCTGTTCTACACGACCGTTTAGCGTCCGGAGTTGTTTCAATGCTTTTTTCGCTTCCTCTTCGTTGGGTGCTTTACCATGCCACTCATACTTCCACTGCATAAAGTCGACCCCTTTTCCTGGAATCGTCCGGGCGATAATCGCGACTGGTTTCTCGTATACAGCTTTTGCCATCTCACAAGCATCGATAATCTCGGTTACATTATGGCCATCGATCTCAATCACGTGCCAGTTAAATGCTTCGTACTTAGCTTTTAAGTCATCCAGTGGCATGACCTCTTCAGTATGACCATCAATTTGAATATTATTGCGATCGATAATCACCGCTAAGTTATGAAGTCGGTACTTGGCAGCAGCCATAGCTGCTTCCCAAGTTTGACCTTCGTTATGCTCACCATCACTGGTAATGCAGTACACCTGAGCATTGTTTCCATCCAATTGGAGCGCCAGCGCCATCCCAATCGCTTGCGAGTACCCTTGTCCTAACGGACCACTCGAGTTCTCAACTCCGGGCAAATCTAATCGGTTAGGATGTCCTTGCAGCGGCGAACCCAGTTGGCGATAGGTCTTAAGTTCTGAGAGAGGGAAGTAACCAGCCCGTGCCAAGGTAGCATACAAAACGGGGCAGATGTGACCATTAGAAAGTACTAAGCGATCTCGATACTTCCAGTTGGGCTTTTTGGGATCATGACGTAGAACGTTAAAGTAAAGGGTGGCAAAGATGTCGGCCATCCCTAAGGGACCAGCCGCATGCCCTGATTTGGCACGGACTAACATCTCGATCACATCACGACGAATAGTGTTTGCTAACGCGGGCAGCTCGTCAATCTTCACCCCTACAGACTACCACATTAACGAACTAGCCAAAACAGGAGCGCACCGCCCACAATCCGATACCACCCGAAGAAGCGGAAAGTTCTGGTGCGGACAAAGTGAATAAACCACTTCACTACTACAAAAGCGCTGACAAATGCTGCCAGACTGCCGACGAACAGAACGGTAACTTCATTCCCAGTTGCCTGAGCTAGGAGCTCTCTGGACTTCACCAAATCAAGCAAAGCCGCCGCCAAAATAGTTGGCACAGCCAGTGTAAAAGAATACTTGGCTGCATCCTCACGTTTGTAGCCCATTAAGAGCATGATCAAGATCACTGCCCCGGCTCGAGATACACCAGGCATCACGGCCACAGCCTGCGCCAAGCCAATCAGGCCAGCATGAAGATAGCTCATCTCGGCTGTCGTTTTTTTCAAAAAGTCATCTTTTTGGCACAACCACTGCTCAACAACCAAGAACAAGATGCCGATCAAGATAAATATCAGCACCATCGCCTGGAATGAGGAGAAAAAGACATCCTTGATCACATCGTGGAGTAGAAAACCAACTGCAGCTGTGGGCAGAAAAGAGACAGCTACTTTCTGCAGTAAGTCTCGATTACTAAACCAATCTTTGGCGAAGAGAACAAAAACGGCTAAGATCGCTCCCGCTTGAATAAAAACGTCGAAGAACTTGGAGAACTCTGTCTGGGCGATTCCTAAGAGCTGGCTAGCAATTAAGAGATGAAAGGTTGAAGAGATGGGCAGAAACTCTGTCATTCCTTCAATTACGCCCAATAACAGGGCTTGGAAAATTGTCATGTCTCCAGGATTGTACGCTGGCGAAGAACAAAAAGGAAGAAAAGTAAGAAGCAGGCTGACTATCGAGTAGATTCTGAATTAGCAGTCTATTCAATTGACTGCTAGAATCAACTCTTGAGAAATTTGCCCTATTTATCGGCTAAATCTGACTATTTTTGTATTATTTTGATCTATTATGATAGCTTTACTAAACTTTGAACGTACTCGGAAATCTTCTCCAAATGATCAGGAAAGCCATCAACTCGTAAGCTTTCAACTACCAGTCTGCCACCTTTAGACTTGACCCATTCTTCGAGAATGTCAGCCGCAACACAGAACTGGGGATAGGTTTTATTTCCGAGACCAAAGACGGCAACTTTATGGCGAGAAAGGTCGGGGGAGTAGACATCAATGAACTCACGCAAGGTTTTCTCTAACTTGCCATCGTCGTAGGTAGGTCCTCCGAACAAAACGAGATCAATACCTTCTAATGAAGGCTGCATGCCATCGTACTTTACGCTATGTAAGATCGTCTCATGGCCTGCTTCACGCAGCTGTTTCTGAATCACTTCAGCGACGTACTGAGTCGTGCCATTCTGTGTTTCGTAGATGATCTTGATGTTCATGCGTACTTCTCAAAATAGCCTAAACCAGGCTGTTATGCAATCTTTGACCTCAGGCGTACGGAGCTTCAAAAATATCCTATAATATTGACATTTGAGTGATTTTTTGATACAGTTAAGCTAGTTTTTGATGCATAAAGCCACACAATCTCGTTACGAGAAACGTTGTGGCTCGTTCATTCAAGAGCCGCATCTCTTCGGAGAAGCACTTTAACAAGCGCACAGACACTTTGGTTTTCCAACACTCCGCGAAGATGTAGGTAGGTTCGGCTTCTTGCCCTTACGTACCTATTTCTTCGCGGAGTACCTTACATCCCGTAAGGTCAGTGGAGGAAAAGAACATGAAGTGGTTTAGATTGTTCACAGCGCTGCTGATTCTGGCAGTCGCCGTCGGAGCTGTATGGCACTTGGTGGGACAGGAAACCGCCCTGATTGGGGTTGGTTTCATTATCATCACCTTCGTGGTATTCAGCGTCATCATGGATGACTCGCACTCGCGGTGGATCGCGCTCACCCGCAACGTCCCAGTCTGGGGCTTGTGGATTGCCGTTCCCGCTACGATTGCGCTCGTCATTCCCGCCGTTTGGCAAGTCGCGGGCGCGATTTGGGCAGTGATAAAGGATGTGGTCAGCGTGCAGCTCTGCTTGCCGCCCCTCATTTCGCTTATCGTCGTCCTCGTTCTCGCCATGTTCCTCAAACGTCGCAATCACCGCCGCCGTCCGGCTCAACCGCCTGTGGACGGCAACTAATGAGCTTCATTGCTCGACCATCCCGTTCGCCTCCAGGTGCCTGTGCGCCTGGATTCTGAGAAGAGAGAAAACTGTCTTTTGAGAATCCAGCCTTTAAAAATTACTGTAACAACTGCTTACTTGGATCTTCGTCATCATCATCTTCGAGCAAAAAGTCGAGGGTGCGTTGCGTTACTCTGTCCGCAACTTTTTGACCCAGAAGAGTTAACTGATACTCTTCGCCATTTCCGGCTGAGATTGCCCCCAGCTCTGACAGATCTTCTAATGCTTTGCCTGCACTTGGTGGAGGTGTCTCACCGCGGACGATCATGGTGAAAACTTTTTGTAGTTCTGGCGTAGCCATAATGCCAGCAACCAAAAGATCGAGTGGATCACGTCCTTTGAACTCAACCATAGTCCTACTCTCTAAAGAAGAATCACTTACGCTTTCTTCTTTGTTTCATCATACGATAGGTTGTGTTGACAGTAGTACTGAATTGCATCCTTGAGGAACCGCGCTAGTCCTGGCTTATGCTTTTCGTAGTAAGCAGTAAAGCGAGGATCATCAACATACATCTTGCCTAAACCTTCATACATCTCATATGAACAGTCATAGAACTGCTCAATATATTGATGATGACGCGCAATAACGCTCATCACCTCAGGGTCTGAAACTTCTCGACCCATTAGCTTACTCAACTCCTTGTTAATCTCCATTCCTTCCTCGGCGACGCGCAGGTAGTCAGCTTTAGTCCAGTTCTTGGTCCGTTGCATTGACTGTTTGTAGGCTGCTGAGTGCCCCCATCGCGCTTTGACCTCATCTTTATATTGGTCAATGTGAGCTTGCGGAAAGCCTTGATAAAGATCTTCAGTCTGGAGAGCTTCACCACCTCGCACATGCTTTAATGTCGTATTGATCGTACGCAACAGCACGTCTAGTCTTTTTTGTTTGAGGAGTAACAGCTTCTCCTGATCTTCTAATGCTCTGACCACATTAAACTTCGGTGCGTTGACGATGGTACTAATCTCTTCCAGCGGAAACTCTAGCTCTCGAAAGAACATGATCTGCTGAAGCTTGATCAGCTCTTTTTCACCATAGGCACGATAGCCATTGAGTTTGACGTGGGAAGGCTTCAACAGACCAATCTGGTCATAGTAGTGCAGCGTGCGCACGCTGACTCCGGCAAGTTTAGAAAGTTGGCTGACGGTGTACTCCATAGCAGTAAGTATTCACTATAACGTAGCGTAAGGGTCAAGGGGAAGAGAAGAAGTGTGCTGAGCGGGTAGCGGGAATCGAACCCGCACCTTCTCCTTGGAAGGGAGATGTTCTACCACTAAACCATACCCGCGATCTCAGACCTCAAGATTGTACCATGAGCACCTGAGTGAGAAACAACATTGTATACCAGAAAAGACAATACCGAAATAGAACCAAACCATGTATAATTCCTCGTTGTGCCAAATGAGGTGCATCAGAGTGCGCTCAAGCTGTGAGCAACACTTCGCCGAAGTGGTGGAATGGTAGACACGTCAGACTTAAAATCTGATGCCTTCAACAGCGTGTGGGTTCGAGTCCCACCTTCGGCACTCAAAAAGTTTTAGAGGGTGTGGCAGAACGACTTTCTTGAATCTTGTGAACGAGCACGACTGAGAAATAGCTAGGGGTGATCAGAATTCAAGAAAGACGTTCAAAACCAAGTTCGGGGAGTAGCTCAGATGGCTAGAGTGCGCGCTTTGGGAGCGTGAGGCCGCAGGTTCGAGTCCTGTCTCCCCGACATTCATTGACAGAAGGTATTTTTGCGATACTTTCGAACTTAGGATTCCACTGATGAGTCAATACTTTTTTATCTTTTATAGTAAAGTTCAAAAAGACCATTCGGATGATACTGTCAGTTGCTAAGTGATTGTCACTGGTTTCCAGAGTTGCAACGATGTTTTCAAAGAAGTTCGAAAACTCCGTATAAGACATCACCTTTTCTTTGAGTAATGACACTGTATCAACTCGTTGATTCTTTATTTGTGCCAATTTGGTTTCCAACTGCTCGATTTCATCTCTAGCTTGTCTGATTTTTTCTCTCGCCACCTTGACCGATTTTTCATCATCTTCAAGTCTCGCAACAATGATTTGTTGCTCCTCGATTTGACTTTCTAAGTCATTGATTTGTTTAGAAATAGAGCGTTGGTCACTTTCCAGCTCTTTAGCTGAACTAACTAACTGACGTTTGGCATCTGCAACATAATGATTGTAAGCTTTTTCATTTATGCCAATGCCACTGCTTAGTACCTCATAAATATATTCAAAAATGACTTTAGCCCTGATTTCTCTTAGTCCTTTTACACTATGTGAATAGCACTCTTTGGTTGAGCACTTGATTCGTAAGTATGTAGTAGGTGAGTCGGGTTTGTTTTTATTGAGATATGTTGTCATTAGGTTGCCACAATAACCACAGACAACCATCTGGTCGAGCAATGGTGTAGCTTTTTCTTGAACCTTTTTATAGCCCTTTTTACCATCCAGAATGTTTCTCAAACGTAAGTAGTCAAGATATGACACAGCAGGTGTAAATAAGCTATCTAGCTTGGTCAAATCCACCATATTTTTGCCGTAAACGTAGTAGCCAGTATAGGAAGTATCGAGAAACATTGCTGATACTAACTGCTTGCTCATTTTGGCTTTTTTACCATTTTGGGTGTAATCGTTTTGATTGAGATACAACGCAATATCATCTTGAGATTTACCCTCTATACCCATTTGAAAAGCTTGTTGTATAAGTTTGAAGTTTTTACCATCAGGGCGTTGACGTTTATTGACTACTTTGTAACCTCGTAGAGCCTTGTTTCCGATAGCCTTACCTTCACCAATGATATTTTCATTACCTCTTGATACATTGATGGAAAGGTTGTCACTGTAAGCCTTGGCTAGAAGAAACTGCAAACCTAAGGTCATAAGTCCATTCGGGTCACGTTGAAAAGAAAACTGGGGAAACTTGAGGTCTTTGATAACACCTCGGTCAATCAAGTCAATGATTTCGCCTGCATCCTTCATATTTCTACCTAAGCGGTCAGGATGCCAACAGATGATAGCGTTATATGATTTCTTAGACTTTATTTCGTCTATCATTTCTTCAAACACTTCACGGTTTGCCGATTTTCGGGCGGATTTTTCTTCTTTGAGAATATCTACTACTTTCAAGCCTTCACGTTTGGCTAAGGCTTTACAGTCCTTGATTTGGTCAGGAATGGAACGCTCCTGACGTTCTACTTGCTTGCCATCTTGATTTTTCTTTTTACCCTTAGTTGACTTGCGAGCATAAATAACATAAACAGGTGCTTTGTCATCAGGAATAGGTTTACCTGCTTTTTCTAAGCGGTCAAACACGATAGCCTGAGCCAGTTGAAATACTTGCTGTTTATAATCTGAATTACTATGAGCCATGATGGTCTTTATCTCTCAACTTATCTGGAAGTATTATAGCTTTTGATACAGAAAGAGCCGAGGGTGAGTCGGCTCTTTGAGCTGTTAGGTTAGTAATGCTTTATTTAGTAGCAACCCTGTATTCTTTTCCGTCTGCTTTGATAACAACAAACCACTCACCTTGAGCATAACTCTCTTTACTGACTTCAAACACACTGGCATCTTTGACTGTAATCCCTGGATTGAGGTCACTTAGGATTTTGCGGTCTAATTTGATTTCGGTGGCATAGCTAGCTGATTTTCCACCATCGGAACTGTACTCAACACCATTACTATCAACCAACTTGATGCTTGGTTGTGAGAATGTACCGATAGGTTCACTGGAAGTATTTTTATACTGCCAGTTCACAGCCACCAACGTGCCACCTTCGGATGGTTTTTCATTGAGATATTGACCACCTACAGAAGCCTTTTCAGCCACAGAAGTTACGGTCAATTCCATATTTTTACTGGCTACTGTCTCATTGGTTGCATACACCTTTGCTTGCTCAGCCTGGCGTTGTTCCTGAGATGTTGAACTTGTGCCTGATTGAGAATCGCTACCACCTGAACCAGCGATAGCTCCAATAACGATAATAACTACGAGGGCAATTCCACCCCATTTGAGAATCTTTTTCATACTCTCACCCTTTCTTTTTTACTAACCTTTCAGCCGATTATACCCAATATCCAATGTTTACAACATAAGCAATCCAATGTCTACAACATGGTGTAAACATCGTATAGGGAAAACAATAACTATGTGGCATCACCTAAGTACAAACCATCACTATCGAAGGGAGAGCAAGATAAATTGCGAAAGCAATTTACCAATAAGCTAGCCCTACACTTGAGAAAAGTAAGAGAAGAAAAGGGAATTACTCAAGAAGATTTGGCTTTCAAGGCTGGAGTGAATACCGCTTACTACGGTCATTTAGAGCGTGGCGTGTATAGTCCAACAATGTTTGTGATTTGGAAAATATCGCAAGCACTAGGCATCTCCATTGAAGAATTTATGTCAGGATTTGACTCCTCGACTGTTGAGCAAGCCTAATTTCTCTTTTCCCATATCTACCCTTCCCAATTAGGGCTTGTCCTATCTCAATTAGCTCCTGAGCATAGAGCTGTTTTTGTGCAGAAGTCATATCTGACAAAGCAAGGTGTTCGATTGGTTTGCTTGGTTCGTGTCTTCCAAGTTCCTCAGAAATGAGTGCGTCAAGTACACTGCTTTGAGTAACCTCAACGCTCCTAACATCGGGCAGGGTTTTGTTGAGTAGTGTTTTACATGCTCCCAGGGCTACATTTTCGTTTTTACTTTTCGAGAGTTGAACAAGACGTTGAATGACCTCAGAAGCATAGCTACTAATTGAGCTATACAAGGCTTGTTTACTGGTAGGCTTACGTTTTTTGTTCATACATTAGGGAAGATAATTCCCTTATTTCGATTTGGGACGTACGTCCATTTTCACTCCCCTTACATTACTCTGGTAAGTATAACAAAATATACACAACTTTCTGATTTCTTATTGATATAATAGGATGTACTTCACAATTTTTTCTGCCCAAAAAGATTATGAGAAATATATTGGGCAGTATTCAAGTCAAACCAAACTGGGATGAAAAAGTAAGCTGGTACAAAGATGTACCAGATAGTGCTATTTCTCTTGGGCTTGAAGCTTATAGTCAAATCACCAGCTTCTTAGTTAGGAACAATTCTGGTTCACTTATCGTCAGTGGTGAAAGGGGTGTCGGGAAGACAACAACCGTTATTAGTGCTGTAAGAGACTGTGAAAAAAGAGAGTTAGTTTTTCCTGTTTATCTCAACACGCTTCACTTAGAAGCATTTGGTGAAAGTGACGCAGTTGACCTACGGATGCAAAAATTGCTCCGTCTTCTAATTAGGTCTTTAGCAAATGAAATTGCTAAAAATGGTATTGTCTCCAAAGAGTTAGCTCAACTAATACACGACTGCGATGCAACTACTTTATCTAAATCCCATACTTTCTCATCAGCAGGTAAACTCCACTTATTTTCAAAGTTTCAAGCCTCTTTAGACGAGGTAATGAGAGCCTTAGGTGCTACTGGTTTCAAGCTTGAGTCAGGAGCAAATACTGATGTTACATTTGAGGAAGCCAACAAGAACATTTGGAAAAAAGATGGAATAAGTATTGAAGATATTGTTGACCGTTTTTCTACCATAATAAAAAAGTTGGAAAACCATGACGCTTTCAATACTCAAGTACGTAAACCAAGAACTCTCAGTATTAGACTTCTTGGGAGAGAATTAGTGAAGCTTGTTCTATTTCCTCAAAAGGTTAGGCAAAAAAGGAAACTTGTTTTTGTACTTGATGAGTTGGATGTTTATGACGGAGATGGAAAAAGTAATATCAAACCACTAGATGTTTTGAATACAATAAAACGCTTCAAAAATCTATTTACACTTTCTAATGCACATTTTATTTTTATTGTGGGCAAGCAAACCTATTTGCAAGCTAAGTTTGACCCATATAGAACTCTCTTTTCAGAAAGATGCTTTCTTTCTACCCCTAATGGAGAAAAACTCACGCAGTTTTTAGACAGTATCGTTGTAGATGAAGTTCCTAAAAAACTTGCTAATGAGTGGGAAGAAATAAAGTGGTTTCTTATTTCCAGGTCGAGGCATAACCTCTACGAACTTGTTACTTTGGTAAATGCAAATTGTCGTTTCGATGAAAAAAGTAAGAAATACTATTTTGATTTACCTAACAGGTCTCCAGCTGAAAGGGCTATTACTAGTATTCACTGTCTAGTAAATGCTGTTTTTATCTTCCATCAACAAAGCTCTGATTTTGAGCATTTCAATGATGACCTCTTTGAGGAGTTACTTTCTATTGAAAATAAGTTCAAACATTACCTGTTCAGCAATGATGACACTGATGTATCTTTAGGAAATGTGGTTGAGATAAACGAAGAAGGAATAAATAAAGAAGAAGTAAAAGCTGCAATTCGTGAAGCAAAAGCTGCATTAGTAAGAACCCTTCACCTTTATCTGAATCGCCAAGCTCCAACACTGACTTCTCTGCCTAGTATCAAAATTCCCTGGTCTGAACTTAGAGACGCACTTACATTCAAAGAGGCGAAAAAAGGCATTTTAGGGGCTGTTACAAAGTCGGAAATAGCTTTTCACAATGGGTTAGAAACACTGTTGAATGATTTGCGAAATAGATACCAACCATTTACCTCACTAAATCTTCTTGATAGAAAACCAACTGATGTAATTAGAGAAGTATATAAACTGCTGAATCTTGAAGTAAATGAAAGCTATCTCGATTTCATTAGTAAAGCAGTTGAGCAAACTAAAAATCTTCCAGTAGATAAAAGAGATTGGAATACAGTAATTCAAGCAGACCAAGGACTTGTGGCTATTCACTCACAGATGGATAACTACAAAACTCTTAGTAACAATTTGATTGCTCGTACCGAGTGGGGACAAATTACCTTTGACGAAAAAGGTGCTCACCTTGGTTCTGATACATCTCACGGTAATAAACTTATGAGTAACTTCGTTATTGAGCTACCAAAACCAAAAAAAGGTAAAAGTATCGAAGTTATTGCCAAAGTAAAACTATCTCAAGATTCATTACTCAATTTCTTGTTTTATGTAAAAGGTGCTCCTACCGAAGTTGAACGAGATTTTTATATGGCAAGGTATGACGGTAGAAAATCTAATTACGATTGTCTTTTATACAAACCAAGTGGTCACTATTGGAGTGAAGTTCCAGATAGTACCCCACAACAACGTTCATCCCAGGTAGGTGTTTGGTTTGAGGTGAGGATTATACTCAAGAATGGCTACATTGAGATGAAAAAGAAACAAAGTGGTGGCTACCGAACCATTGCTAAAGCCAAGATTGATATTGATTGCGTTGCATTCGGTATAGCTAACGAGGTAAATACAGCAGAAGTAGATATTCAGAACATCAAAATTGGAAAAGAATCATTTGGTAAGGCTGAGTAATATATAGTTCAAACTAAAGTGTGCTTATTTATTCAGCCACAATAGTTTTGCCATTTTGCTCAGATTTATCTTTCATCTCTTGAAAGACTTTGCCTCTGCTGTCCGTAAACTGACGTACTTCATTTATTGGCTTTACAACTGGTTTAGTACCAAGTTGAGTAGTGATGTTTATCATGCTTTGCATGAAAGAAGGTGCATGGGCTAGCATTTCTCTATGAGCCTTGGGATTGATAGGAGCAGTTGGAACTTTTTTGGCCTGGTCTGACATATTCGTATCATAAAACAAAGTGCATTCTACTGCCACTTTGGTTTTCAGTCAGAAGAGCATACTCTTGCATTTCTATACTGAGTTCTGGGAGCTTGACCAGTTGTTTGATAAAATCAAAGGAAAGTTCGAAAGTAGTCAATGACTGCCGACAAATATCATCTGGTAAAATCGCCCCTATGAGTAGAGGAAAGTGGGACAAGTACCAAGGCAGTCGTGTAGATTTTTGTGATCCTGACCAGCTAAAAGCTGGGTGGCAGTCTGGTGGAATCTTCCGAGAAGTCGTTCCTGCGTTAATGGACGAAGAACATGAACTGGTGATTGTTACGCAAGACAATCGAAAAGTGTACATTCCCTTTTACTTGGTTGAGCAGTATGTTCGCTTCCTCTCAGACACCACTTCTTCCTCAGATCAACTAGAGTAGTTGCTTCTTCCCGCCAAAGCTTGTTATTTTGTGCTAACCTGATGTTATATGTCAGGCGAACTGCTTCCCCAACTTGAGACTCAACTCACCCAACTTTCCAGGATGGAAAAGGCAAATCTTACTTTCTCAAACGAGATAAAAAAGAAGCTAGCGGAACGAGTGCCCGAGCTAAGTGAGTTGCCATTGATCTACATCGGTTCTGGTGGCGATGTTCTTACTCCACTATTGATCTCTCGATCTCACAAAATTATCTTAATCGATCGTCATCCCTTCCTGACCAAAGATGGCAGTAAACACGAAAACAGTGAGACGTATCCGTCTGTTGAAGAAATGCTTAAGGATGTGCGACCCGCCAATGAACGCGCGGGAGTACTTACCATTTGGTCTTCAGTCAGACCAGCTGTGCAGATGCTCTCTCATTTAGAAAAAATTGGCGTCTCAAGAGAACAAGTTGAAATTCAAACTGATGGTAAAAACGCCGACCTGCGTATTCCACTCGGAGAACAAGTAATAGAAGTTAAGTTCAGATCAGACCGAGTAAACTCACTCTCAGAACTTGAGTCACTACTGACTGAACTAGGCGTAGAGGGAGAGTATGGCCTGATGGCTAAAGGTGGAGCGGGTGAAGCAGTCCAGACGATCATCACCCAAGCCCAAGAAACCGCTGACCACTCTCCAAGGTACTTCGTGGTTGATGATCCTCGCAGCTATGTCCTTCAAACATTAACTCCTCAACAAGAAGAAGCGCTCTATCCTGAATACGAGCTGATAGAAACTAAAAGTATGGAAGACGCCGGTTGGGGATACTCTTATGGTGAAGAGCCTGATAGTCCTACTGCTGCACAAGAGGACGCTTTCGATTACCAAACGAGAGCGGTAATTGGCGTTTTGAAGTAGTTGTGCTCTGTCATCAATAGCTGCTTGAGTAGTGTATGATCACCCAAGATATGTTTGCGTCATTCATCTCCAAAACACTCGCTCAAACTTCACAGCTTGCACGTGATCAGTTCGGTAAAGTCTCAGGCAGCACTAAAGCTGGCGATAACAACCAGGTCTTAACACAGACTGACTTGGAGATCGGCAAAGCAATCATTGCGGCCATTCAAGCCGAGTTTCCTGACCATAATATTATTGACGAGGAAGCCGGCGTGATCGATAACGGTTCCCAATTTACTTGGGTAGTGGATCCCATTGATGGCACCAGCAACTTTGCCAACGGGATTCCTACCTACGGAACTATGTTGGGCTTGCTGGATGGTGATACCCCAGTTGCTGGTGGTTTATCACTGCCATCTTTTGAAGAGATCTATGTAGCGGAAAAAGGCAAAGGCACTCAATGTAACGGAATCCCTGTTCATGTTACGGCCGAAGAAAAACTCCTTTCTTGTTTAGTAGCATATGGAATTGATGGTCATCAAGAAAATCCAACTCAAACTGTAGAAGAAACCCAAACGCTAGCTCGAATTATTCTAGGTATCCGTAATTTACGCAGCAGTAACAGTGTCTTTGACATTGGGATGTTGGTCAAAGGCAGTTACGGCGGGGCATTGAATAGAACCAGCAAAATCTGGGATAATGTAGCTCAACAGATTGTGATTGAAGAGGCAGGCGGGATGTACACTTCGTTTGAAGGTGCCAAGATGGACTACACCCAACCATTAACAAAAGCAGACCTCAACTTCACCTACTGTGCCGCCGCTCCTGCTCTCCATGCACAACTACAATCACTTATTCATAAGGAGCAGTCATGACTGAAGTTATCCTCGTTTTACTCGTCATCTTTTTGGTTACTGGCATGATTCAGATTCCTGGATTCACCTTGCCGAACTTTGTCTTGTTTAACTTTAATGGTCAACCGATTACTTTACTCAACGTACTCATTTTCTTACTGATTCTGTGGGCAATTGGGATCTTGCCTAGTCCTTTCCGTGAGATTGCCGGCGTTCTTTTTATTCTCTGGCTCTTATCTATCTTTGGTTTCATCGCCATTGCAGGTCTTTCTAACCTAATCGTGATTGGCATTATCGTAGGTATTGTCTTCTCAATGTTGAAAAATAAAGGCTAAGGTATGAAGCGAGTTTTGACTTCATGTTTTTTGTTCCTCATTACGGCTGGTGCATTTTTGCTGTCTGCAGCTCCTGTTTCAGCCAAGTCATATACGATCGATAAAGTTGACGTCCAAGCCAATATCTCGCCGAATGGCTCGATGAGCATTCAAGAAGCCCGAACCTATGACTACGATGGTAGTTTTAGCTTTGCTTACCAGACCATTAAGAAAAAACCTGATGCTTCCAAAAATCCGGGCAGAGACGTCCCTTATAAAATTAGTAACTTTCGCTTGTGTGATGAAGACACCTGTTACAGACAAAGTACTAATGCGCTTGAAAATGCATCTAGCTTAGAGCGGTTACATAGCTTTTACGTCAACGAAGAAGCAGATCAGTATTACGTCAAGTGGTTTTACGATACCACTGGTGGTCAAAAAACCTTTACCCTCTACTACACCGTTGAGAATGCCATTACACTGCAACAGGATGTGGCAGAGCTCTATTGGCAGTGGATTGGCGACGAGTGGGATCATGCGCAAAGCAATATTTCTGTAGATGTAACACTTCCAGCAGGAATTCCTGATGATCAAGTTCAAGCGTGGGCACACGGTCCCAGTACAGGCAGAGTTAGTATTCCGACCGCTGATAATGTCCTTTTTACTTTAGACAGACTCCCAAAAGAAACTTTCTTTGAAGGTCGTATTATTACGCCTAAAACTACCTTCACAGCTGGAGCTCCTGGCGCACTGACCAAAGCACAGATTACTAGACAGGAAAATGACTATATTCGCGACACTATCGCCAGAATTAAGCAGCAACAACAGATTGCGATTGCGTTTGGTGGTGCAAACATTTTGTTTATCATCTTCACTTTAGGTTTTTTCTTTAAGTCTTTCTTTGATTTTTGGAAAAATCATAAAGAAGCACCCCTACCTAAAGTTAACCATACCGGGACGTTGTGGGAGCCTCCCAGTGAGCTGTCACCTTCCCAGGTAGAGCAGCTCCTTAATGCCAAGAAATCACTCACCCCAAAGTCATTTATCGCCACAGTCTTGAACCTTGTTCATCGTCGTTACTTTAAGTTTGTACGCAGTGATCAAAAACACGGACTGCTCTTTAAAGATTGGAAGTACTATCTCATTCCATTGGATGAGCAGCCCATCGGTAAACTGACCGGCGTTGAGCTCAAAGTCTACCGTTTTATTCGTGACACCGTTGGCGAAGAGAGCGTAGAAAGAAGTGATGGCAGTACATTTACTGCTATCCCTTTAGACAGTATTGTGAAGTACTGTAAACAACATCCGTCCTCAACTCAACTTTTCTTTGAAGAGCTCGAAAGTACAGCTCTGCGCGCGAATCTCTCCACTGGCTACTTTGATACGCATGCCAACAAAAACTCTTTTGCTGCACCAGCAATTGCCACGGCAGTAGTTTCTGGTTGTTTTGCTTTCTTAACTACCTTTGCTATTCAAAGTGGAGTGAGTGAGTTCGCTCGTTTAACAAGTTTTGTTAGCTTGGCAGTAGCAGCTTTTGTCTTTTTTGTCATGATTATTTTGCTAGACCACAAAGAGAAACGAACGATTAAAGGAGCTCAAGAAGCAGCCAACTGGAAAGCCTTTAAAAAACATATCTCTGACTACAACACCACCAGCAAGTACCCAATTGACTCAATTATTTTGTGGGAGAAGTACTTAATTTACGGTAGCTTACTGGGAGTGTCCGTCAAAGCGTTGAGTCAGTTACCAGTTAAGTTTTCCCACGCTGATCAACGACTTGCTTCCAGTTACTGGGCTGGCTTTTCTGCTGGTTCAAGTGGTGGATTCGACGTTAGCATGAGCTCACTTTCTTCAGCCTTAGGCTCTCTTTCTAGCTCAGTCACTTCTAGTTACGGAGCCAGTGGTGCAGGATCTTCGGGCGGCGCTTCAGGTGGTGGGGGTGGCGGAGGCGGTGGCGGCGGGGGGGGAGCCGGGTAACGCTATGAAAAAGGAGCGGCCAAGTGGCCGGGGTGGAACATGTGATCAACTTCACA
>DBDU01000027.1 GCA_002293725.1 Patescibacteria group bacterium UBA924
AGATGTGTATAAGAGACAGCTTGGCAAGTGTGTTATAGTTGCGCCCAATTAACATAAAACCCTTACTTTTCAGTAAGGGTGATGAGGGTCTCAACTTCTTTTTTTTTGTAGTTTTTTCTAAGGTGTGCTCCCCGGCTAGGAGTTTAACCTTGAAAATTACTATCGAGATAAAAAGAAGTAAAGTGCAAGCACCTTACTGAAACAATGAGATTATTAATCTATTGTTCTTAGACAATAAACTACTTTTGTTTACATGTCAACAAGAGAATAATGACTTCAAGTGATGTAGTAAATGTACATTGTGTTGATGACCCGGAAAAGCTACGATGTTCGGGTTATATATGGATGCAGAGCTGGCGCAGTTTCGACTCTACCTACAGCGTCAAAACTTGAGTCAGAGAACAATTAAGCAGCTCCAGATCTTCTTAAAAGTTCTCCTACAAGCCTGTACCCCCTTCACACCTCACACCTTTGAGTTGTTTTTGGCGTCCCAAGCACAGAAGTATTCTGCTGCTTCTCTAAATAAATATGTGCAAACAGCAAAGAAGTACGTCGAGTTTAAACAGATAGAGTTTGATCCAAGACTCCTTAAAAAATTTAAGGAATCCCCAGAAGAAAAAGGCACCTTTTCAGATGAGGAGATCATGTCATTCCTAACACTTGAGGAAGGAGAGAAACGATCAGTCAGAGGGGCTTATGTAAAAATGACCGCGTTCTTTTACATACTTGCGTTTACTGGCGCTCGGCCGAATGAAGTTGCAAAATTACAGAGAAAACATGTCGATCAATCAAATAACTCAATTATTCTTGGATACTCAAAAACCGGAAAAGGTAGAGTGATTGCGATATCCCCCATCCTGCAACCTGTGTTGAACGAATATCTTAAGACGTGTAACACTGAATTTCTTTTTACGACCTATTTACAAGACAGTCCGATTCGAGATTACACATGGATCAAGCATTTTAACGAAAGAAAAAAACGACTTGGTATACTCAAAAATCTCACATCATACTCCTTTCGTCACTCACTCGCGACCAAGCTGCTCGATAATGACGCTGCGCTGTTTGCAGTTCAAGACATATTGGGGCATACAGATCCTAAAACAACCAGAATGTATTATCATGGCAACCTGAATGCGCAGCGCAAGGCACTTCAGAAGGACCCTTTGGTTATAAAAGTGCTTGGAGCCAAGTCACTTATTAAGCAAATTCATGAGTATATTGACGCTCAAAAATTAGATGAATGTAGTGAGATCGACTACAAAAAGATCTTAGAAGCAAAAACACTTCTATTTGAGGCGATCAAAACGTGAGCTTAGGTGTTACGATCGCTGGGCTCATCTCGTTTCCCAAAATACGCAATAACAACACCAGTCACCACTGAACCCACAAGAGCAAGAATACTATCTGGGAGTTCTTTAAAAAACGATCCAACTACGACCACAAATAATAGAATGAGTACCAACACTACCGCAATGGAGCGAGTGGACTTGAGAAAATCAAACATCGGGACCTTTCTGTTGGGTGAATATATTAACAACCCACTTCCAAAATGAGGCGAACTTCGTCGCTGTCTTTAGAGCTTCTTCTGCTACTTGAGCACTCTGAATAGCAATGTTCAATTCCTCGCGCATTCCGTCAAGATGTTTCTTGTGTTCATCTTGAATATCTCTGATCTGGTTATTGTGATCTATCTCAATCGCATCAATGCGCTCTTTTAATGACTTAAGTTCAGCCTGATGATCTAGATAATCTTGTTTTCTTGCTTGAACTTCTCGCTCATATTTATCTTCCCAATTTCCAGCATTATCTTTAACTTTTCCTAGGTTCGTTGCAAATTGGATGACTCCGTTTTCGTCCGATGTAGATCCTAGAAGCTGTGCAACTTTCTCAACGAAGCGATCATGGTTCGTTTTTTGCACTTCTACAACTTGCTGCAATCCTTCAGCACGGCTTTTTTGCTCTTCGAACATCTGATAATGACGGTCTGCCCGTTCCCTCTCTTCCTTCATCTGTTGTTCTGTATATTTCAGATCAGATCCTGATTGAGATGAAGATGATGAGGTATGGGATTTTCTTGGGATAATAATCAGTGAATTTTTTGGGTTGCCGTCCTTCGTTGCATCAGACCATGCTCTCTCAAAATCGCTTTTTGGGTAAAAATGGTGGTCCCCATGATCTCTGAGGTCTCCTTTAAAGTTTGGGTCATTCACAAAATAACCATCATCTCGATAACCTACTACAGTGAAAAAATGCCCTCCCTTAAAGTTTTTATCTT
The DNA here is from genome assembly GCA_002293725.1 of Patescibacteria group bacterium UBA924. GTDB lineage: Bacteria > Patescibacteriota > Microgenomatia > UBA1400 > PJMF01 > UBA924. Next base: position 2,279 of record DBDU01000027.1, read on the forward strand.
GAACAGTACTACCAAGACTGCCGTACTTCACAAGAGCAATTACAGGAACGTCTTGATCGATGTATTGTTTAATACTGTCAGATGTTTGATTATCCTTTCTCACATATTCAAACCCACATGCTTCAATTGCTTGCTTAAGTTGATTAAAAGTAATCAGTCCTTGACCTGCCCCAGTCTTTTCAAAGATTTGATCGGTTGAAAAGTTTTGGCCGTAATATGCCAAAATCATCGCAATGCTCGCAGGCCCACAGTCGTTTGCTGTTTTTCTAGCATCCTCGTCCCACTGTGATTTGTACGGTACTCGTAGGTTTCGTTCAGCCATTAGCCCCCTCCTAGAATATTCAGAACAGGTGTTGGAAGTGAGATGTGAAGTAGTGGAGATGGTCCAGGTGTTGGCAGTCTCACACTGTCTGGGTCTGGGAGTTGTGGTTGTTGTTGATGTTCTGTTGTTACTATCTGCGCTGAATATATGGGTGATGGCCGATCAATGCGTACAGATGAAGAGTGTTGGGGTGAAGGAATTGGAGACAACACTTTATTTGGTAGTGAAGGAGATTGAAGTAACGACTGTTTTCTACTCTCAAGTAATGTAATTCTTGTTTCATGATCATTAATTTTATCTGGAATCTTTTCGGTTGCAGATGCAAGTGTCTCTACCTTCTGATCAAGTCGAGCAATATCGATCTTTACGGTGAAGAACGCGCCGGCAACGAGAACAGCTGCGCTTAAAAAAGATAGCATTACAGGAAGTTGTGACCATTGTAATGTGCTTGTATACTCGCTCATAAATCCTTAAAACTTGTAACTTACGACGCCATACCATGCTTTTGCGCCAGTATTCGTCCAGTTATTTGTTTGGTTCGTATTTTTGTAGAGATTCATCGTTGTTGAAGATGCAGGAAGATATGCAGGACTTGCTCCTGATTGCCACGCTCCATTATCGTAGGAGTTCCCTAACATGTGAGTATCGTCAGATGTCGCAACTGGGACTGAGACGGCAGTCGAGGTGCTGTTAGAAACACCAGATGTTGGTTGTATCATCAACGTGATCATGCGCCCAGTGACTTTATATCTGTAGATTCCACCAGCCGGTGCAACCGAGAAGCCAGTCCAGGTTGGACTAAAGTTAAACCATTGCGGAAAACCTTGAGGATTCGATTGATAGGAATAATCGTTATCAGTGATTGCTGAGTTTGAAATGGTGTGATCTGTGTTAGTAAATATCGTTACTGTTGTGTTTGTTGAAAATGCTACCTCTTTTACAACAGCGTATTTGTAGTTTCCGCCCTGCTTAAAACGAAGATACGTTCCAGGTTGATACACAGCAGTAAGGTCAATTCCAGCGATAGTGAGGGTTGTTGGCGAAGCGTATGTCCAGGTATGGCCTGCAGGAGACCAGCCGGTGTGGGTAGCAGCGATAGTAGCATCGACGTATGCTTTAACGCTTTGCTGCGTAGGAAGCTTTGTAGGTGAATTAGAGGCGAGAGTATCCTCATCCAGTACCCCATCAAAAAGGATAGTGTTTCCAACATTGATAGTATCAGCGACGATGTCTCTATGATGACCATCAGCATAATGCTCGACTAAAAAATCTGATTCAAGCTCGATGAAGTCACTTAATAGATCTGAGAGTGACGTTTCAATGGTTTCAACATCAGATGCGAGCGCTCTGCTCTCTAATAAATGTGCAACTGAAATCTTTTTTGAAGAGCCCTCATCACTATCTGTATCGTCAGAAACATCAATGATATGAATGACATCATTGTTTTGAGGTGCTTCTACAAGTTCTGGAAGCTGAGTGACTGGGGAATAAGTATGTTCGACGATGTGAACCTCGACTGTTCACAACGCTCAACATTTATTATATCAAACCTGTTTTTGTTTGGTAGACCATTGTTCTTGGTGCGTGATGCGTGAAATCATCCCATCACCATTTTGGTATTGGATTCCAACACCACTTTGAAATGTGAGCACATGTATCAACTGAGACTTTTCTGGAGTGCTCCATTGGGATTGGTTTGGATCTTTAATTTTATTTGTCCACATTTACAACTGATTTCTTGGAGGGAATGGTACGTTACTTGAAAATCCAACGTTGGTCTTCACTCCATTTAATGCGTTTACTATATCAACTGCAGTAGTTCCACTTGCCTCATCTAATTTAAATAATGAAATGCAGTCATCTAGCGAATTGAAGTCATTTTCAACTTTAGCCTGAATAACTTCTTCTGGACTCAGTGCTCGGTTAAAGTATTTAACGTTTTTTAACAATCCACGGAAAGCTTGAGCAAAGCCTACTACGTTTCCAACATATGGCACTGATGTGCTGTATGTCCAAGTTTGTACTGAGTTGCCAGCCACGAGTGGAATTGGTTTCGATAAGCTATTGCAAAGATATAATTTATAATCACCATTTTCGTCAAAACTGACCGCAAAAAATTGCCAAATATCTTTTAGAACCTGTCGAGTTGTAGTTGCGATAGATGCAATATTTTGTTTATTTAAACGAAGAAAGTTGCCGGAAGTGATAGCAACTTGAGGTGTACTATTACCTGACCACCCAAACAGTGTTCGATTAGTATCCACTGTTGATGGTTTCATATACCCAGAAATTGTAAAAGCGTTATTGTAAAAAAGTGGAGAAGAAGGAAGAGTTATTCTATTTGTTGCATTCTCAAGACTCGCTGACCTCAGTTCACCCACATTTCCCCTATAATTCGCCATCTGTCTAGGACCATGGTGCGGACCATCTCCGAATGAAGTTCCTTCCCCAATCTCCATATGATTACCGTTTTCGGATTGATCATCTACATTATCTAAGAAGTTGTACCAGCTCGCTTCTTTGGGAAATTGACCTAAATAATAGGCATCGGCACGTTGCTTTTCGGTCCATACTACACCATTTTGCCATGCAAAATGGGCAAGGCTAAACTTTCCAAAACCACTTGCCTCCGAAGATCTTCTTCCTAAAGTTAGAATCTGTGGCAACGTAGGTGCAATCATTGTCTTGCTTTGACTTTGCACGAACTTGTTATTCATATACAGTGAAAATGACAATCCGTTGTATGTGCCAATAAAGTTTACCCAACCATTGAGCAAACGAAAGTTATTTGGTGTAACGGCACTTATTGATGTCCCATTCGCGACTTCATAATTAAACCGTCTTAATACAGTGCTGTCGTAGAGAAATCTTGTGCCTCGATTATCTTGGTTATAATCGAAAATCATGCCAAATGCTGGATGACTTGGGGACATCTTCACCCAAGTTGACCACGAAAATGCACTCACTGAGGGAATAATTCCAGGAATCGTAACAAAATCATCAACTCCATCAAAAATTAAGCTTCCACCAAAACCATCTACGGGAAAACGAAGCTCATCGATTGTTCGAAAAAGTACCATAGCTATACGTTTTTAAACCAACGTCTCCCTGAAAATATTGACCAAAACTCATCTCGATATCCGCCCGTTGAAAGAGCTAAAGAATTGTTTTCTGGGTTTGATCCTTCAGCTTTCTTCCAGACGTAGAAATATGCCTCCTCAAATCCAAGAGACCTTATAATGTGTATTCGTTTGCTAATTTCTATTTCTTGACGTTCTGGCGGTATTGTTTTGGGCTGAGAGTCTATAACAAGGTTAAATTCACTCAGTCTTGCTAACGTTCCGAATCCATCCCATATTCTCTTACAGTCAGTGAAAAAACCAGGTATATCAGTCTGATTTGCACCATAAGGATTAAAGCAAATATAGTCTAGATCCACTCCTGGGGTGATGCCTGTGCTAATCCAAAGATTAACAATCAAGGACCCAGCAGTTGAAGTATAGGTGATTTTAATGTCTGAGTTATGAGCCGCCTTGATTGCCTGACATGCAATAGCTGTATTCTTGATCTCTTCGATCATTTGAGCGAATGTGAGGGTTGTATTATCAACCTCAGACTCCATTTCATTTCCAATTGCGAACTCTGTGACTCCGTTCGCAATAGCCCACTCAAGCGCATCAAGTACTTGCTGATGGTACCCGGGATAAGACGCGGCGGTAAGAGGACCGAAAAAACCTGTCCATGTTGGTCCCCACATGATCTTTTGAAAGCCTATCTCGGCGGCATACTGCACCATGATTTTGGAAAAGGGATAGGCATTGACGAAGCCAGGGTCAGTTGCACCTGGACGCATGAGCTGGAACCCAAGCTGCTTAATAAGCTTGTAATCTTCGTAGATGGATTGGAGCAACGCTGTGTTTGAAGGATTGATAGGAGATCCAAGAAAACCCATGACGAGTCCGATGCCGTCCCATTTGAGTCCCATATACGCTCCTCTAGATGTACGTACCGTTAATTTGATGCTCTCCAACGGTTACACCTGTTTCGTCAAATACATCTGGATCTACTGATATCCCCCATGACAAGCCTGTTGGTAAGTAATAGCCACCTTCACCAAAGAACTCCCTTCCAATCGATCTAATTCCAGGTGTAGTGCCAGATCCAGCTGGGATCATAAAAGAGAAAAGTGGAACGCTTGAGTCATCAATTGGATTCGCAGCCAAATTAAAGATTTGCAAATATCTAACTGCTGCGTTCTCATTCTGACAATCAATGCTGAATATATGTCCTGGCACACTCTTAACGTTGGCTTTTGCAGCAGTTCCAAAGTTAGTAAATGCAATTGGGGAATACAATGCGGATATTGCGGGTTTTGGTAGTGTTCCAAGAACATGATTATCTACATCTTCCCCGGCAATCAATGATTTCAATCCAACATTAAAAAAGTGAAGGGTGTTGTCCCAAACATCTGAAAAGATTGAAATAATTCCACCAAAAAGACTTCCAGATTCATTAAGAAGCACAGATGCTTTGACAGTACCAGATGTGTATGTACTAATTCGTACTTTGATTTTTTTCAACGTAGAAACGTCAAAAACAATTTTTCGATTTGAATCGATTGCTAAGAGTGATACTCCCTGCTGATCGACCAAAGTATCGTAGTTCTGACCATCGGTAGTGCCTTCAATAGTGAGTACCGCAGACCATGTTCCACTAAGTCTTAGAGCTGCAATTACATAGCCCTGAACGTCTATAAGAAGTTCTCTTGATTTTCCTGTGAGGTCTTGCGCGAAAGAAGTTGTTTGATTCATAAGTCGTTCCTTTTTAAAAAAGCAGTAATTAAGAGCATTTGATTACGCTTCTTTAGTTACAGCTCCATTCGCTTGGGTAACTACCCACTGATATCCGTCACAAAACAGTTCGACGTAGTTGCCGATAACACCTGCAATATTGAGGTACTTTGTGACAACAGCGCTGCCGTTATAGTTCACTGCTTCGCCTGTTTGTGGAAGAAACCTTATTGCTTGTGTTGCAAGAGCGTGTGCCCGAACGACACACCCTCTCGATCGAGATGCTTTAGGAAGTGATAAAACTTGTGTACCGTCATCCCCTGCATTGTTAAAAATGGTAGGTTTAAGCAGATCACTCTCTGTAATGGAGTAGTCAGCAGTTTTGGTAACTACCGTTGCTTTTCGAATATCGATCGTTGGATAAAATGGGATTGTCTTTGAATATTCAGCGTAAGATCCACCCATGAGTCTACTTAAGAACTCTTTGACGCGTTGATTGTTTAACATATGTGCTCTTTCTGTGTGTTAATGGTTGAGCGCGGGGTTTTTAATCAGAACCCCGCAAAACTGATCAGTTACGAACTTATTTCCAAGCACTGACGTCTTGGCGAACGCGAACCATCATCATTTCGCCGTCTTTAAAGACTTTCGCTCCAACTCCGATCATTCCTTTGACCAGTTGCGCAAAGCCCTTTTCTTTTTCGACAACTTTCAGCTTCATCATTTGAACGATGAAGTCGATGGCGCCACGGATCATGAAGACAGAATCTTGGTAAAGATTGCTCCAAATGTCAGCAGCAGCCGTTAAGGTTTCGGACACTGCAATGTCCCCATATCCAGTGAAAGTGATGTCGCTACTGTTTACCGTTCCTGCCAGTCTGCGTCGGCGACGGAGTAAGAACACATCGTTATCTGAAAGCTCTACATAGGTCGATCCCGCACCGGCGGTGCCATGAATAGCAGACAGAAGGTTGGTTCGAGCTGCAGCAGCATCAACACCAATTAAAACGTTTCCTGGAGTTGATCCTAGAGAAGTTTTAAAGGTGAGTTTGACACCAGCGATCGTAACCGTGTCACCATCTGTTGGCTGCGTTGCAACCTTCAACATTCCGCTCCAAGGGAGGTTGTTGTTTTCAACGACGGTCCAACCCATCCATGGTCCAACAATACCGTTTGCGAGAGTTTCATCGCCTAATCGAGATTCTCGATCAGCCTTAGAACGTCGCATTGCGGCAACGGTGCGAGGACCTTGAACCAATGCTTTTTCAGCGGTTGGACGGCCGGCTAAAACATCGGCAGAACCTAGGATTCCCTCAGCCATCTGCACAACATCCAGAATGTTGGCTGAAGTGATAACAAGCGGGTTGCCGTTGTCATCAATGGTGAAATGAGCTCCAGAGATCTGATCTAAGAACTTTTGCTCAGCTTGGTTCATCAATCCCATGCGAATTGATTTCATTGAATGACCTGGCAAATCAAAGGGTGTTTGACTTGACTCGGTGTCATCAATGTCTTCAGCAGCATATTTGAAGGTATCTACCTCTAGAAATTGGTCAGTAGCGTTCTTCTGACTAAATGCGATATCGGAGTGTGGGACATAGGTACCAACATTAGGGTGACTGAGAATTGGAACGTGGACTTTTCGCCCCTGTTGCCCGATAACTTCTTCAAGTTCACGATTTGCTAAATAAAACGCTGAGTTAGCGGTGTAGAAATCAAGTTGTAATCTATCCCAAAACTCGGCGCGTGCAGCGTCGAAAGACATGCTGTCTCCTTATAGTTTTGGAAAGCAGTAGAGTGTGCTACTTTTGACGTTTCTTCCATTCGGCGAGCGCAGTTTCGTACTGCGTTCTACCTTCTGGAGATTTGTAGTCAAAGTCCGTCAGCTTCGGCATTTTGCTTGGATCCGAATATTTATGTGCGGGTCCGCGGCCGTCACCTTTAGGTGTTGCGTCTCTAATTAATCGATCTGCCTCAATTTCAGACTTCCGTGCAGTAACGTAGGGTAACTTTGCTGCTTCAAGTACTGAGATCTTTTTCAATTGTGCGAGTGTGCGAACTTCGTCTTTCAATTCATCTGGTAAATTGAGGTTGTTAAGGTCTCGTTCTTCCAAACTTGCTTTGACTTTTTCGTTCACCATCTCATCAATCTTCTGCGGATCGATCTTGCTTTCCTCTTGGTTGTTAATAGGTTTAGGAGTTCCTTTGATCGTGTTGAGCTCGTTTCTGTACTTGATCTTTTGTCTAATGACTCCAGACGTACGTTTGCGGTGCTCTTTCTCTTTCGCGACGATTTTTTCGAGAAGTTCTGACTGACTTTCAGGATCTACTCCGTACTCCTCAGCTACTTTCTTTCGAAGTTCGTCTTCAGGAACTTCTTTTAATCCTTCCTGTTCAGCTTTTTGCTCATCAGGGGATAAATCTGCTGTGTGTTCGTCCATTGGACTCCAACTCTTGCTGTTTCCAGCTATAAAAAAAACCGCCTATCTGGCGGTTTGACTGAGAGATGATTTGAGCGCTGTGAACTCTATTTTGAGGAACAAGTCCCTCAAGTATTAATTCACGATCATCTCCCAACCAAACGGTCAGAATGATGTTGCGCTCTCTTAACTTGTATACGTGTGTGTTTAGTACACGGGTTCAACCACAGCTCCTTGTTTTGCTGCAAATTCTTGTGCGAGCTCTATAAAACGTTCACCATGGTTTACTAAACTATATTGGCGAATGACGCGGCCTTGTTTCACTACCTTCGCAAATAAAGGAAGTGATTCTTCAGGTTCTGGGTCAGGATCTTCTTGCGTCTTTACTGTAGGGATGTTTTCATCATCCACCGTTTCTAGTTCATTACTTAGGGGATCATCTTGGGTATCAGCAGTCTCTGTTGAAGACAACTCCTCTTCAGAATCGGGTAAGGATTGCGCTGCTTTGATTGACTTGGCAAGATCTTTTTTACTTACGTTATCGTAGGGTAGACCGAGTGCTTGAGCTTGTGATTGAAGTTCTTCGTATGATGCCATATTTGAACGATATCATCGTAAAAACCGATTCGATAGCCGTAAGAAAAGCATCAACGTTCGCAGATATATATCAAAGTGTGTCACATGCCAAAATGTTTGAGTCGTTTTTTCTTTCGTTGAAGCCGTTGTTCTTTTAATTCCTCTTGTCGAACTTCACGAAGATCATCGGCACTTGGATTATCACGCAGTCGTATAGCTCTATCGTACGTTTCTCTCAAAAACTCATTAAATTGCTCGTTTGTGGATTTAAGCGCTCGCATACGTTAGGCAAGTCCAGCTCGTTTATGTGCAGCAATAAGTTTTTCTACATCCAGTTGTTTTTTCTCTACAGATACCTCGAGCGGGTGAAGAATGGCTGCAATGACCTGTGCACTTCGTAAACGGACCTTTGCCTCTTCACCCGCATGTTCATTTGAGAGTTCGGACAGTCCTGTGACGGTGTTAAGAGATTGTAAACAGTCTTCAAGGTGATCCTTAAATGCAAGAAAGTCGTTGTTAGCAAGCAAACTTCGTACAGTATCTGGTGTTAGCATACTATCTACATCCCAGCTCGCTTGCTGGCATGCTCCCTTCGGTGTTGTCGCTGTGCGACTGCTACTTTATGTTGATATAGAGTCTGAGGCTGTTCTGCAACTCCATTTTGCATGGCTAAAGCATCTGGAACATCATCATTTGCGCCTTTTGGAAATACTTTGAGTTGCCCTTCCAAGTCTGCACATTCTCCAACGATATGGTAAATCGACCCGCTTGCATATCTCGGAATAATACCTCTAATTCTCACCTCCTTTTGGATTGTTGGTTGAGGAATGGGGAGAACGTTTGGAAACTTATTTCTCTTTCTGCACATTTCATCAAAGAATGGTTTCACCGCTTTTAGATAGACGGTCTCTTCAATCGCAATCACCTCAAATCCTTCATCATGGAGAATAAAGATATATTTGCACAACTCCATGCTATCAAAGTGAACGCCCATCGCCCTAATATTCCAGTTGTTCTCTTGATCGACATAGTTGCGAACTATTCCAGTGTAGTCATTCTCTAGCTTTTTCCCTCCAGGATCGATCGTAGCAAACTTCCTTGTATTTAATGCCAGCACCTCTGCAAAAGTTCTATATTTGAACCAACTCTCTTTGAACTCTTGATTTTCTGAAGTAATTGGACTTCCTTGATAGAGAGCAGCAAACTCATAGGGTCCGAGCGCAATTTCTAGTTTTTTTAACTTTTCAATTGGGTACTTTTGAGGCCATAGAGCCTCTCCTTTGTTACGATAAAATTCGTCTTCAACTGCAATTGCTGGGAAACTAACAACCTCCCATTTATCAAAATCATCCAGCCCTTCTTCCTCATTCTCTTTTTGCTGCTTGAGTAACCTACCAACCAAGTCATCTTCGTGCCACCGAGTGTTAATGATGATGATGAGTGATGCACCTTCCTGACGCGTCATGAACGTAGAGCGTAGCCAATCCCACCGTGCGTCTCGAATAGTCAGGGACTCTGCTTCTTTGCGGTCTTTAAACATGTCGTCGATCACGCCAATCTTGAATCCTTTTCCAGTAATAGCTCCACCTGCGCCGACTGCTGTATAACTCCCTTTTTGATCTGTTTTCCATTTCGACTTTGCCTTTGAATCCCTCCGTAGTCGAGTTGAAAATATCTTTTGATACTGCGGTGACTGCATAATGTCACGAGTGCCAAGACCGAACTCTTCAGCGAGTCCTCCTGAATAGGAAGCGACAATAATCGGCCAATCAGGATGATTTCCAAGAATCCACGCGCCAAACTTTTTTGTAGATATTTCACTTTTCCCATGTCGGGGAGGCGCTTCAACGATGATGCGAACATCCTCACCTTGCTCTACACGCTTTACAGCATCTTCTAAAATGGATGCGAGACGGCGGTGAAACCAAGTGTCTTGGTACTTTTCGTCTGTAGCTATAGAGAAAGCAATGAGGTTCTTACGTGCGAGGTGCACTACCAGAGCTTCCTTCTCCGCTTGAGACAAGCTGAGCGATTCGTTTAATTTGTTCATCACTAAAGGAGGAAAATGGCTGATCATCAGTGGTCGCATCAACACGCTCGCGCATGCCGTGGTTCGATGACAAAATGAGCTTGGAGATTGTAGAGTTGTAGTCGCCAGAGAGGCCATTGTTTACTAAGCGACGTTGTTGCTCCGCAAGAATATCGTCAAGTTTTTCTGCAAAGTCTGAATGTTCATCACGCCAGTTATACAGAGTCTTTCGACTTACACCCAGAAACTTTGCAAAACCTTCAATTGAGGGGAGGTTGACAGTAATACGCTGTTCATAGGTATCTGATTTCAGTCCAACTGTCTTGTGGAAGGTGTATTTTTTGTCTTTACACTTGGAAAGGTAGAGATCTACTTGGTTGAGTACATCATCAGAGTACTCAGAGGGGCGACCTGGTTTCATAGCGTTGCTGACTGCATTTCAGCAGTTTTTTGTTCACAACGCTCGCATTCATTCTAACATAAGCAAAAACCCCGCCTTATGAGCGGGGTTATCTTTCTAGATTCATTGAACTATACAGTCCAAATCATTAATTTGTATAAATGTCATTCAGGAGACGCATGTTACTCCTTCCTTTAGGAAACTTTTAATGATTAACAATAATATAGCACCAGCAATCAATAATGGGAAAGCTAAATCTAATTGCTTTCTTTTCTCCTCACATCTGGATCCATTATTTTTGATTGCTTCTAAATACTGTTCACACATATAAACTAAAAATTCGTTTCGATCCTTGAACTTGTTCTTCTTAACTTCTGAAGTTTCTGGAGGGATATTCCAAGGAACTGACTGTGTAGCGATAAAGAGTACTGCTAGCGAAAATATCTCAAGTCCTAATGCTAAGAAATATATTATTATGCCGTATGTTTCTTGTGGTGCATTCAGTTTTTGAGAGCTAAAGTAAAATGCAAGAAAGGCTAGGCCTCCACTCATAAATGCAAAAATCTTCGTGCGAGTTTGCGTATATATCTCTGATATACCGTCAAACATTCTCCTGAGCTCATCTAGCTGAAGTTCAAGAAGGTCATTTGGTTTTGGCATATCATGATCATACTATGTCAGTCAATATCAATGAAAACTGCTACAATCTTCATAAAGTTCTGGAGGAAACATGTCATTTTCATCACTCATTGACGGAGCTCGAGAGTTCCTTATCTGGTTTAGTGTCACCACACTTGGAGTTGTAGGCATTAACATTGCCCCGACCCCACAGCCACTCCCTTCACCTGTTGTTGAAGTATTACCCAGTCCAACCGTGCTCACTCCAGAGCTTTCTGAGGAGGCAACGAGGAGTGCTTCTCCGAGTCCGATTGCAAGTGTGAGTGCAAAATCAAGTACATCGTCTCCACGTCCAACCCCGATGCCTACTATAACGAATGATCTTAATTTTGAAGGAGTCTCTATTATTCCGAACTACCCTAAGAATAGCTCGCTCAATAAGTTTGGAGACCCTTTAGATGGGCCAAAAGATAATCAAAACTTTTGGGTGAAAGAGGGCAACTCGTTTGAGTTTATGTTCTTTTTTATTAGAAACAACGGCCATGAAGATGCTAAAAATGTTGAGCTTAAAATTATTGCTGACGGTGAGACTCTTTCATCATTTGATATTGATGTCATCGAAAAGCAGTCCCGAAAGCAAATACGACGAGAAGATATCAAGTTGCCACTTGGTTTGGGAAAGCATACACTTGAAATACAGCTGAACCCAGAGAAAAAGTACCCAGAGGCAAAGTTTGATAATAATACTAAACTGATTGAGTACGAAGTAATTAATTGATAAAAATCGGTTGGTTTTATAGAAATATGTCTATGGAAAACATCTTGAGCAACGTAAAGAGTTTAATCGCACCCTTATTCATCCTAGCAACCTCAGTATTGGGAGGGGCGCACCCAGTCGAAGTGAAGTCGAATCAGCCTATTGAGATAGTGAATACTGTTAAGGCGTCTTCATATCCATTTCCCACTGTAATGCCCTACCCATCACCTGAACTTGCAACACATAAAATAGAGAGCGAACGTACTGAGAAGAGTGAAATAACTCAGGAAGAGTTAAATGAATTTGTGCGAAAAGCAAGAGCGATGGGAGCCCCCGAGAGTGAAATAGAAAATTATATAATTAAATATTTCACAATTTCTCCCTCATATCAGAGGGATCCACCACAACAAGTCATTATTTACCAAAACACAACTACTCTTGATGACAACTCTTGTCAGAAAGAACTGCTTCAGTATCAATCTTGTCTTTCCAAATACAACAATGAGTTGCTCCAGTATCAGAATTGTATTTTACAAGGAAAACAGTTTGGCTGTTTTGAGCCATTGAAATATTGCGATTCACAACTTCCTCGAAGATGTAGGTAGTAGATTAGATAGTTCTAATCTACTGAACACCAAGGATTGCTCGTGCATTCTTAAACCATGCTCTTGCATCTGCAATAGAAGTGTTTTCGTCTGGAACTGTCTCGAGCAACCGAGTTGCCTCTCCTTCATTTAACGTTCCTGCCCCGAGCATTTGGTTAATAGCACCGATTGCAAGTGATAGTGAAGATTTGTATTGGTTTACCCGCTCAGCGAATGTTGCATCTGTTGCCATTCTTGCTTGAATACCTGGAGACTTTAGGGTCTTTCCGATGGTTGTAGATCCACCCTGGAAAATAGAATCTTCAGAGTTGATGCCACTAATTGTTTCGAGTTGACTTAGTGCCCTTGATACAGCTGGAGCAAATTTTGAAGCGTTTGTTTTCGCAGATCCTGGAACTTTATCAGGATTCTCTAGCATAAACTTTTTATCGGCATAGGTGACTGGAACTCCAGTCGTAAGAAACTGATCAGAGTATTGATCTTGATCTGCCCCTCCAGGTGCAAACTGATCCCAAAGTTGAGACAGTTGCTGGACAGCCTCAGGACTTGATCCCTGACCAAAAAACCATGCGACCATCTCTTGCTTTGTCTGAAAGTTCCGAAATGCCGGAATGGGATGCTCGATTGCGCTAGAAGTTGGACTAGGTTGTGTTACACTTTCTTGTGATATGGGAGATGATACTTGAAACTGATTATTATATTCATTATTCTCTTGGCTGGTTGCTGGTATCTGTTCGGTGAGAGAGTCGCTGCTGCCTTGGTTTTGATTCTTAGTGTTTATTACTTCATCGCGACTAGTAGCAAAAGTTGATGCAGCAACCCCGATGAGCCTAGCTACAGTCTGATCTATTGGACTATGCAGCTTTGCTCCTGAGTTTTGGGCAATTTCACCTAAACCCTCAGTTAATAACTTTCGCCCTGTTTCACTGGTGAAAAGTTGTGACATTGCGAACTCTCCAGCCATCTTTCCAATGAAGATCTTTGGGTTGAACGCATACAGGCCTAAGTTACTCAAGCTATTTAACAGAAATGCAGTCTGTGATCCCTCAGCCGGTTTGCTTCCTTTATTCAGCGCTTTTGTAAGCCTCTCAACATCTTCAAGGTCCTTGACTGTTTGTTGAAATGTTGTGAATCCTTCCTCGCCAAGTAGCTCTTTTATTGATCCTTCACCGTACTTTTTCAATTGAGAACGAAGCTTCGTCAAATCAATCTTTTGAGTTCTGGCATTTACTGAGTCGTTATAAAGCTTTGAAGTGAAACCTTGTTGTAACTCAGAAATAGCGTCTTCACCGATAATGCTCTTTACTAGTGAAATGTCTGATTCACTGTTGGGTTTGAGTAAGGTATCGATCAACTTTTCAGGATCACTATTTTTGATTGACTTTCCAATATCGCTATTGATCTTGCTAATCCCTTCAGCATAAAAAGTATTTGCTTCTTGAAGAATTTGGTACGCATTCTCATCGTTTTTCTTGATTGTCTCTTCCAGGTCATCAGACAGTGACGCGTATAACTTCTTTAAACTTGCACTGTCTCCAGTTGCAACTGGATCAGTAAAATTCTTCATCTTTTCACCAATAGAGGTACGTGTTTTCTTTAATACATCATATGTGGGAATAAAATCGTCAGTATTTCCCGATCCACGTTGAAGTCTTTCTAGTATCGTCTTGTAATATTCAACATTCGTATTTGGGGCAGCTGACTTTTCTTTAGCGGCGATAATTTGATTGAGCGCTTTGATAGTAGACGTTGTATCCGCATCAGTGTTCAAAACATTTTCTGGAACGGAATTATATAAACTTGTTTTAGTCTTATTAAAATTATCTTCAAAAGTTGAAAAACCCGACTTAACTACATTTCCTATAGACTTCTTGTCGATTGGTTTTGCGAGTTCATCCGTCAAATTCTGTGAAATCTCATCAATCTGATTACTTGCTTTCAATATCTTGTTCGTAATCTTATTGCCAAAAAAAGACTTTTGAGCAAGTGCTTCAGCCTGTTTTACAACATTGCTATTCGTTTGTGCACTGACTGGCAGATCTACATTCTTAGCTCTAGCGAGATCAGCTATCTCTTGGTCAAACTGAGCTGTGAATGGATTAAGAAGTCTACTTATGACCCTATTACCAGCTGATTTTCCATTCAGCAGCAACCCCTTTCCAAAGTCAGCAATTAATGGAATGGCGCCACCTACAGCCGCACCCGTCGCTATATCTTGAAGTTCCTGATTATCTTCAGATACTCCATAACCAGCTGCACCACCGGCTAGTGCACTAGTCACAACTTTGATAGGAGTAGACGATCCGCCAGATGGTATGAGATTTGCTGCAGTACCTACCCCACCCTTTAAAACGTCTTTCTTACCCTTGTCAGTCATATTAATTTGATCATCCGCATTTTGTTGAGCCATTTGAATAGACTCTTGCGCCCATTGATCAAACTTCTTAGCCTCTTTCTCTTTACCCTGGCTTCGGAGTAACTCTGCTTGCGCTGTCATGCGGTCAGCGGTATCCATATACTGTTGCTGTGTCTGATCAAAGAGTTCATTGCCTCCAAATACTAGCGATGCTGCACCACCAATACCTTGACCAAAACGCTGTTGTGCTTGCGCAAACGTGTCGATAATTGGATTCCCAGTCTTTACCTCTTCGTCTACGACGGAATCGCTGATAGGAGCTGGTTTTGGTGTCTTCGAAGGTGTTGTCGGGTCAACGACTTGAAGGCCATTATTCATCAAGGGGCTGATCACAGGATTTGTTGATTGGGAAGCTTTTGCAACAGGAGCTTGGAGGGAAGCCGCACTCTGACCTACACCTCCATACTTTGCGATGTATGCCGCAATCTGGTCCTCTGGTGCCCCCATTTCTCTTGCTTTACGTTTAAACTCTTCGAGCTGTGTCGGCGTCATAATTACCTTAATGAAGGGTTAATGGTGTCAAATATCTTTTGCCAGGATGGTGAGAGTGACTGCAGCCCTGAAGGTTGACTTACGATGCCGTTTGCCCCAATTCTGAGCGGACCTGATGAAGTCGTACTTGTTGGTACTGACAGTGCAGAGGAACTCAGCTCTTTAAGCAAGTCGTTTGTAAGCGGATCGTTTGTCCAGCTTGTACTTTTTGAAGGTGATGGCATCTTGTAATAGTAGGTATTCCCAAATGAATCAGTGAAACTTCTGAGCTTATCTGGAGCAATACCAGCTGGGCTTGTGACCACAGTGCCGCCTTGTCGTGTGATCTCATTAGCCTGTTGCTGTACCTCGATAGAGTTTTGCGCATACGCAAGTTTTGCGTTTATCTGTTCAGGAGTGTCATTCAGCGTTACACCAGCTTTTGCCATCAATACAGCGGTGTCAGGATTTATCATGAGATTCTTCACTGCATCCATTGCTGCCTGAGAACGAACAACGTCACTTTTAAGTAAGGCAATCTCCTCTCTGGCAATCTCTTTTTGTTTATCGTCGATCATGAGAATGTCTCGATTGGAGAGGTTTAAGATAGTGTTGTAGTAGCTAATTTGTTGCTGACGGTCATCATTGATATACCCAACGGTTTTATCGATGATGGTATACGCAGTAGCGATATTTGCACTTTTCTGTGCAAGTACCGCCTGGATAATCCCTGCTTGAGCGGCCACTTCATTCATACTTCGTTGAATACGGGGATTTCGAACAGAATCTAAACCAGTGACACTTTGTTGTCTGCGGATGAGTTCTTGCCCTTCGTTAAGAAGTGTCTGAAGTTGATCAGTCAGACCAATTTGATCATTGAACTGCTGATCAATAATGGGTTGATACTTTTCAGAAACTTCTTGACGAAATGGTGCCGTAAGCGGCTTGATACTATCAAGTGCTGATTGCTCTCTTGCTCGAGCTTCAGCCATCTGCGTTTCTAAACGAGTGTTATCAGCAGTGAGTCTTGAAGTCAGTGCAGTCCGCGCTGTGTCTACTTCTGTCTTTAATCCGTCAAAAAAACTTGACTGTGTGGACGTAACATAGGGAACGCTCGCGGGAGCGCTTAACTTTTGCGCATCAATGTACTGTTGGTTTGTTGGAGATGACTGACGAACGACTTCAGGAGAGACACTTTGCCCAGCACCGACTTGAGAACTGTTGGGATGAATCTGACCTGGTTCTGAAAGGGAACCTTGAAAGTACTGTCGAGCGTTATACCAACCCAGGTCTTTAAACCCATCTGCTGGGGCTGTTATACCAATCGAATCGGGGGAATACGTTGCCATGAGCGTGATTGTCACAACGCTCGTGATGAGTATAGCATCTTAGGGGACGATCTCGTCAAGGAAGATTCTGCAATGTACCTGAGCGTTTTGAGTCGTCAATATCCTGATATACGTTTCATTTGATTCTATGTCTCCTTCCAACGTATCTCCTTCAGGACCTGTCTGAATAGAAGATGGCATGTGTCGTGGGAGGTCGAAGCGCTGTCCAGATACGGATGATTTCGCAAATGCTGTTACTCTAGGTCTGTATGAAAGCCCATGAGGAATCTGTAGTATCACATTTGCAGTTGTGTTCACATCAATTTCCTCAATAATTCTTTCAACGCGCTTTTTTGAAGTGTAGTACATCTGATCATCTGTTGCTTCAAATACATTTACTCCTGGGTATGATTGTGCCTGGCCCCAGTTTTTTGGTCCAGGGAGGACGGGAGGAGAAATCAGCTTGGGTGCTGGGGAAAAGTTGCCAGCGGCTTGTTCACGAATCAAGAGGTAAGAGATCGAGCTTCCCATTCCAACACCCAAGTCATCTATTCCCCCAGAAAACCATGAGTGTGGCGTATTTGAAGGGTGTGTCTCGAGTAAAAATCCGATCGCATTTCCAGATGACCAACCCATCCTATTTCTTATTTCGTTTACGATATTCGTCACGTTTTTAGAGAGAACGAAACCACCAACTAGCGGCATTGGGTCTATTTCCCAAAAGGTAGATTCTGATGTTTTGGCTCTTCCTAATGGGTCACTTCCGAAAGGGCTTGTGTTATCTTCATCGATCCCCCACATATCTAAGACCACTTTTCCAGATAAACCGGAGCTGTCATTTACAAAGAGAAATATTCTCGCTTCCTGACAATTTCCACTACCTGTCACTCCTGGAAAGCGAATTGCGCCATCCATATCACCATTAGATGGATGGTTTCCAATAGTGTAGTACCCATCAGCATAATCTAGGCTCCAATAGTTTTGCGCATCGTCACCAGCGAGAAACATCTTCTCATTCGCCATAGACTGATCCCTCTAGATTCTCTGTATACACTTGAATTGTTACGGTAATTGTTTTTGGTTGGTGTTGTACCGCAGAGATTAACTGTCCTGGAGGAAAATGGCTTCCACCGTTTTCTCCTAAAAAGAGTTCTTTATCAAAGACTGACCGTCTGCGAAATTGAAGTCGAACTCGATCAGAATTGCATTTTGCTACAACCTCAAATGAGGTGTAATAAGCTTGTGTAACGATGTCGCTTGCCTGTACTGCGGCATAGGCATTGTCTGGAATCTTTCTTAGCGTAGATCCTGAGCCATAAAACGCTTTAAAAAGCGGGGGGTATCCAAGCCCATGATCAAAATCTACATATTGGCTCTCAATATTATCTTGTGAATCATGGCTTGAAAACATCAACGGAAGCGAAAGTGTTTCTTGAACAACGTGCTCTTTAAAGTACTGAAGCGACCGATACTTTGTACTCATTCGCATCTGGTACTCCTGACCTTCAAACACGTTGACATCGTCCTCAGACAACTTCATGCCGCGATCTCCTGTCAGCGCAATGTTGCTCGAGCCGTTAAACCCTTCTGCCTTATCAACGAGAATGTAGTACCGAAAGTCACGTTGAAGTGATGCGAGTTTTGAGTACCCACCAATCGTTTGAATCCGAAGTTTTTCTTCATCGCTGACTCCAAAAATAGTTGCTGTTGCATCGCCAAAAGCAAGTGAACTCGCTGCCCCGACTGGACTCCAGTAGCCATCAGGCAGTTTTACAAAGAGGTCATACGAAGGCGCATAGTTCAGATCATGGGGGATATCTGCAAATCCATTTCCGTCACCATCTGGAGTAATCGAGGCGTTGCCCCATCTATATATCTTGAGTTCACCAAAGTCACTCAAGCGTTTGAGGTTGATGATGGGGTCGGTACGTAAATCCTGATCAGCGATCGCAAACACACTTTGTGACATGATTAAAACATTCCTGTTCTAATGCCCCAAAAGCCTACAGGAACGCCATTTTCATCAAACTGAGTAATACCGTTTGCATCGATAACAAGTGCTCCAGACTCAATTTGTAAGTAAATCTTTCCATCCATGCTTACGCGAAACGGAGCATCTTCAAAGTTTGCAGCACCAAGCCATATCCCCTTACTATTTGAACCAAATACTTGATTACCTGAACCCCGTTTAAACTCCGCAGAGAACATCGATAACCCACCAATACGTTGACCAAGTGGCATCTCTCCTGAAACGAACTGCGTGATAAGCTCTTGGTCTGCAGACCGAGGACTACTCATTGTTGGCATGATCGTTGCCATTTACGCCTCCGTTCGGTGTCCAAGCAGCGTAATAGACCGGATAGGGCATTTCGTCGTGATGCCACTCTCGGAGTAGTCAACATGCACGCGAACATTCGAACACGCCTTGAGGTTAATGGATTGAAGAATAAACCGGAACTTTCCTTCACCAGAGATAAGGTATTCAGACGATGTGTTTTCTTCGTCGCTGTAATCTGCTTCGAACGAGATCTTGCACGACGCGCCTTCTTCAAGCGGATAGGTCTCTATAATGGCAGACTGCACCATTCCAAGACTGCGGCCGCGTGAGACCTGGACAAGAATACTTTTCCAAAATGACGCTTCCGAGTACCCAGAGAACTTCGCAAGTCTATAGTGCGATCCGTCTGTAGATGAAACAAATGGAGCACCAAATGGAGCTGCAAGCGCCCCGATGGTGTCGTAACCTGCAAGCGCGTGTGTTGAAATTTGGAATGGCAGCTGTTCTACCGCTGCTCCAGCTGACTTCAACGCATTTGCAGAAGCAAATAGTATTGAATTAAAGTAGAGTGTTTTTTGACGGTGATTTGGAAGAGATCCTGTAAAGTACCGTAAAGGCTTCAGGCTTCGTCCACTTACCCATCCGATAATGAACCCAGTTGCTGTTTTATCCTCATAGGCAACAAAGACGTTTCCATTTTGAACAAACAAAAATCCGATACTTTGATTGCCGATTCCAGCTTCATCTGAGAGCGTGTTCGACGTTGCTGACGGGTCATATAAATAGATTTGTCCTTTTCTCCCATCAGCGAAGTTCACTGCAATCCACCACAGGTTTGCATTAAAAACGATATCTGCAACTTCGCTCCCCTCTCCGAAATCAAGTTTCTGAGTGTCTAGAGTTCCATCTCCAGCAATATATGCCCCAACATACCTCCCGTTTCCAAACAGCATGATGTCTTCTTTGACAGATGAGGGGTGTGGTGCCTTTTGCAGAGGAATGCCACCCTCCACAGTAGATCCCCAGTCAACATCGATCACCTCGGTAGAGAGAGGCATCGCAGCAATATCTCCACCAGATGACTTGTTATAGAGAATGAAGAGATTCTCTTTGAGACGAATAACACTTTCGCCTTCTGTCATACCTGAGATCGTTTGAGGCCAACTTGGAGAGCCTCCACTGAGTACCTCTGTAGGTGAAAGCTTGAATAGTTTTGACGTTCCTACCCCAAAGGTCGTCGTCTCTGCCGTCGGTTGATCCAAAATATGTCGAATCAACTCTGTGACAACCCCATCCTCATTGCCTTGTGTGAGATCGGCAAGACCAGGACTTTGTTGCAGAAACGGAGGATTGGTGAGCACGTCAGCGCACATCTCAGCTGCCATACCATTTGACCCAAAAAACGAGTGTTGGTCGATATGAGCTAAGGGACTTAACCCTTCGTTAAATGAGCTGAATGTATAATCAAACGGTTCCATAGTGCCTACATCATCGGCTGCTGAGCAACCTGCTGAGATCCCTCTGGAGCTGTCTGTACTTGTGCGGCCGCTCCCATCATGTTTTGAACTCCGCTTGATTGCTGAGGGGACGGTTCTGGTTTTGGCGGAATTGGAATACCCCGAGCTTTGTAGAAGAGGTCCATCACAAATGCTCTTCGAGTAGGATCTTCTTCATTTCCAACAACATTCATCAAATCGCTTAATTGCTCATCGATGGTGTAGTTCTCTCCTGTGATAGTCACTAATAGTCGTTTCAATACGCCTTCCCAAATCTTTTTTGAATTTTTTAGTGAAGGATCAGTCTGCTTCATACTTTCAAGCTCGGCCGCCATGATTTGCTCACCTTGTTGTTGTGTATGTGGCCCAATGTATACGAGGTTCTGCATGTACCAGCTACGAACAGCAATTTCTCTGAGTTGATCGAGCATGTCGGCGTCCCCAGTGATCTCAATGATGTCCTTTCCCTCAAGGTCTTTAATAAGTTCGGGAAGTACCCACTCTCGAAAAACGCGCTTGTAGGGGAGGGTGATCTTTTGTCTAAGGAAGGTGAACAGCTTTCCTGCATTCTGATCGAGAAGTACTCCCATTCGAAATGCAGTCCCTGACGGAAGGCTTTCTCCGCTTACGACTTCAAAAGAGTTTGTAAGCGCATCAGCATGGGTTAGCACGCGATTCCAGTCTGCAATGAGCTGATCTAGTCCCTGAGATCGAACCTCAAGTTGTCTCAAATCCTTTGCAGTTACTACGTCGCCATTCATGAGGTCTGCCTTCATGTTCTGCAACACGTTGGAGTCTGAAGTCTGGAAGATCGCTTTTGATGCCCATTCAAGAGCGCTTGCAAGTTGTTGCCCGATCTCATTTGCACGAATTTGGTCGTCAAACAACATCTCGGTCACACCAACACGCATCCACCTTCCTGTATACGAACCGTAATGTGCTTCTTTGTAGTAATCAGAGATTTTTTTCTTTTCTGGAAACTTTTGGCAAAACAAGATGCGCTCGGATCCGTTTTGACCTTTTCTCAGTCCAGCAATAACGATTCGGGCGAGGAAGTACTTATGAGCATCTCCCTTATCTGAGGAAGACTTTCCTTTCATGCGATCGAGTGCTTGGTTATATTCTTTCTCACTTACTTCTCCAGTAAATTCAAAAATCTCAAACATGGGGCTGGTGGAGGCGATCGGCATCGTTTCGTTCGTCGCCTTGAACGTCGTATTTGCACATGACCCAATAACATCATCGATGACGTCACCATCCCAAGCGCTCATCGCTTTAAGTTGAGAAGCACTGAGCTCATACCTCTCAATCAGATCAGTATCATTGAGTGTTTTTGCAGTTGTGTTACTAAACATGAGATTTCTAAGGTCAGAAAGTGCGTAGGTATCACCTACGCGCTTAAATACGACGTTACCCATCGAAACGAACTCTTCAACCGCTTCTTTGAGCTTTTCATCTTCACCGTTTTCAGCCATCCATAATTTCATAGAAGCATTCGAAATATAGATTGCAGCAAAGTCCCGACGGTAATTGTTAGAAAACACCATCACATTTTTCGAGTCGAATCGAAGATTTTTGATGTTGTTATTTACCCGAGGCTGAATGATGTCAAAGAAGTAGTTGTAGGAGAGGTCTTCGTTGATCTTAATGCCATCGAGGTCTCGGTTTCTAAACCGATAGATTCTATTGATGAGCTCATACTGCGAATACCTAACGCCAGGAGACACCTCAACTGATTCTGATGTATACGAATCAATGATTGATCCGATGCGTGTATAGAGTGATCCTGCGTTATTCATAACGGTGTTACCTCAGTCCGTATCTACTTACACGTCCTTTGTTAAGTGATAAGTTCGGTCGTTTGTCTTTGCTTCGAGTCAGATAATGTTCGGAAATTTGGCGCCTAACTGCTTCTTTCATGCCGCTAAGAATCTTGATCTTCTCGCTCATTCCCGTCGCGGTTGCGTAGCGAAGAGCTGAGTTGATTGAGAGAAATTGGTGAAACTGTGAAGAAAATCCAGGAGCTTTGTTTTGGTCCGTTGTTTGGAAGTGATTTGCTCCGCGCTGAAACTCTATTTCAACACCCTCTTCAAAGCCATAATCTGGAACTCCGACAATGAAGATAGCATTATCAAGTTTGTAGTATGTAAAGGGGTCGTTTGAAGTATTCAGTTCACTATCTGTAAGTTCACTACGCATCTTGGGTATGAGTGTTTTAAACACTCCGTTACGGTCCTTCACGCGGAAGCGGTGAATAGCTAACGTACTGTCTGGAATGAGGTAATGATCTTTTCCTGGGGTGAGAGCAATGTACGCGATCGGGAAGTCTTCGTTTGTCGTGTCGTCCCATTTGAAGTTTGGGTCTGCTCTGAAGAGTTCAGTGATCACTTCATCAAGTGAGGTGTTTACGCTTCGAGTGCGATCTGGAAGTGAATATGAGTCGTTAAAAACGACTGAGGTTCCCCATAACAAAAAATCAATATCAGCGATGATCGACTTACTCTTATCAATGGGGTTAAACAACATAACGCTGTGAGGAGTTCACAGCGCTTGCGATCATTCTAACACTATCTAGGCTTCTGCTCAAAGTGTGTAAAAATCTTATCGATTAATCAGTGCGAAGCAATTTAAGGACGTCACTTACTCTAAATCTACGATGACCATGCTTATTAATTCTGATCATAGGAAGTATTCCTCTTTTTTCCATACTTTTGACCGTTGATTCAGAAATCCTCAGAAAATCTGCAACCTCTTTTGGCTTCATGAGATTGGATGAGTTTCCATTTTGGGCTTGATTCATCATTGTATTAGCCTGATGGACTATAAGGTTGGTTTCGATCTTTTTTTCGTTGGACACGTTCATGTAACTTTTTGTAGTACTCCTTCCAAGATTCTAGAGAATGATTCTCCTTGGCACTGACATAGGTTGTATGTTTTGAAAATACTTGACTGCACCCTGGTAAAGTACTTTTAGTTCTGCTCTGTAGTATCTCGACTCTTGGGGTGCTACGAGATCGAACTCTAGGTCTTGAAGTATCATGAATGGGTGTTCTAAAGCATTCACACATTCGATGAGTTTAGCAATGTTTTGGGTTTTATTCATTACTTCCTTTTGCGTGTGGTCCATTGCTCAAAAATATCTCTGATAGCACCTGCAAGCCAGTCTTGGTAATAGGCAAAGGCTTCTTTTGTGTCATCTGTTAACATCAATCCTCTATCACTTAGTATTAAAAAAGCAGCATGATGTGTTTCATGAACAATTGGACGGAAGCCATAGAAGGTAAAATGAAGGTGGTATGTATGCTGGCCGTTTTCTGTTATCCGCTCACAAAATGCTTGCCAACTAGGATTCACATCTGATGCGCTGATTCCTTTTTTTTCATACCAACTCTTCATTTGCTCATTACTCCCAAACGTAATTAGGATGTCAGCGTCAAATATAGGCTCTGTAAGATGGGCTATCCTGAGACTTTTAGCCAAAGTTCTGAATCGTTTAGTTTTCATGAATGAACTAATCCTTGTACGGGTCAAACACGTCTGAGCCAGCCATTGCTACTCCAATTGGTCGAAGTTTGTGTAGGACCTTAATCGTGTCGCCATGAGCCTCTAGCACATCGCCGAGTTGTTTATACGCTCCTGGTGCTTCATCAGCACCAGCGCCGCGTAGCTCAATGCCTTTCTCTTTGATGTCTCTCTGAGTAGCTTCCCAGTCAATAAGGCCGTTAGAAATTTCCCTCAGCTCCACCCATTTGTGCATTTTAGTTCTACATTTCTCACAGGTTGGTTTTGTCTCGTTTTGCTTGAGTTCAAAGTAGGGAACCGAATGTTTGCAGTCTCGATTTCCACATGCCCACACCTTTATTCGTTTCTTTTTGCCTGCTGCCTGAGTACGAGACATCACCCGTCCAGCTCCATGAACTGTCGAATACAAAGATTCTGCTGAGAGTTCAGTGTCCATGCCTTCTAAGATGACAGAGACACCGCCCATAGTTGCGCCTACAAAACCTTTCTGACCAGGAAATGCTGGCGTACAACCCTTACGAACCACCCAGTAGTCTTTGCCAAAATGTCTCTCCCTCCATGAAAAGTTATGGTGATTGTGAACCTCTTCGACGGCCTCAGTCCCAAGAATCTCTAACACTTTATCAACGACAACATCGCGTCCAGCATAGGCACTGTCTCTTATACACATCT
>DBDU01000019.1:0-165 GCA_002293725.1 Patescibacteria group bacterium UBA924
TATAAGAGACAGCTTATATTTTTTTTGACCGTAGTTAAGTTCTAAGACGAATCCTGAAAGAAAAATAAAAAGTGTGACCGCAACTCCTCCCAATGATACGAAGTAGAAATCTTTCAAGCCGAAGAAACTGCCAAATGGACTAGAGATGGACTGGGCGATATGAGT
>DBDU01000019.1:405-94689 GCA_002293725.1 Patescibacteria group bacterium UBA924
TATAAGAGACAGGAGATGGACTGGGCGATATGAGTAAAAATTACAAGTGCAATGGCAATAACTCGAAGAGCATCAAGCAAAACCATCCGGGTGATTTTCGTAGAAATAGACATGAAAAACGTGGGATTGTACAAAAGCTATTTTATCACTAAAAAAGCCAGAGCTTTCACTCTGGCTTCTTCTTATTCTTTTTTAAAGTTAAATGCGATGTTTTGCTTTCATCACTAAGTAACCACCGACAGAAGCGAGGCCGGTTAGTGCGCCACCAATAACGCCAAACTCTGGAACTGTGATGTCGATCACTGCCACATCGAGGTCAACGATTGGGCCGTTCACAGAAGTGTTTTCGACTGGTGCGGAGTTAGAGCCACTACCTTCGCTAGTGTTGGCTGTTGCGGAAGCGGTGTCGCCAGCACTACACTCTTCTTGAGTAAAGCTGACGGCGTATGAGCCATCTGCATTAATTGCAGCTGTCTTGACGATCCCGCCACAGTTCACTGAGGTTGTTCCACCATTGACTGGAGTGCCAGACTGGCTATAAACGGTTCCACTGACCCAAGTTTGGGCAATGATTGGAACTTGAGCGAATGCCTGAGTGGCACTCATTAACACAGCGGCGGCGCCGACTGCGATTCCTTTAACGACTTGACTTGCCTTCATATTGTCTCCTCGCCTGTTGGTTTAGGCTTTTGTATGACATTGGGGGCAGACCATGTCCAGAATAAAAAGAAGTACACCATAAACAGAATCATGCCAAGATATGTGTGAAATAACTTGGCGGCAATTTCTGGATTAAAGAGCACTCCTGCTTGAATAATTACGTATACTCTGACGATATTAAGGCCAAACATCCCAATAATCAATGGGAAGTAATGCAACAGAAAGGCTATTTTTCGTAGTCTCCTCCATTCGAGACATCCGATAAGTAAATAAAGTGTTGTTATTAAGAACAGTGACTCAATCCCAGAACAATACTCGCCGATCGTTATTGCAAATTCTGGTAACTGTAAGGTTAAAGGTGGAACCACCTTTACATTCGGCTCTGTAAGCTGGAGTAGGCCAAGTACTGCCCACAACACAATCTTACTTAGGTATGGCCAGAGTTGAAAAATAAAGCCAAACAAGAAGTAAAAAATTGTTGATAGTCCAGCTGTAACGAGCAGCTCACTTCGACATTTTTGCCATAGCTGACGAATGAACTCAGTTCCAAAGATACCAATGGTTATAGAAAGTCCAGACAACCAAAGCATGCTATGCGTAAAGATCGTCAGGAGAGGTACTTGGGCGGCAGCTTGGTATTGAAGAAGCTGTGAGGCCCCAAAGAAAAAAAGGCCCAGACTAATTAATGATAGGCCACAGAAGATAAAGTTCGTCGGTTTCCATGCTGAGATGTCCAGCTGAGTAATACGATCACGGGTTAAAAGAAAAAAGACTACTACCCCAAATAAGATAGCTTTGCCGGCGCTCCCGTAGATATCAAAGTGAAACTCGAATAGTAAGCGGTTGGTACTAATCAACCAGGAGCCGCTGATACCAGAAATGGCTACGAAGGCTATGACAAACCCAATGACTCGTTGAATAAATCGAGATTTAATCAAGTGTGGGGAGAAAAAAGCTGACAAACCTTTGTTTTCTGGCGTTTTCATCAGGAATGGCTGGATGATATCACCTCTTCGCTTGTTCTTCACCTGAAATCTGCTCTCTCGTCTGATAAACTTGGTATAATCCTCTACTACTGCCAGAATAACTCAGTTGGTAGAGTAGCGGTATCGTAAACCGCAAGTCGCGGGTTCGAGTCCCGCTTCTGGCTCACATCTATGACAGAACATACCTCCCAATATCAACGTGCTACTCGTTTGACTACTTCTCGCCGAGTCAAACACGAAGAGAAAGTGGCGCTTCGCCAAACACTTCTCTTTGGTTTAGCGGGTGTCATTTTGATGATTCTGAGTATCTTGGTGATTATTCCCGGCATTATTCGCTTTATTGGTGGAATGTCAGATATCCCTGAAGTGGCCGAAGATAGCTTGCCTCCACAGGTTCCCCAGTTTTCTGCTCCAGTCGCAGCTACATCTAGTGCGTCGCTGCAGATCAATGGGTTTACTACTCCTAAAGCTCAGGTCTACATCATTATGAATGGTGCTGAAGAAAAAGTAGTTGAAGCTGATGATTCGGGTAACTTCAGTACAGAGTTACAGCTTGAACAGGGTGAGAATAGAATTGCTGCCTATGCCAAAAATGGCGAATTAGAGTCCGAGTTAAGTCGTGAGTTTTTGACAATTTTTGATAATCAAAAACCAGAAGTGGAGATTACTGAGCCAACGGAGAATCAATCTATTCAAGGTAAGGCAAATCAAAACTTCACGGTTAAGGGTAAGACCAAGCCAGGCTCTCGAGTCTACTTAAATGATCGCTTAATCTTTACTCAAGCAGATGGAACTTTTTCTAGCTCTCATCGTTTAGAGAATGGGTCGAATAGCTTGTCATTTAAAGTAATTGACTTGGCAGGTAACGAAGCCGAAAAAGTAGTTACTGTTTCTTTCCAAGAGTAAGCACTCCCCAACTTAGCAGCACAATCCAAACAAAGGGATATGTCAGGCTGGCATTGAACATGCCATGAAGCAGTGTTGCCGCTAACGCTATCCACCACAACTCGGTGGTTCGGTAAGACCACAAAAGCAGTTTAACTAGCCAGTACACCAACAGTCCGGTCCCGATGACACCTGTTCCAATCAGCGTCATCACCAACCAATTATCTGGGATCTGGGCATGACTAAGTCCACCCGTATAGACAGAGAGAGTTTGAGTCCGTGGCGAGATGAGAATGCCTTGCCCGAGGACAGCTTTTAGTGGCGAGTTCATGCTTTCTAATGCTATCTCGATGCTAGAAGTACGGGCCGTAATGGTAGAAGTACGTTCCAGCCTGACTCCCTCTCCACCGGGTCGGGGAAGAAGAAATACGGCGCAGATAAAGAAAAGCAAAAAGAAGAGATACTGGAAGGCACGTTTTGCATCTTTACGTTTGAAGTAGGTAAAGCTCAACAGAATGGAGATCAAGCTAAAAGCCAGGTAGCTAGCACGGGAGTACGTAAACAAAACTCCAAGGAGAAAAAGTAAGGAAAAGAGACGGGTGAAAAGATGACGAAGTTGTGGACGTTGCACTTTATGAAACAACTCTCTCTCTTGAGTGAACAAATAACCAAAACAGAGGAGCAGACCGGTGAAGCCCGGATCAAAGATGGTGGAGATCAAACGATGCAGATGATCATCCCAGCCCATGAAGAACAAAAATCGAGTGTCCGGTAAGAACACGTACTGTAGTACTCCGAAGTAGAAAATGGCAAAAAAGAAAAAAAGCAGGCAGTAACTGAGCCAGCGCCTGGAGAGGTGACCTGATGTAATTTGTCCAAACAATGCGCGGGCGGCCAAGAGATATAAACATAAGCGAGCTAGTGTTAAGAGCGGGTAAACGATAGAGCTGCCCGTGACGAAGGCGAAAATAAGACCCCCACCCACCCATGCACAGCTTAGCCAGGCTAGCGTAGGAAAACGCTGTAAAAAGTGGATTAGAGACTGGCGAAACGCTCGCTGAGTCAAGCTCCACAGTACCAGCAGAGCGATGAGCAGATCATGAAAGTAAAATGCTGGAAAAGTCCCGTACTCTATTCGCTGAAGTTGGCCAAGACTTAAGACACAGAAAAAACCAAACAGCAGCCACTGTCCGATAAAAGGCCAGTTAATTGTCGTTATCTGTTTGTGCATTGGTCTGCATTAACTCCATCAGGTTTGCTCTGACGGCTAGAGAGTGAATACTCATGATTAAGGCGTATGCTACTCCCCGCCAGCCATCTAGGAAAGCAAAACGAAAGAAGACATTTTGCAGAAACTTCCCTGTTGGCCATGCTATAAGTTCACCAGTGCTAGTTCTCCTGCCCTGCTCGTAGCGAAGCTTTGCCTCTATTTGGGCGTAACGGTTAACCTTAGCTATAAATGAGGCTACGGAGTCATGGGCAAAGTGTTCCACGATAATTCCTGGGTCAGCAATCTCCCCTTCTACAATGGCAACTTCATGGACGGGTCGAACAAACATTCCCGCTGACTTGTGAAACAGTCGCAAAATGCGAACATTTCTTACCTCTCCCCACTGAAGTACTCTACCCTGAAAAACATCTTGTCGGCGGATATACGCGCCGCCGTAGCTGTCAGAGTGGCAGACCTGTTCGATGCAACGAATACTTTCGGATTGAATGACTTCATCACTATCTAGCCAGAAGACCCAGTCTTGAGTAGCTGCGAGTTGAAGTTTATTCCTTGTGGCAGCAAAGTCAGTAATCTCTCCAGGAAGATGAACGACTCGGAGTGATGGAACGATCTGTCGCAAGTTTTGTAGAACATCAGAGGAAGCTTTTTCACTAGCGGTCCAGCCAATAACAACTTCCTGAGCCCAAGCAGCACTACTGACGGCTCTTTCCAACTTCTGACTGTGATGATCTGCCAAGATTAAAACGGAAACGGATAATAGTTCACTCATGGTCTCCACTTTCGCACAGACAGAGAGTGTTGCAAAGTACGGTATACCCCTAACAGGACAGCGGGTAACGCCAGTAGTCGAGCGAGTAGTACGCCAAAGACCACTCCAATTAAACCAAACTGTGAACCCAATAGAATAACCAGCACAGTCATGCTTAGCGTAGTTATTACTAAGTTAGTGTTGAGCCAGAAGTACTCTCTTCGGGCTACCAATAATGCAGAAGAGATACTTACGACACTTTGGACAATTCCAGCCAATAAAAGTGGTCTCATCAAAGGAACTGCCTCTAACCAGTTTTCTCCTAAGAGGATCAAGATAGTTAAGCGAGGAAAAAGGAAGAATGGGATGGCGATCAGAATGAAGGCTGTGATCGAAAAACCAAGTGTGCGCAGGTATGCTCGTCGCAGTCGTTGCAGATCTTGATGAATTCGAGTGTAAACGGGGAAGGTACTGTGTTGGACAGATTTTGAGAGCTGCAAGTTGAGTTTGTGTGTAAAGCCATAGGTATTTTGGTAGATACCCAAGGCACTCGTCCCTACTACTTTCCCAACGATCAAGCTATCAATATTTTCCGCAACGTAACTGAGAATAGCCATCAAGTTTAAACCTCGCATATTATCGAAGATCTCTTGCGCTCTCGAACGTAAGTAGATTAGTTTTGGTCTTTCGCGGAACATCACAAAAGTCAGCACTACTTCAAATACTGCACTGACGATGAGCCCGTAAACGAGTGCGAACACGGACTGCAAAATTAAGGCTAAAAAGATGGTACTTCCCACTTCCACAATTAAACGCAGGAGCTTAAAGACAGAGTCGCGGAAAAAGCGTAGATCTCTTTGCAGGGAGACGATCGCCGGGTTAATAAATCCTTTAATCAAAGGAATAAGTGAAGAAACACCTACTAAGACAAACAGCTGCGGTGAGTCATAGATATAGCGCATGGCAAAGCCCATTAGGATCATAATGATGCTAATGAGTAGTCCGCGGATAATAGAGATAACCCAAGCTGTATCAATAAAGTAGCTCAAACTCTTTTTGGACTGAATAATAGTTTGATTAATCCCTGTTTCAGTCAAAGACTCTACGATTCCAATAGCAACCGCTACCAAAGCAAACAAACCAAAATCATTGGGCGATAAAATACGGGCCAGAATGGCAATTTTTAGGGCGGCCAACACCGTCGTGGCAACTTGAAGTGCCCCATTCCAACCGGCGCCTTGAATGGCATGTTTTGTATAACCCATACACTCTTCTCTGCGGTCTTCTCATTGAATCTTTGTCAAAGACACAGCATAATTCTCGGATATGGAGAAAGTTTTACAAGTACTAGGTGGGTTCTTCCTTGATATCATTGAAACGGTCGTTATCGCCCTGTCGATCTTTCTCATTGTATACCTATTTGTAGCTTCACCACATCAAGTAAATGGTCAGTCGATGGTTCCCAACTTCCAAAGTGGTGAGTTTGTTCTGTCTGATAAAGTTTCTTATCGAGTAAATAATTCTAAACGTGGCGACATCGTTGTTTTCCATGCGCCTGAAGCGGCCAACTGTCCTAAAGGGACTGGCTGTGACTTCATTAAACGCGTTCTCGGATTGCCTGGGGAGACAATTGAAGTACACGACAACGCTATTTGGGTGAATGGTCAGCAATTGGAAGAGCCGTATATTCCCGCTGAGTACGAAACCTTACCTGGTAATGCGACCAAAGAGAAGTCCATCTTTTTAGGAGCAAATGAGTACTTCGTGGTGGGTGACAACCGCCCCTACTCTAGTGACTCACGAGCTTGGGGTCCAATTACCAAAAACGATATTGTTGGAAAAGCGCTTTTCCGTTACTGGCCACTCAACGTTGCCGGGATGA
Source organism: Patescibacteria group bacterium UBA924 (assembly GCA_002293725.1). Classification (GTDB taxonomy): domain Bacteria; phylum Patescibacteriota; class Microgenomatia; order UBA1400; family PJMF01; genus UBA924. The sequence goes on from DBDU01000019.1 coordinate 6,798, forward strand.
TTCCCCACTCAACCTATCCATTTTAAGTGGAAGATGAGTACTGAGGTTTGAGGTTCGTCGTAGTCACGACGTTCAACCTTACTTCTTTTTAGTTAACTCCATGACCTTCATGATCTCGTCTTTAGTCTCTTCAGGAGTACCTTTGAAGACGAGGGTGAGTTTGGTTTGACGATGAGAGATAACCAACTTGACCTTCGTATCTTCTTTAAAGACATCTTGCAGCTTGTTCTGCCAGGTATCAATCTCTGTATTATGAAGGGCCACACGACCGACTTCAGTCGCTTCAGCATTGGGAGTTTGGCCACTGACCTGTTTGAAACGACGGACCAACTCTTCGGCGCGGCGCACTGAAGCGCCCTCTTTCAGAATCTGCTTGTAGCACTCAATCATGTGCCGCTCATTCTCGATACTGGCCAACGCCCGAGCATGACCTTCACTGATCAATCCACCTGCTAAACCATCTTTAATCGCATCGGGTAAGTTGAGTAAGCGTAAAGAGTTGCTGACGTACGCAATTGATTTACCAATCTTGTCAGCAATCTGTTGGTGGCTGAACTTGAAGTCGCGGAGCAACTGTTGAAATGCCTGAGCTCGTTCAATTGGTGACAGGTCTACGCGCTGCACGTTTTCAATCACGGCCATTTCTAGCATTCCTCGGGGAGTCGTAACCTTTACTACTACTGGAACTTCTTTTAAGCCAGCCAGTTTGGCTGCTCGCCATCGGCGTTCACCAGCAATAATCTGATAACCCGCTGGGGTATGTGCTACGACGATTGGTTCCAGCACGCCGTACGTTTTGACAGAACTGACTAACTCTTGGAGCTCGTCTTTGTTCATCTTGCCACGGGGCTGAAGTGGGTTAGGTTGAAGCTGGTTTAAGGGAAGGGATGTAGGATGTGCTGTTGCCATACCACATGTATACCATACAGCATCACAAACGAAAACAGTGAAGTGTGAAAACTTCGTGAAAAGAAACTATTCCGAGCGAAAGGTTAAGCGCTGACGACGTTAACGACGGTTTTACCTAAGCGCTTGCCGAACTGTACGACGCCGTCGACCATGGCAAAGATGGTGTGATCACGACCAACGCCTACACCTTTACCAGGTTTGTAGCGCAAGCCACGTTGACGCAAGATAATGTTACCGGTAATGACTTTTTGGCCACCGAACTTCTTTAAACCAAGGCGTTTGCCAGGTCGTTGGTGATGTTGGCGGACGGCTCCACCGGCTTTGACGTGTGACATATTTCTGTTGCGATGACTCGCTTCTCCTACGGTTTCTTAAACTTGAATGTCCAGATTTGACGCTGAATCACAGCTTGAGGGCGATGATACAGACAAGGTTCAGATGTTGCAGTATAGCCAAGAGTTGCGATCTTGTCAATGATACTCTCGAGGGAATAGTTGTTTTTGCCATCCTGAGAAAGCGGAAAGATGATGACAATGATCGAGTTATCTGCCAAGAGATGTCGCCACTGACGAAAAGCACCCAGATATAACTTCTCCATGCCCCGGAAAACGTTGGGCAGTTGATGAGGAGTTGGCTTCTGTTTACCCAAGAACGGCTCAGTAATAATCAAGTTTGGAGCTTGGTCAAGTTGGTCAGCGTGGACGTGTGTCACGTCAGCTTGAAAGATCGTCGAGTCAACATCCATCTGGTAGGTATCAGCTAACCACTCCATATTGGTAGTCGAGCCAGCGACTGAGTTTTGATCAAGATCAGAACCGATCACAGTTGCACCCAAGCAAGCAGCCTCCATCAAGACTGTTCCCGAACCACAGAACGGATCATATACAACTGGGGCAGTATCACTGACTTTATTGAGCTCTCCAAGGCCAATATTGACCATCATTCGAGCGACTTTGGGAGGGAGCATGCCTTTTTTACGATCAGCATAAGGTTTTTCACGGTCACGACGCGTCCAGTCATCGATATCTTGGACTGCGAGTGTTTTAGCAAAAAGAGTTTGTGACTCACTCACACGAATGACGATCAACTCCTCTACTTCTTGGTGAAGTAAGACAGCAGCTGACAGCCCTTCCCGAGGGGCATCGATAAAACGAGAGCTGATGCCTTGTTCTTTGAGCGCCTGTTTGATGTCCGTCAGTTGAATCTTAGGAAAGGTCTCGCGGAAAAGCTCACCTACGGCGAAGGTGGGACGGTCAAACTGAGCCAGGTAGGCGGTTACATACTTAGACAGGTCTTCTTCTGCTAGGTCAGTAAACTGACCAACAACTTTGAGTAACTTTAAGCTGCCACCGAGCTGTTGAAACTGCTCAATTAAAGCAGCCTCATCGGCGGCATCACGCTCGACTTGGTAGATTTGGTCGCGAAGGAGCTTGCCCTCTAGTTGGCACGACACAAGCTCTCTCACCGAGAGTTCTGGTGTTCTGCCTAACAGGAAGAGAAATGTATCCATGCTTACCCAATCGAAACAACCTCGACGGTCGTTTCTTGCTGTCGGTGACCGAAGACTTTGCGGTAGCGGGATTTAGCCTTGTACTTGGCGACACGAATCTTGTCACCACGGCCATGAGACTTTACCTTGAGCGTAACAGTGGCACCTTTCACTAAAGGGGCGCCGACTGAGACGTTGTCTCCATCAACTGTCAATAAAACGTCGGAAACGGTAATGTTCTTACCTTCCTCAGCGTCAACTTGATTAATTGTTAGTTCTTGACCGGCTTCTACTCGATATTGCTTGCCTGCGATCTGAATTACAGCGTACTTCATACAACTCCTATTTCTTGAGAAAAGACATTATATCACGCCTTGTCGAGTTACCGTATAAACAGTTTTTCTTTGACCGAAAACTGCATAAAGGTACTTTGGACGATTCCTAAGTGAAAAGAAAGGGCTAGGATCGAGCTCCCCCCATAGGAAACAAAGGGTAAAGTGATACCGGTGATGGGTACTAGTCCAATATTCATGCCAATATTCACTCCCACTTGAGCTAGAAACATGACAGCTGTAATGAGCGTGAATACCTTCATCGATAAACTGTTCAACTGGGCGGCTGCCGACAGACAGATCCCGACCAAAACAGCATAGAGGCTAATTAACAGAGCACCGCCTAAAAAGCCAGTTTCCTCGGCAAAAGAGGCAAAGACAAAGTCAGTCTGTCGCTCGGGGAGAAAACGCAGTTGTGATTGAGTTCCCTGTCCCAACCCGCGTCCCGTTGCCCCGCCAGAGCCTACGGCGATCACCGACTGAATAGCGTTATAACTCGCTGTTTGGGTGTGCTCATCACTGGAGATAAAGCTGGTAATGCGTTGGCGTTGATAAGGTTTTAAGAGAAACATCCAGCTGAGGGCAACCACGACGATTCCCAAGGTGAGAGTCCAGGCTAGGTATAGTTTGGGGACTTTACTTAAGGACAACGCTGGTAATAGCGAGAGTGCATAAATTGCAGTTGTTCCTAGATCAGGTTCGGTAAAGATGAACAGAGCGGGTGCTGCAATAAGGAGGATTAAGATAACGTACTCTTTGAGTCCAAGCTGTTTATGGCGCTCAAGATAACGACCAATCGTTAAACCGGAAATAGCAACTGCTAGCTGAGAAGGTTGGGCATGAAACGGACCTAACTCAATCCAGCTTTTGGTGCCCCGCGTAACAGTGGCAATCAGTTGAGTCAGAGCTAGGCTACCCACAAGTAGTCCATACAAGTACCAAGCTAAGCTTTGCCAACGCTCAAAAGAGATGCGTGAAGTTAGCCAGAAGATTCCGGTGCCCAGAGCAAAGAATAAGAGTTGACGTTGTAACAACAACGGAGCAACGCTGCGCAGAATTAAGATGCTACTCAGCGCTAAAAAGAACAACGTCCCAGGTAACAACCAACGTTTGGTCATGACTCCAAGCGTACTCGGAGGGTGGGTCCTTTGACAAGAGCGTGAAGTTTGGTTTTCTGTTTGATTCGGTCTTCCCACTCTACTGGCCATTCCGGTGCTTCCACGGTGACAAAGTCCATCACATTGACGCCAGCTTCTTTGCGTAGTTGTTGAATGGAGCGCATCAGCTCGCGAGCTTTACCTTCTACTTCCAGTTCAGGTGTCAGCTGTGTATCCAGCTCGACTGCAAACTGTTCAGCTTTCTGCCACTGCATCGTTTTGACATTGATTTCGGCTAAGACAACGTCTTGAACTGAAGATTGGAGTTCGGTTTGAGGTGAAGTGACGGTAACGCTAGCCAGTGGCTGTCTAACCTTGATTGACTTCTCTTTGCGTTGCGCATGGGCGGCCTCTACGACTTGTCGAGCGACAGCCATGTCTTTTTCCAGCTGCTCATCTCGGAGTGAGTCTGGCAATGTTGGCCAGGCAGTGAGGTGAACAGACTCTTGATCGCCAAACAGCTCTTGATAAGTCAGCTCGCTAAAGAATGGAGTTAATGGTGCAAATAACTTGGCCAGTGTGGCGAGAACGTAACCAAAAACCTGACCAGCTTGCAAGCCGTTGGCATCGGTTTCCTTCAGTCGTTCTCGGCTTTGTCGTAAGTACCAAGTTGAGAGTTCATCAACGAACTCCATTAAAGTACGGCTACTACGGACGACGTCATAGTTATCCATATCAGTAGTTACCCGTTCAACCACGGACTGCAATCTAGAAATCATCCAGCGATCCATGACGTGGTCAGCATTTTTAGGAAGTTCTGCAATAGAGACGCCTGCTTTTTCGAGTTGGGGAGCGACAAAGGTTTGGTAAAAACCAAACACGTTCCACCAAATCACGAATACTTTCTTGCGCAGCTCGTTGACGTCCTTTTCACTAAAGTTAAGGTTATCGCCTTTCATTACCACCGAGCTCATTAAGTACAAACGTAAACTGTCAACGCCATACTTATTGATCAACAGCATCGGGTCAGGATAGTTCTTCTTGGACTTACTCATCTTGGCGCCGTCTTCGGCTAAGATGGTGCCGGTAGTTAAGGCATTCTGGAAAGCCGGCGCATCGAACATGCCCACTGACAGTACATGCATACAGTAGAACCAAGCTCGCGTTTGGGCGATGTACTCAGAGATAAATTGAGCAGGATAGTTTTTATCAAACCACTCTTTGTTTTCAAATGGATAGTGAACCGCTGCAAACGGCATGCTGCCACTCTCTACCCAACAGTCAAAGACTTCAAAAATGCGTTTACCTTTCACTGTCTTAGCATCGTCCACCCAGACTTCAATATCATCGAGAAACTCACGGTGAATGTCTGTTAAAGCGTCCACCTGGCTAGGATCGACTGCCCACTTCTTCAACTCTGCCAGCGAGCCGATCACTCGGTAGGTTGAAGAGAGCTTTCCTTTTTCGGTAGGTGCTTGCCAGACTGGCATTGGGGTTCCCCAATAGCGAGAGCGAGAGATGTTCCAGTCAGGAGCGGTCTCTAGTCCTTTGCCAAAACGACCGTGCTTTAAGTAATCAGGGAACCAGTTGATATCTTGGTTCGTTTCGATCAGTCGTTGCTTGAGCTGTTGAACGTTAATAAACCAGGCTGGCACGGCGTTGTAGTACAGCGGTGTGCCACATCGATAACAGAAAGGGTACGAGTGAGTGTACTTCTCTGCTTTGTACACTAAGCCGCGGTGCGCTAAGTCATCTATCAGGATCTGTTCTGCCTTTTTGTAAAACATGCCAGCCACTGGGGTGACGAACTCAAAAAACTTACCTTCGTCATCTAAAGTCGGAACGCATGGTAACTCTTTCTTTTGCGCCAGGGCGTAGTCATCTTCACCATAGATTGCCGCAGTGTGCACGATTCCAGTACCGTCTTCCAAGCTGACAAAGTCGGCGGTCATGACATAGTGAGCTTTTTTGCCATCTAGCGGCATGTACGTAAATAGTGGTTCGTACTCTAAGCCGTCCAGCTCACTCCCCTTCACGGTTTTGAGTACTTCGGGATGATGAATCTGCTGCATCTTTGCCAGCTCAGCGACTTTTTCTTTCGCAACCCAGTACTTTTCATTACCAACTGTAAACAAGGAGTACTCCGCGTCAGGTAAGACTGCTAAGCCTACGTTCCCCGGAAGCGTCCAGGGTGTCGTCGTCCATGCTAAAAAGAACTCGTCATTGGTATCTTTGCGTTTAAACTTGACATAGACAGAGTTGTCTTCGACATCTTTGTATGAGTTGTCCATCGCAATCTCAAAGTTGGACAGCGGAGTGGCACAGCGAGGACAGTACAGTACCACTTTGCGTCCTTGGTAGACGTGATCGTTTTCGCACAATTTGGAGAAACCCCACCAGACTGATTCCATGTAATTTTTATCCATGGTTTTATAGGAGTTTTTGAAGTCGACCCAACGACCGATGCGGCGGATGATCACTTCCCAATCTTTATCAAAGCGCAAGATTGCTGCGCGGCAGGCAGCGTTGAAGTTAGCAATGCCAAACTTTTCGATCCCTTTTTTGCCACCTTTGAGCTCTAGCTCGCCTTCGATCATGTTCTCGATTGGCAAACCATGACAGTCCCAGCCCCAGACGCGTTCGACGCGGTAACCTTTCATGGTCCAGTAACGAGGAATGACATCTTTAGTAGTAGAGGCCAAGATGTGACCGTAGTGTGGTAGACCAGTTGCGAATGGAGGTCCGTCATAGAATACGTACGCTTTATCAGCAGGACGTTGCTCTACGGATTTACGAAACGTATTATCGGCATCCCAATAGTTTGCGATCTCTTCTTCCAGTTGTGGGAAGTTAGGAGTTTTAGCAAAGTCGAGGTTGCGTGCTGTTTTTGACATCTTTCCTTTTGGCGGTTAGCCGCCAGATTCCATAAAAAAACCTGATCACAATTCAGAAATATTCTGAACGATGATCAGGCTTCTTGGCAGAAAGGTACCAACCTGGTGTGCTTACTTCCAGCTGTTACGGGCTTACCCGGAAAAATTTACTAAGATAGTTAGCTATCGGTTCTCTTTTCGCCTCGTGTAGTGATGGCTACACTCAAGCGGCTGTGCGATCTGTACGTCTATTTTACTGCCTTTCATTGATTTTGACAGTACGACTTTCAAGGAGTTGCGGCAGACTTATCTCTATCTATCTATATCAAAAACTATCAATCAACATCGGTGACTGCTAAATATACTCGAGTAAAACTTAGACTGATCAGTCCAGATAAATAGAATCTCAATTGGAATTTTTGCGTCGGGCTTCTCTCTTTTCCTCGATCATGTACGTTCCTACCCAGGCAATTACGAAACACAGTCCAAGGAGATAAGCTGCCAAACCTGAGTGCAGAACGACGTGTTCTTTGGTGGTGCCAAGAGTTAAACCAGGAACAGACTTTGGTGGTTGTTTGCCGTATGACCAAGTTCCCACCGTACCACAGGCAGGAAGAAATAAGCTCATTCGGTGGAAGTAGTAGCCGGTATCTGTTTCGTGGCTTTCTCGTTTCACTCTGCAGTAGACCGCAGCATGACTGGCGGTGAACCAAAAGATAAACACGATTGGAATAAAGGCGATCAAGATGGTTAGCCATTTTTTTACTAAAAATACAACCAACTTGCGTGGAGATGGGTTAACGGAAAGGTAAAAGCCATTTAACACACAGTACGATGCTACAACGGCACACAAAACAAACAGAAAAGTAATCAAAATAAAGAATGGTCCAATGTTTGGTTCACTATTCATGCAGGCAAGCAGCCTTTATTTTTTATTTCGCAAAAAGGCTGGTATGTCGAACTCATCCTCAAACTCATTGGCGCCTCCCACCTGTGAGACTGGTAACGGTGTGGTGCCAGTATCATCTGTGGTCGGAGATTGTGGTTGTGAAGGTGGTGTCGCAGGGCTGCTCCCAAATCCACCTGAAAAAAGTGATGGTTTAGGTTGGTCAGCACCACTAATCTGTGAAGTGGTCTGGGGCTGAGTGAAAGAGGTTGGGGCTCGATCGATCTTTGTGGGCGTTGGTGGTGTAGATTCAGTGGGGGCTGGGCGATCTTTGGCTAGACGCGTAGCTGACTCACGCGAAAACGCTCCAAAGTACGGTCTTGTGCTTGATGCATATCCAAGCTGTTTCTCATCGAATCCAGTCGCGATAACGCTGATCTTGATCGTTGAGCCCATGTTCTCGTCAATAGTCGCACCGAAGATGACGTTGGCATCTGGGGCGGCAGCGGCCGCAATAATAGCCGACGCATCCGAGACTTCGCTCATCGACATGTCATTGCCACCGGTGATGTTGTAGAGAATTCCGCGAGCACCATCGATGGAAACTTCTAAGAGTGGTGAAGAGATAGCCATTCTAGCAGCTGTAGCAGCCCGGTTCTCACCGCTGGCTTGGCCAATACCCATCAAGGCAGAGCCTGAGTCGGCCATGATAGTTTTGACGTCAGCGAAGTCGACATTAATTAACCCTGGAATAGTGATTAAGTCAGAGATACCTTGGACACCTTGACCAAGAACGTTATCAGCCAAGCGGAACGCGTCGATTAAAGTCATTTTTTTATCGACGACATCCATCAAGCGTTGGTTAGGAATGACGATTAAAGTATCGACGTTATCTTTAAGTAGCTCGATGCCCTCTTCGGCAGACTGCATCCGACGAATGCCTTCAAAGGAGAATGGTTTGGTGACGACGGCCACCGTTAAAGCACCAGATTCTTTAGCAATTTCGGCTACGATTGGTGAAGCACCGGTTCCCGTACCACCACCCATACCGGCTGTAATAAAGACCATGTCAGAGTCATAGAGGAGATCTTTTAGTTTCTCTCTACTCTCTTCGGCAGCCGTGCGACCGACTTCGGGATCGGCACCTGAGCCTAAACCTTTAGTGAAGTTACTGCCAATCTGAACTTTAGTATCTGCTTGGGAAGATAAAAGGGCTTGTGCATCAGTGTTAATCGTGATGAACTCCACTCCCTGAATCTGGTTGGAGCTGATCATGGAGTTGACTGCGTTGCCGCCGCCGCCACCCACGCCAACTACTTTAATTTTAGCGAACGTGGTATTTGTCGGTTTGACCAAACCCATTGCACTCCTTTACGACTTCTGTGGCCTGTAGTCTACCACCTCTGTCACCTTTCGCAACACTCGGCGGTACCTCAAGGGAGGAAAGACTTGACTAGTTTAACAACCTGGTTGCCAAGATCCTGTACATTGATTTTTTTGAAGTACTCTCCAATTGGCATCGACTGAGCAGCTGGCTTACCTGTTGAACGCTTCGCCGCGTAAATGAGCAGCCCGATGCTGGTGGCATAGGAGGGTTTTTGAATATCATCGACTAAACCGCGCAGTTCTGTTGGCTTACCTACACGAGCCGGCAAGTTGAGTGTGCGCTTGGCAACTTCAACAATTCCCACTGTCTCTGCTCCACCGCCTGATAGAACCACCCCGGCGGGAACACCAGCCACTAAGTGATGTTTTTGTAGCTCGGCCAAAATCAAACTGAACATCTCTTTCATTCGTGGCAGCATGATGCCTTCAACGATGGTGCGTTTGGATAACGGCTCAGTCTGTTCGTAGATGCCTAGCTTTTGTAGATCCAGCTCATCTTCTTGTTTTTGACGTTTGCGAAACTCTTCTTTGGACTCGCCAGGTCGAGGTTTGAGGTTGAAGAGTGGGTCTTGTGCCAAAGCGATCTTGAGCTTCTCTGCACTGTCCAAGCTCATCCGACATCCTAGGGCGATATCTTGAGTAATGTGACGAGCGCCAATTGGTAGAACACCAGAGTACTGAAGAGCTCCTTCTACATAGGCACAAACAGATGTCGAGCCAGCCCCAATATCTACTAAGACTACTCCCAGCTCTTTCTCTGTTTCTGAGAGCATGACTTCGGCGGCGGCTAAGCCGGAAAAAACAAAGCCATCAAGCTGTAGGCCGAGATCTTGGACGATCTTGGCCAAGTTGCGCAAGGCTGGACTTTGGCCGGTAATGATGTGAGCTTCTGCTTCCAACCGCACTCCTGTCATGCCAACAGGATCTTTGATACCAGTTTGTGAGTCGACGGCAAAGTCGCGTGGGATAACATGAACGATCTCACGGGCTGAAGGCAAAGAAATAGCACGGGCAGCTTCCAGCACACGATCAACGTCTTCAGGTGTAATCTCTTGCGTTGGCGCCGCTACGGCCACCACGCCTTTGGAGTTTTGTGAAGAGATATTAGCGCCAGAAATGGAGATGGTAACTGATTTTACTTCGAGCCCTGCCATACGTTCGGCAGCATCCACACTAGCGGTCATCGTTTCTAAGACGTCTTCTAAATCAACGATCTGACTTTTGCGCATTCCTTTAGAAGGAACGGCGGCTACGCCAAGCACTTGCAAAGCGTTTGTTTCTGGGTCTTGAGAACCAATCAACGTGACGCACTTATCTGTACCAAGATCGATCACGCAAAGTGGGCTAGGTCGTAACATACTGTATTTACCCTATCATAATTTGACGGTCTTAAGGATAGCAAACTTGGGGTACTGGTTGCAAAGGGATTCAGCGTGATATGACAGCCGCGGCGGAGGCACTGCTTGAATAGTTCCGCAGAATCACTTGGCTGAACCTCAAGTCGATTTCCGGGATCGTTTCTTTGAATGTACTAAAATCGAAGTGTTTGAGCAAGTAGGATAGCTTTGCTAACTGTTGTGGCGCTTCTTCAAGCATAAAGTACGCTGTCTTGCCGTTGGGGAGCTGCAAAGCTGCTTCACTAGGTGAAAGCAAGATGAACTGTGCATCAAGTAATCCTTGTGCTTCCAAGGTAGAAAAAGCGGTAAGGAGCTCGTCATGTAATGTTGACTCAATTTTTTCGCGAGTGTTAGGTAAGAACTGAATACCTTCACTTGCGTAAACGACTGGAAAAGTATCATCAGGGTTGGCGAGTCGAATAACATAGCCAGCATCATCTACTACCCAGAGTTGACCACTTGGTTCCGCATAGCGATAGCGCGGTTCGGCAGAAAAAAAGGTAATGTGAATCGTATCCGGGAACTCTTTACTCAACTCGAATCGAGCCAAAAAAGGAGTTAAACGAGTGATCTGTTCACCTACGTCATAAAAGTCGCTAAAAAAAAGTGACTTTCCGAGGTGAGAGTTGAGCTCAGCTTGAACATAATCAGGACACTCGCCGACGTCAGTTTGACAGGTGATCGTCCGAACGGTGAAGAGTTTGGTTTGGTGAAACACCATGATGGTGATAACAACCAAGATAACTAGAAACAACGGAAAGACTGTCCGCCAGCCTAATTTCATAGACAACAGTGTACGCTACTTCTTCAGGTTTGGGCTACAGATTGTGCCAACTCATACAGTTTGGCGGTAGGATTTTCTGGGATAGCTTCTTGAAGGGAGACAGCGTGACGCTTTAAGGCTTTATGTTTCTTCTTCATGATTTTGAGAGCATCAATGAGGGTCTCGGCAGAAGCCTCGCGCTGAGACAGAATTAAGCCGGCGCCAGCATCAGCCATCACCTCGGCATTTAAGCGCTGTTCATCATGATGTGCTTGCGGTAAAGGAATAAAGAGGGCGGGTAATCCTACTGCAATCAGCTCACTAACCGTATTTGCGCCGGAGCGGGTCAATACTGAGCTGGCATGCTGATAGATCCAAGACAGCTCTTCTTCTGTTACCCACTCGCGGACAAAGTAGAGGTGCTGTTGGGCTATTGGGAGATTACTGCGCGTTTTCTCGAGACTCTTTTTATAGTTCATCAAGTTGGTAGGGCTACCACATTGGTGAATAATCCACCAATCTTCTAAAAGACTAGGAAGCGCTTCTTGAACTAAGATATTAATGCACTGTGAGCCTTGGTTGCCTCCGGTGATGTAAAGCAAGGGCTTAGTTGGCATAGCAGATGGTAGCCAGGCAGGTGTCTTCGGTTTAGCCGTAAAGAGTGACTGGCGGAGAGGATTTCCGGTGAAGCGTACTTTCTTGGCAGGAAAGTACTTTTCAGATTCGGGAAAGCTAATGGCAACCGCTGTAGCAAACTTAGAGATCCACTGATTTGCTACGCCACCGGTACGAGTCTGTTCATGAGTTAAAACAGGAATGCCCATCGTTTTGGCGGCAATCGCAAAAGGGAGTCCCAGGAAACCACCAAAACTAAAGAAGAGGTCTGGCTTGTACTTGGCTAAAAGTTGACGACTACGGTGAATGGCAGCCAACAGGTCTATGAACGTGAGTGGTAACTTCCAGACTGGTTGTCCATCAAGCTTGGGGGCGTTAAACGGAACAAACGTGACTCCACGTTTGCTGACTTCCTGTTTTTCCCAGCTGCGTTGTTTCAAAGTTGGTTGAGAGTAAATACGTCCAGCGAAGATAAACTGATCATCTGGGAAGTGTTGCCGAGCATAATCAATCACTGCTAAAGCGGGAGTAAGGTGCCCACCTGAAATTAATACTTTCATCTTACGTCTGTCCCCCTGAGTGTTTCTTGCCGATCCCAATCAAGATTCCTACCACGGATAATACCATCACCAGAGAAGTTCCCCCAAACGAAAAGAAAGGTAGTGGTACGCCGGTTAATGGAACGAGTGCGACTACAGCTGAAAGATTAAGCACGATCTGCATTCCTAGCCAGATTAAGATGCCATGGGCAAGTAAGTGGTCGTACGTAGCTGGTTCTGTCTTACGACAGATTTGATGAGCAAGTTTGAGAAATAAGGCGAACAGCAAGATAATCCCCAAACAACCCAAAAAACCAACTTCCTCTGCCACGATTGAAAAGATCGAGTCGGTACTTGCTTCAGGAATGTAGTTGAACTTTTGCCGCGAGTTACCAATTCCTTGACCAATCAGGCCTCCGTTCCCCAGCGCAATGATAATTTGGCGAATGTGAAAACTAGCACCTAGTGGGTCAGACTCGGGATCTAGAAAAGTGGTTAGACGACGCATCCGGTAGGGGGAGGTCAAAATTAAGAGCAGTAGTAAGCCAACTCCCGCTCCCCCAGTAGCAAAGAAAGTCTTCCATGGGGCACCAGCTAAAAAGTACAGCCCAAAAGCGATCGAGATGACAATTAAGGCTGAACCCATGTCTGGTTGAAGGAAGAGTAAGGCCACAGGCAAGCCAGTCAAAAAGAGAAACGGTGGTAACTTTTGGTGGCGTTCCATCCAGTTTGCAAAAAAAATAATCATGGCAAACTTGACCACTTCGACTGGTTGAAAGCTAAAGCCAGCAATCCCAATCCACCTGCGAGCTCCATTGACCTCAAATCCTAACCCTGGAATGAAGACCATGATTAATAAAATAATGCTCAAGGCGTACATCAATGGCGAAATTTTCTTCCAAAAAGAAGTCGGAATAAACGTGCCAACTACTAAACCAACTAGACCTATTCCAAAAGAGATGACTTGTTCCCTGACAAAGTAAAACTGGTTTCCAAAACTAGAGAAAGCTTCTGCAACCGACGCTTCAAAAACAAACAAGATGCCGATGACGCATAAAATACACGTCAAGAGAAAAAGGCTCCATTCCAGACTAAAGGCAGGGCGGCGTAGTTTCATACAAGGACTTAAAAATCTTGATTTGCCAGCTGCTCGATCCAAGAACGATACTGTGCAGACTTATCTTCATAGTCCTTAAATTGACCAAAGCTTGGAGACGAGGGCGACAGTAAGACTACTCCGTTTTCGGGCGCATGTTGATAGGCAAAACGGACGGCTTCTTCCATTGACTCGACCAGCTGCATTTTTGGCCAGCTACTTTCTGGATACTGAGCTCGAATACCATCAAAAATGAGTTGGCCCGATGGCTTGAAAAAGGCAACGGCCGCAATTTTTTTGGTTTGGATAGCGTCAATGATCTTTTGATAAGAAATGCCGCGATCAAAGCCACCTACCATTAAGACGTCAACTTTAGGAAGAGAGTCTAAAGCGGCGATGGTCGCTTCTGGAATAGTAGCCAGAGTGTCGTCAATCCACGTTACTGCTCCAAACTGACCAACCGTTTCGAGACGATGTGGTAGCGTACGGAACTCTTTCAGTGCGTCGACCATTTGATCAGCACTGAGATCTAACTCTAGGCTGGTAACGAGCAGCGCTGGCAAGATGTTCCATTTTTTGATGGTGGACGGAAGATCAAGTTGATTCAACATCGTCATGACTTGCTGGACAACTTCGGGATACTGAAGTTGAGCTTGATAAGAAAAAGGCAATTTCCGGGCTGGACTGTTTCGAGCGGCGAGTGACAGCTCAGCTGAGTCTTGATTGTAGATAACTGTGTCATTACTGTTTTGGAAGCGAGTAATCTTGGCTTTAGCGAGGAGATAGTTTTCTAGAGTTCGGTGGTAGTTTAAGTGCTCAGGAAAAAGATTGAGCAGCACTGCCAGGTGAGGGCTCGTCTGGACTGTTTCTAGCTGATAGCTCGACATCTCAATGACAATAGTTGTCGTTGGAGTTAGCTCACTGGCAACTTCAAAAACTGGTTTGCCAATGTTGCCAGCTAATAAAACTTCCTTACCTGCGGTAGCGTATAAATGAGCAATCAGACTAGCAGTGGTACTCTTCCCTTTTGTGCCGGTAATTCCAATTACTTGATCTCGATACACGCTTAAGAACTCTGCCAATTGGGAAGTAACTACTCCACCACTGGCCAGATACTCTTGAAGTTCTGGGATGTGAATCGGAACGCCAGGGGTCTTAAAGATAACATCAAACTGTTGCAAGTCTTGGAGATAGGGACCGATACGTAGTTCAATGTTTGTTTCCTGCATCCATGCGTGCAGGACATCTTGATTGCCATCGCTAACAAATAACTCAGCTGTGGGACATGCTTTGGTCAGTAAGGTATGGGTAGTTTGGCCTTCTCTCGCCCAGCCCAAAACTAAGATACGTTTTCCGTCATAGCGTTCAGCAAGATGGGTGGCCAATCTGTTCATAGCTTCCTTTGGGCGGCAATGGCGTCTTTTAAGCTTGGCACAAACTCGGAGGGAATAAAATGGTGTTCTACAAAGCGAACGAGCAGTTCGCGAGCTTCGCTGAGCGCAGCCTCTTTGGTTTTGCCACTATCAAGAATTTTTTGCCATCCGTACTGAATCAACTCTGGAAGCGGTTGAAGTTGGTTGGCCGCCAGTGCCAAGGCAGCACGAGTCTCGTCGCGTGTACCTACGCACTCCAGCGACTTTACGTCAGTAAACCCAGCCAGTTGATCTAAAAGATCTCGCAACTCTTGGTTATTGAGAATGTCTTTCTTAAAGATACTATCTAGCTCTGTTTCGGTTAAAAATCCGGCCAATAAAACTGCTACAAATAAGCACTTCGGGCACTCACCGCACCAAGTGCCTGTCTTCTGTCCTCTGTTGCAACTTAAGAAAACGAGCCAGTACTGTTTGAACTGAGTGAACAGTGAGGCAATCTGGAGTTCATGAAGTGGCCTAAGATAGCTAAAGTACTCAATTGTTTTGGATAAGTACTGCTGTTGGTACGAACGAAACTGTTCTTCAAACTCTACCGTTTTGGAGTATTGATGGTTAATAGACTGACCAAGAAAAACAGTGTTGCCTTCGTTGGCGCTCCATTCGTTGGATACGGGAAAGAAAGCGTAGTCATATACATACGCTGCGAACGTGCCTAAGAAAGCAGCCATTGCGTTAAATGGGGTGTGACCGTTGAGGTATCCTTGGGCATTGAGGTCAAGGATTTGAGGATCGAGCTGACGCTGCACCGTAATATGACTTTTTTGATTGGGCTGAGTTTGCCAGAACGTTTCCACTACTCGCTGTTGTTGAGGATACTCATTGATCGTAAAAGTAGTCATTGGCGTCTGAGTTTGTCGTAGTAACTCACTACTGACGACTGAGTCTTTGCCTCCACCAACCGGAAATAAAATACGATGCTGATGAACAGCCTGATCGATTTCGGGATGAAGTTGGTCCGCGTCTTCAACTTCAGTCTGAAAGGTCACGAAGTTATCTTCCCAACCATTGATTTGATGGATATAGAAGAACTCACTCATGCCTTTGTGTAATAGGTTCAACCAAAACGGAAACTGTTCAGCATAGATGCCAGGAACCTTAATGACCCACTCTGGACTGCACGCCGCTTTCCAGTAAGAAAGTCCTTCTACCATTCCAAGCTGAGCAGCCCAGACTTTAAGAAGTGTTTGATCTTTTGTGGCCAGGGATTCTGCGGTCAATTGAGGAAAGAGGTACCTGCTCTCAAATGCGGGACCAGCTTCAAAGTGGTAGTGCAACCTGACAATCAGGTGATCTGACTGTTGATCGAGCACAGCTTGATCAAAGTAAAACCGAGGGTGTTTGAGACGAAGATCATCAAGACTTAGCATGCCAGCATCATAACATCGCCAGCCATACTCCGAACAAGGTCAACATGATTTGAACGATCCATGCTCGTTGAACAATTTTGGGCTCTTCCCAACCGTGATACTGCAGCCAAAGATGGAAAGGTGAGACCTTGAAGATCTTTTTATGACGGAGTCTTTTAGAGAGGAGCTGTGCACTGGAAGTGAAGATTTCGAAGACGAAAATAAAGCCGATTACTACCAAGGCAATTACTTTACCTAGTAGTAGACCTACCACAGCTAAAGTAGCACCAAAAGCGAGCGCGCCCACGTCTCCCATAAAAAGGCGTGCAGGAAAGATATTAAAGTATAAGAATGAGATCAAGGAACCCAACCAGAGTGCCAACAACATCGAGAGCGGAATGTCTAAGATCTGTGAAGACAAGAACCATAGGCCAAACAAGGAAATCATTAACACACCGGCAGCCAGCCCATCAAGACCATCGGTAATGTTGACGGCGTTGGTAAAAGCGACGATCACAAAAATGGCAAAAGGAATGTATGCCCAGCCAAGCTGGAAGGTCCCCACAAACGGAATGTTAATGAAGGAGATGCCTAACTGGAAGTGCAACATGCAAGCAATAACGGTTGCTAACAAGATTTGTAAGACAAACTTGTGCTTCATCCGCAAACCAAAAAACTGTTCTTTCTTGAACTGAAAGAACTTTTTAACGTCGTCATACAATCCGAGCAAGCCAAAGGATAAAAAGGTAAAGAACAAGATATTAATCTCGGTGGGAATGTCATAGACACCAGTGACCGCAATTCCCATGTACTTCACTACCGGAAAGATAAAGGCAAATAAAACGGTTACTACTAAGATGATCAGTAGTCCTCCACCAACTGGAACACCAGCTTTGACATTATGGAACTGATCAAAGATAGGCGTGTGCTCACCAAAAGCATCAATAGTTTTTTGCTTGGCGCGACGAAAACGCATCGCATAGAGCATGTTGATGAAAGGCACGATTAAAATGCTGGTCACCACAAAGGAGAAAATAAGAAGACCAAGGATAAAAACGAGTGACTGCATAGTTACTGTCTTCTAATGGTAGCACCAAGTGCCTGAAAAACCTCTTCCAAACGTTCATAACCGCGATCAATGTGCTCGGCACTGTCATGTAAGGTGGTAGTGCCCTCAGCAATTAAGCCGGCGATCATTAACGTTGCGCCATGACGTAAATCTTTAACCGTGAACTCACCACCTTTGAGTGGGGTTGGTCCAGTAATCTTGGCCGCGTGTTTATTCTCTGGTTTATCAACATCAAGGTTAAAGTTATACACTTGATCCGGATTTGCAACTTCGGGATTATACAACTCAATCTTTGCTCCCATGGCATTAAGTGAGTCTACATACTGAAAGCGGTTCTCAGAAACGGTCTCATGTAAGATGCTCGTCCCACGAGCCTGAGTCATCATCGTTACCCATAAGGGTTGCCAGTCAGTTTTAAAACCTGGATGAATACCAGTAGTAACGTCAGTTGCAGTAAGCTCACCCTTGTAGAAAAAGCGAACTCCGTAGTTACCAACTTCATAGCCTGCTCCAGCATCATCCAACTTAGCTAAGAACACTTCCAGATCTTTGGCGTCGGCATTCTCGACGATTACGTCGCCTTTGGTTGCCAGTGCTGCACAGGCAAATGAGACAACCTGGTTGTGATCAGGCATGATTTTATGAATAGCCCCTGATAACTTTGGGACGCCAATAATCTCAATCACACGATTGGGTTTACGTGTAATCTTGGCTCCCATGCTATTCAGAAACTTAATTAAGTCGTCGATCTCAGTTTCTAAGGCAGAGTTTTCCAAGATCGTAGTCCCTTTTGCCTTCACTGCTGCCATGATTAATGTCTCGGTTCCAGTATGAGTGCTTTTCTGAAACTTATACGTCGCTCCGGTCAGCTCTTTAGCCGTGACAATGATCTTGTTATCTTTGACTTCGACTTGTGCACCTAGTGCAATTAAGCCATCAAAGTGACGATCCAGAGGTCGAGCTCCAATCTTGTCTCCGCCCGGGAAAGGAACTACGGCTCGGCCAAACTTCGCCAACAACGCTGGGATAAACATCGTAGAGGCACGTGAGGCTTCACCAGAAGATGGATCGATCTCGTCGAGTTTCAAGCTGGTGGGGTCAATCATGAACGTCCGCTCACCAACCTGCATTGCTTTGGCACCCAGAGAGTTGATTAATGAAGCCACTAAGTAAACATCGCTGATGTGACTGAAGTTTAAGATGCGTGATGGTGTATCGGCTAGTAACGCTGCTAACATTAGCTTGTACGACGCGTTCTTCGCTCCACCCACTCTTACGCTGCCGTATAGTGGTTTACCACCATGAATGACAAAGTTTGACATAGATTATTCGAGGAAAAATACCTCTTCCTGGAGTTCAACTCCAAACTCTTCGTGTACACGTTTTTTAACAATTTTGGCGAGTTCTAGAACTTGTTCACTCGTTCCTTGTCCTTTGTTAACAAAAAAGGCAGCGTGTTTCTGGCTGACTTCAATATCACCCACACGGGTGCCTTTCAGGCCTGCTTGATCGATTAAGAAGGCAGAGGGACACTCGCGTCGTTCGGCATACTGTGCAAAACGCGCTTTGAGTAGAGGTGTATTGGATGAGTTACGGAAGTAACACCCTGAGCTAGGTTCTCCTAACGGCTGGGTCTTTGCTCGATAAAGAGTGGCTTCTTTGACTAACTCCATTGATTTTTCTTTATTGCCAGGAAAGAGTGCAAACTCGGCTTGCAAGATAATGTCATCGGTTGAGTGAAATACAGAGCTATCGTAAGCGAACTGGCACTCTTCTTGTGTTAGCCACTTTACTTCACCTGCTCTCGTAACGACTTCAACTCGGTGGACGTGCTTCCCAATCAGGTCAGAAAGATAGTGGGCATTGTTATAAATAGCACCGCCTACTCTACCAGGTACTCCTAAAAAGTACTCTAGACCGCCTAAGCCATCATCAATTGTCTGCCGGACAAATAAGCCTGTTTTGTATCCTGCACCAACAACTACGAGACGCTGATCACCAATTTTATCTGGTAAAAGCTGATACTCTTCATTGGCAGTTCTGATGACTACCCCTTCGATTCCATCGCTGGAAATAACAACGTTGCTCGCTCCCGACAGAACAGTCAGTTTAAGCTTCTGCTTGTGACAGAACTGAACCACTTCAATAATCTCTTCTCTGCCTGTCAAATCTAAGAAAACTTCGGCTGGACCGCCAATTTTGAAGTAGGTCAACGGGGCTAACGGGTAGTCAAACTCAGGTTTTAACTTAGCTAAGTGCTCTGCCACTACTGTTTGTGTCTTGGTCAGTTGCTGCATGATTATGCCTGAATAAGGTCATGTACTTGATAAATATCGCCGGCGCCGATTGTCAGACAAACATCACCTGGCCTGAGCTGAGTTTTACAGAACTCTGCCAATTTCTCAAGGGTCTGATAGTTGTGAGTCGTAATCGTTGGATACTTGGTGGCAATTGCCTGGCAGAGTTGATCACTGGTTACGCTTGGGTCAAATGCTTCGCGGGCAGAAGGGAAGATGTCTATCATGACGACTTCATTTGCTTCGGCAAAAGCATCAATAAACTCAGTGAAAAACTGTTTGGTGCGCGTAAAGGTGTGCGATTGGAAGGCAACCACTAACTTTCGATCAGGAAACCACTCACGGTAGGCGTGAATAACGCTGTGTACTTCGTGAGGGTGATGTGCATAGTCATCATAGTAACGAACGCCATTTTTCTCGCCAATAAACTGACTTCGCCGTAGTGTTGATTGAAAGCTGGCTAAAGCTGCCACCGCTTTGGGCACGTCGACGCCTAGCGCCCAACATGCGGCAACAGCAGCAGCGGCATTACGCAGGTTGTACATGCCAGGAAGCTGGAGTTGGAGTCGTTGAGTAAATTGAAGGTGATTGGCGACTAACACACAGCTGGTTTGACCGTTCTGTGCCCAAAAAGTATCGCTGTCTAAGATAAAGCTTGGATGACTAGCAGGATCCTCGCTGAGATCGGCGCCGGCCGCGGTTTCTCCGAACCAAACTAACTGTCGTTCTTGTGACTCCGACCAATATGGTAGTGATTCAAGAGTAGATTGATCAGCGATATTCGCAATTAATGTTCCTCGGGTCTGAACTTGATCGAAGAACTTAGCAAACTGCTTTTTTGTTTGGTCGAAATCTTTGTATACATCAGGATGATCATGACGAAGGTTGGTACAGACAGTCACAAACGGACGCATAAACGAAAAGCGGGGTGTAATTTCTTCGCCGCGGCTAGGTGCGCTCGGGTCGGTTACGTACTCATCCGCTTCGGCAATGAAGAACTCTGCTTGCTGATGCCACTGTCCCGTTTTCTCTAAGCCAGGAATGTCTCCAACCCCGATGGCGAAGTTTGGGTGGTAGCCAAGCTTTTCTAAGATCCAAGTGATCATGGCAGAGGTAGTCGACTTCCCGCCTACCCCACAGACTGCCACGCCCTTGTTGTCGTTAAAGAGATCTGCAACGGCTTCGGCATGAGTAAAAGTTGGAAGGTTCTGGGCGCTGGCCGCCTTAACTTGCGGATTATCCTGTGAGTTGTGGGCAGCGGTGTAAATCACGCACTCGGTTTCGGCAGGTAAAGCTGTGTCAAACGACGAGTCGATCACGATCTGGCGTTGATCTAGCAGTTTCTGGGTTACAAACTCTTCAGCAACATCCGAGCCGCGCACAGACTTGCCAGCGTCCAACAAGCACTGAGCTAGGGCGGTCATGGCCACACCTTTAATTCCTACCAGATAGAAGTTTTGAAACGCTAGTAAACGAGACATGATCTTACTGTAACAGTTTGCTGAGAACTTGGCGAACTTTATTCACATCATGGCGTAACAAAGATCGATGAACGGTATCAACGGCTGTTTTTTTACTGAGCTCTTCAGAAATTAAGTCTGCGCGAATCACGCTAGCATCTTCACCCAGATCATCTTTGACAGGAAACTCGTGGTGAGCTCCATAAAGCTCAAGAACCGTCTCGGGAATGTGGCCGTTGTTCACGACGGCGTAGTCAACTTTCCGACCAATCGCAGTCTCAATTCCTTCCACATGTTGACGAGCAGTCATGTCATGGGTCTGTGTGAGCCGGGTCATGAGGTTGACCATACACACTACTTTTGCTTTCGACTCTTGAAATGCTTCTTTAGTGCCTTCTGGCAGCAGGGCTGCGAGTAAGCTGGCATAGTAATCACCAGGACCAATCACAACTAGCTTTGCTGCTTGGATGGCGGTAGCTGCTTTTGGGTTAATAGTAGCTTGGGGAATCAGCTGCACACTCTCAATTGGACGTGGAGTAGTAATATCTTCATCTAAAGTATGTTCGCCGACAATGACTTCACCATCTTTATAGTGAATCTCTAGTTGAACATTATCTGAAGTAGCAGGAACGACCTCACCGTGAAGTCGGAAGACCTTTTCGGCTATCTCCAACGCACGAGTTGTATCGCCAGTCATATCTTGTAAGGCGGTCAAAATCAGGTTGCCTAAGTTGTGACCTTTGAGTCCATTCCCTTTCTCAAAGCGGTAAAGCAAAATCTTGCGAATCCACTCTTCACCATCCGCTTGAGCCAGCGCAGCCAACGCTTGTCGTAGATCGCCTACTGGCTGAAAACCAAACTCATCACGGATTCGGCCGGTTGAACCACCGGAGTCTGAAACGGCAATGATGCTGGTTAAGCTGACAGCCTGTTTTTTGAGGGCAGAGATAACTGGGAAAGTGCCAGTGCCGCCACCGATCACCACAACTGAGGTATCAACCATGACTTACTCCTTTTTTGGATCTAACGCTAGCAGTGCCTCTTGTGCCGCAGTGAGGTCACTCCAAGGATACTCTACCTTACCATAACTCATACTCTTTTCATGTCCTTTTCCGAAAATTCCGACGACGTCACCTGACTTAGCGTACTTTTGAATGGCAAAGTCGATTGCTTCCTGGCGGTCAGCAATGGAAGCCACTTTCTGGTGGTTCTTACCCAAGTTAGACTTCATTTGGCGAATGATTGACCAAACATCTTCTGTTCGCGGATCTTCGGCCGTGAAGATGGCAAAGTCAGCAAGCTCGGCTCCGATTCTTCCCATCATCGGTCTTTTCTGGACGTCACGTAAGCCGGCACAACCGAAAACAGCAATCAATCTTCCTTTGGACTTTTCCTGTTTCATTTTCTTTCGAACTGCCGTCAAAGCAGACTCTAACGCATTTGGTGTATGCGCAAAATCGATGATCACTTGAATGTTCTTTACTTTACCAACATGCTGCATTCTTCCTGGGACTCCGGGAAACTCTTTGAGCCCCTTGGCAAAGTCTTGGTCACTGACCTGGAGCTGCTTAGCAATGGTATAGACCAGTCGGGCATTCATCTGGTTATAGAGTTGAGGGAAACGATCTTGAATAGCTTTCGAAACGCTAGTGGGAAGACGTTCAGAACGTGAGTAGCTGAGGATGTCGTCTTCTCTGCCGCTAAGCTGTTTTTTCAACTCGCGGAAAGAGTTACTGTCATCTGCATTTAAGACAATTTTCTCCGCTCTTTTGGCTAGCAAGGCTTTAGCAGCGACGTACTCTTGATAGGTCACGTGATAGTCCAAGTGTTCGTGAGTGATGTTCGTATAGCCAGCAATCTTTGGATACACTCCCCATAAGCGGTGTTGATATAACCCGTGTGAGGTAGTTTCTAAGACAACGTACTCGATGCCTAGCTCAGCCATCTTGGCTAAAAAACGCTGTACGTCACCTGCATCAGGAGTGGTGACGTGGAAGCCGGTATCAATCTCCTCGTCACCAATGTAGGCCGCGACGGTAGTCACTAACGCAACCTTTTTGCCGGCCGCTTTCAGAATGTAGTACAACAGCGTTGACGAGCTGGTTTTGCCGTCGGTACCGGTAATAGCGATAATCTTTAACTTGCGCGCAGGAAAACCGTACTGGAGCTCTGCGAGAAATCCGCGGAGGAGGCCAGTTTTAATCAAGTGGAAGAAACGCTTGATTTTATAAAGAAGAAGCTTCGTCATCTGCATAATTCTAATCGTTTCTCTCTGGCATTATAACCTAGCGATCTGCCGGAATGTTCAAAAGTAAGTAGAGCTTATTGGCGATGTTATACCAGAGTGGAGCTGCAGTTTCAGAAGCCCATTGTGAGCTTTGAGGTTGTCTCAGCGTGACTAGCATCACGAACTTTGGTTCTTCAACCGGAGAAAAACCAATAAAGCTAGCAATGGTATTTTCCTGATCGTAGTGGCCCGCAATTGGAATTTGAGCAGTTCCTGTTTTTCCAGCAACCGAGTGGGTTTTCGAACGAGTCCACTGCGCTTCACCCTTCTGCGCTGCGTACTCCATCATCACACCCACTCGACGGGCACTTTCAGCTGAAACAACCTGTCCCTCTTCTACCGGTTGGACTGGGATCTCAGTCTCTTTTTGATGATCGATAACCTTGCTGATAATCGTCGGACGCATCATCTTTCCATCGTTAGCGATTGCCCCTACAGCCCTGATCATCTGCATGCCCGTTGTGGCAATTCCTTGACCAAACGAGCTGGTAGCTAAGTCAATAAACTTCCAGTCTTTACGGAAAGGAGTGGGAGTATCTTCTTGAAGCTCAATGTGGGTCGCATTGCCAATGCCAAACTTTTTCAGGTACTCTGTAAATCGTTTTTCGCCTAACAACTCGGCAATAAAAATCATGGCTGTGTTATCTGATTTGGCGAGGCCATCGATGATGGTGGTGTCAGGGTTGTACGTATCATTCCAGGTACGAATGGTGTACTCACCAATCTGACGAGCGGTCGCACACTTGGTACAGATGGTATTTTCGTTAATTACGCCAGCGTCAATTCCAGCGGCAACGGTTAGGACTTTAAAGATAGAACCGGGTTCGAATGTATTGGCGATAATCGGATTTTTATGATACTGAGATGGGTACTCATAGAAGAGGCCTGGCTCATAGTTGGGATATGACGCCATAGCCAAGATTTGACCCGTTTTAGGGTCCATAATGACTACGTCTCCCCCAACAGCTCCGTAGCGTTCGATACCTGTTTTGAGACTCTCCTCAACGGTGTGTTGAATATCGCGTCTAATGGTTAAGACCACGTCACGTCCATTTGTGATAGGAGTTTCTTCCAAGTCGTCAAAGAAGAGATGAAAACCTAAAGCATCCTTATTAAATGTCTGCCGATCTGATTGACCGCGTAGCTCTTTATCAAGTGAGCCTTCAATTCCAAAGTACCCTTGGTCTTCGCCAGCTTGATTTTTACCTACGAAGCCGAGGATGTGGGCAGCGGTTGAGGCTTCTGGATAGTCACGAACAAAGTACTCCTCAAAACCGAGGCCGTCTATATCTAGAGAGTCGATGGCCTGTTTCTGTTCATTGGTTACCTTTTGTTTTAAAGCTACCCATTTACGACCTGGCTGGCTCAACTTAGTTAGAATTGAGCCCTCTAAGCTCTGTCGTTCCTGAGTAATCATGGCTGGCTGACTTGCCATTTCTGCTGTAACGTCAACCAACAGGGGCGCAATTGCTTGACTGACCTCCAACGGTGTCTTCTTCATGATGTGTGGCTCTGCAAATAAACGATAGACTGGGGCGTTATTGACTAGGATATAGCCATCACTGGTCATAATCTTGCCGCGTTGACCTTGGTGCGTAACCGTCCGGCGGTACTGACTCTCGGCTTCAGCTTGTAAGCGAGTTTTATGAATCACTTGCCAATAAAAAAGTCTGGCAATTACACCCAGTAACAGGAAGTAGATAGCAAACAACAGAAAACGTGAACGAAAGTTCGCTTCTTTTTCAGGCGTCTTTCGTTCGGAGGATAGTGGTTTGCGTCGTGAGCCCGCGGTTCCGGAAGGAACTGGGTGGTACTCAAAGTTACGCGCCATAGCTGATTATCTTGAAGCTACGACAGTGCTCGTGTCAACACGAACGATGTTCTGGATAGCTACGAAGCCTTGAGCCACAGCATCTTGATTGAGCTGGGTCATGGAAAGAAATTGCGCAGTTTGTTGCTCAACGCGTCCGACGCGAGCAGCCATCTGTCGTTTTTGATTCTCTAAAGAGGAGATGCGTTTACCGTAGTCAATATGGGTGCTGCCAATAAAAACGGTGTGCAAAGCGATGCCAAATGTTAGCAGGCTGAGAAATGCATAGTAGGCAACGTATTTTCGATTCATGATTCTTTCTTGGCGAACACTCGTAACTTGGCGCTTCGCGATCTTGGATTGTGGGTAACTTCTGCTTCAGTTGGCATAACGGCCTTTTTATCAAGTGGCTGGCCATAGCCTTTGTCTTGCCATTTTTGGAAGAGATGTTTGACAACTCGATCTTCACCTTCGTGGAAGCTAATCGTCACGATCTTGCCTCCTGCCTGAACAACTTCTAAAGCTTGAGGTAAAGCAGCTTCGATACTGTCTACTTCACTGTTGACTGCCATTCGTAAAGCCTGGAAGACTTTAGTGGCAGGATGAAGGTGTCCTGTTCTTGGTTTCACTTTACTAATCGCCTCGGCTAGCTCTTGGGTCGTAGTGAACGGCTTGCGAGTGCGTTGTTGAACGATCATCTTGGCAATTCGACGGCTCTGTTCTTCGCCGCCGTAGACCCAGAAAAGCTCTGCCAACTGTTTTTCGGGCAGAACGATCAGCAAGTCTTTAGCTTGAACTCCGAGACGCTTATCCATTCTCATATCGAGCGGACCGTTGTGAATGAAGCTAAAGCCTCGTTCGGCGGTATCGATCTGAGGGCTACTAACGCCAAAGTCAAACAAAATACCAGCAATAGCTGGAATATCTTTCTCTGTGCGGAGCCGTTCCCAGGAGTCTTTGAGCTTGCCAAAGTTTTGATTAATCAGAATCAGCCGACCGTCTTGAATTTCTTGAGCGAAGTTTGCTTCGCCGAAGGCTACTGCGTCCTGATCACAATCGAAACCGATCACCCGTCCACCTCGTTCGAGAATGGCTCGGGTGTGGCCGCCTCGGCCAAAGGTGGCGTCGATGTACCACTGGGTTGCGTTCACTTGGAGTGCGTCAAGTGCTTCGGTCTTTAGCACACTAATGTGTTCATTCATGTGTTGTTCCAATCTGTTCGGCGATGGCTTCTGCTTGACCTGCTAAGGTGTCGAGATAGGCGTGATACTTGTCCACGTTCCAGATCTCGACTCGCTCAAAGCTACCGACAATTACCACGTTCTTTGTGAGCTGGGCAGTTGCTCGCAAATATTCGGGAATTGCCACTCTACCTTGGCTATCGACTTCGACAGCGTCGGCATCGTTGGTTAACAACCGCACAAAGTCGCGGTGTGCTTTCTTGGTGAAACCGAGTTGATTCAAAGCTTGGACTTGTTCGTGGAAGTTTTTTTGTGGAAACAAGAAGACTCCACCGTCCAAACCTCGAGTTATCACCCACTGTTTTTCCATTTCACGGAATGACTTTGGTAGTGAAACGCGTCCTTTCTCTTCAATAGTGTGGTAATATCGTCCGATAAACATTTATAAGCTATTTTACCATTTCTTACCACTTATTTACTCAATAGTATTACAGTACTAACACTTGGTGTACAGACCAAAAAAAGCCGAAACAATTGTAAAAATGACTCAAAAAGACACGTTTGTAAGAAATGATTTGAGGCCTAAAAATATAGCATTTAACTCATTATATTGCTAAAAATAGGCAAATTAACAAAAGATTGATTGATCAATTAAAAAATGAAGAAAAAAGCTAAAAAAGGAAAAAGCGTAGTGAGTTCTAGTAACGATAGAAAAGTGACTCTCGGTTTCGCCACTTTCCGACTTTCAGCCAACTCGACCAGCTCCCCACCGCACAGCCGTTTACCGGTGCAACCTTGAACCAGTACTCAGTACTGGGGTCTAAGCTAGAGATGGTTATATTCTGGACACCTTGATTTGAAGACTGAGAAATGGTGTTAGATAAGCTGCCAAATCTTTCATCTCCTTGCTCAAAGCCGTAGATGACATGATAGTGTTGGACGTTATCGTTGGTGGGTGTGAAGTACAACGTGGTAGCGTTTTGTGTACGATTAATTTGAAACAGATCGGGTACCCCTGCGGGTATCCAGTCTCCACAGCCAGGTGGTTGCGCTGGAGACGGCGCTGAAAAAGCAGGGTGCGCCTGGCCTGGTTGTGGTGAGGGTGAAGGCGGTGGAACAGGGTCGTTATAAATCAGCACTCGGTTATTTCCTTGATCGGCGATAACCATTTGAGTTGAATTGGCAAAGACTCCTTTAGCTAGATTAACGGAGCTAGCTGAGATGCCACCATTATTGATAGCAGTTGAGACAAAGTCAGGTTGCCCAATCACGACGTCAGCAGGAGCATTATCAGTCACCGGAATTGAGTTCCAGATTAGATATCTACTGGAGTTCCGATCAGCAATAAATAATCTTCCTAAGGGATCAACTTCTAAGAAAAAAGGATGGACCGTAGACGCAGTTGAGGGAGGCGAAGTCGTAGCGGTGTCAAAGTTGGTCTGACCAAGTACAAGGGTTGCTGGTGCTCCATTGGAAGTCGGGACGGGGTCGAAGATGGTGGCACGGAAGTTCCCTCGTTCTCCTACGATCAGTGTATTATCAAAGACGGCGATTCCTCGGGGGTTGCTGAGCTTGGTTTGTGTAGTTCCCGGTGAGATAGTAGCAAAATCGGGTTGACCGACCACCACGTTGGCGGTGGCGCCATTGCCGGTGGGAATGGTGTTGTAAATTAAGATCCGGTTATTCCCTGTATCACTAATGAATAACTTGGTTCCATCACTAGCGATATCGGTGGGGGCAAACATCTTGTTGCTACCAGAGCCAGAACTACAGGTAGTTAGATCCGTTTGTCCAATCACTACATTCGCGCTTGCTCCATTAGAGGTAGGAATAGAGTTATAGATTAAGACTCGATGTTGACCTGAATCTGCGAGAATCAGCTTTCCATTCACATATAAAATACCGCTATCAGCAAGGTTCAAACCATTTGGGGTACAACCTAAGCTTGAACCGGAACTCATGGTCGTATTACCGATCACCACATCAGCCGGTATACCTGCCGTAGTGGGAACCGTGTTCCAGATTAGGACTCGTTTATTCTCACCATCAACGACCAATAGCTTACCTTCGGCAATAATCGCGTCACGAGGTCCACTGAATCCGAACTCTGAGACAGAGCCCCCAGCATTAATGGAGTTGGATTCAAAGTCGGATTGTCCAACAACTACGGCGGCAGGCTGGTGAGTGGTGTAAGCGGCCACGACTGAAGAAGTACCTAAAAAGATCCCCAGAAGAATAGTCAATAGTATGGAAGTAAGAATCCTTTTTGAGGATTTAGCCGTAGAGGAATGAGCGAGTAACATGACGCTCTGTACATAGTACAGTAGCTGTCATATTCATTTCAATATTCGCTACTCTTTGATAACCACATATGCTTGACCAAAAGGAACTTCTGCGGTCAAGCTCTTATCGTCAGCAGTGCCGGCAACGGTCTTCCAAGTGGAGCCGTCCCAGACAGCTACTTTAGCAGCGGTGGCATCTTCGTTAGCACGCATAGTTACTTCAACTGTTCCAGTTAAAGTACTGACTGTACTTAAGCTGTAGATATCAGAGATCGGAGTACCTGGTAAGGTACCAGGGTATCCAGGAGAGTTAGTAATGATCACTACGCGTTGCTTGGCAATTTCTGGGCTATCGATTTGGAACTTGGCGTCTTTGGACGCGGCGGTTGTTTCACGAGCGGTGTTATCAATATAACGCCAGTCATTTTTTAGTGCATACTCATCTGTACCTGAAAAACGAGTAACTAGAGTCCCACCCTGAACGTTTTGATGGTAGGTACACGCACCGCCTGCGCTACAGCTCCCGAGCAGAATGTCTTTTGAGGCTGGAAAGGAAGTCAAAGGCAGCTCACCGAAAGCACCTTGGAGCAGCTCACCAGCTTGATACTCCAGTTCGTACTCAACGGCATCAGCTGGTTTCTTTAGCTCTTCAATCACCAAGAAGATGTTTCGTCCACCTTCTGAGGGGCGAATTAGGATATAGGGTCGCTCTGCGACCGGAATGACATTAAAAGTACTGATCTTTTTCTTTTTTTGAGCAGTTTGAGGAGTCTCTTCAGGTTTGGAGCGGCTTTTCATAAAAGCATAGACGCCAACTCCTGCCAGTATGAGTACGATAAGGCCGACAACGGCGCCTACTATGATCATCTGTTTCTTTTGCATACGAGATCTCCTCTGCTCTATTTAACCACATCCTTATGTCGAACACTTAGGAAGTCATAACTGCGGACGGGTCGCTCTGCGACTGCCGAAGCATACTCTAAAATAGAAGTGTAGTTAGTGTCGTGCAAATCTTGATAACCCATGTGGGTAAAGAGCGTGTTTAAGCGATCCTGAACGTCTTTAAATCCGCTGGGACTGGTATTAAGTATCTCTAAAATCTGACGAACTTGATGGAAACCATCTTCGTCTTCCACATTTTCTACGAACAGTACATCGCTTAACTCTAGGACTTCGAAAACTTGTTTCACTCTTTTCAGCTGTTGTTTGGCTTCTGAGAACTGATTCAAGAGTTGGGCTTGGCTAATAATCGGCAACGTCTTCGTTTTCCGGAGATGAAGAGTAATGTGATTCCCTGGTTCAAGGTAGGCCCGTTGGGTTGAGTTCATCTTTCGTACGCCTTTGGCAATACAGACAAGCTTCCCCTCATCAGGAGTTAAAACTGTTACCACACGATCAGCTTCGCCAACATTGACGCGCTTGAGCACGATTGCTTCAGTTGTCCAACTCTGCATTAAAACTTGGTGGTGAACAAGATGTCTTTATCCATCAGCACCTCTTCTTGGCCGCCGTTGACGTCAAAGGTTACAGGGACAGGGCTGATACCACCTTGCTTCCATAACTTAATCTTGTAATCTTCTTGGTTGGTATATGGCACAGTGTACTCAAGCTGCAGCTTGGCTTGACTCAACGGATCAAGGAAGAACTCACCTTCGACGATGGTGAAGTCGCCTTCATCAGTTGTCTTGACGCTACCTTCACGATAACCCTGTGAGCTAATCAGCTGTGACCCTTTGGGTAAGTAGATGCGATTCCAGTCACGTAGCCTAGAGTTAAGACAGAGTAAGCCAGCTTCTAGATTACAGTTGTCACCACGGCGAGAGTTCTTATAAGTGATCGCCACTTTCTTGTTGATCACGCCATTTTCTGGGGCCGAAACTTCTTGAGCTACCTCATACGTCACAAACAAGTTAGATTTGGCGCCACCTAAGTTAGCGTCAATAATTGCCATGAAGTCTTCAGCATTGGGATCTTTGACTAGACGACCAGCGGCATTAACTTTCTCAGCAGCGGCTTGGTGTGTCTCATCGAAGAAGTAGAACTGAGCGTGACGAGCTTGAACGTCTTTCCAGGCAATCTCAAAGAGCTGTGGCCACTGTGTCTTGGGTGCTGAGTAAGCTTTTTGCAACAATGCACCCATCATTGGACCTAAGATACCTTTTCGATCTTGTCTGATGTATGGTGTTGGTCTAGTAATAATTTCTGACAAGGCGTAAATAATCTGTGGACAGTCACATTTGGGATCGTTCTCAGCTGAGAACGTGCCATATCCTGGGATCTCGACTGGACCAAGAACACGGACTAGGTCAGTTAAAACTTGGGTATCGACAGCGATGATGCCATCAATATCTTTTGGCTCACCAGGAACTAAGTTGTAGTTGGTGAGGAACTCTTCCATTGACTTCTTGAAGTCAGGATCGATGTTCATGTCTCGGAGATTGTAGTAACTCTCAGTGGTTAAGTACTTACCCAAGATTGGTGGAATCGGAATACGTTTGTTGAACTTCTTGTCTAGCTCGTAGATATCATCAGACTTCTCAGGCGTAACTTTACCGTTCTCGACAAAGATGACAGAGTAAGCAGTTAAGAAACCACCGGTTGGGCGAAGCTCATTGTCATTTTGGAACAAGACAAAGTACTTTTTGCGTTCACCATCTGCACCCGCCACACTAGGAAGCTGCTCAATGACTGGACGGAACTCAGTTAAAGCTGCTGCAGCACCAGCACTCAACTCTTGTGCTTGGATGATGCGCGGACGAATGAATGTTCCACCGACGGACTCAGGGTAACGATCAGGATTGATCGTAGCAAGCTCTGTTTCGACGGTGTTTAGGTCAGCTCCAATCTCATCAAGTTCTGGAGTAATTTTCTGTAATGTTTGCAGAATGAGCTTCAAGCGATCTTCGGCAGTACCGCCGGTAAATGTTCCTTCACCTGTGAATCCGAGTACGTCTGCATAAGGAGTAACGGCCGCTAGTGATTTAATTCCAGCATTTACACCAGCATCAGCTGCATTGAGACCATGAATACCATCATTGTAGTAGGCACTGGCAATCGGAATTGAACCGTAGAAACTCAACTTGTTGTACGTTGCGCGAATATCAACTAGTTTATTCTTGACTGAGTCTAAGCCCGCTTGAGCGCCAGGCAGATTCTGAGCCTTAAAGGCGTCGTAGGCACTTTGTCCTAAT
This sequence comes from Patescibacteria group bacterium UBA924, assembly GCA_002293725.1. Lineage (GTDB taxonomy): Bacteria > Patescibacteriota > Microgenomatia > UBA1400 > PJMF01 > UBA924. The sequence goes on from DBDU01000019.1 coordinate 38,536, forward strand.
ACTTCGGCTTCTTCAGCTTGAGCCTTCAACTCCATGGCTACTGTGTAGGTATAGAAACCCAGCGCACCAGCGATGCTACCTAGAATCACCAAGATAGCCAAGATCATTACCAGGAACCTTACCCATGTGCGAGCAAAAAGTGGTTTGCGACTTGAGTTAGGGCGGCGTGGTGACATATCGTCATCCGTCTCAACAGTATCTTCGCGCCTGGCGCGTCGACTTTGAGCCGTTCCATGTGGAGTATAGACTGAGCGTAAAACTTCGTCTGTGTGATCAGGGGTTTCTGGAGAGGAGGTGCTGGTTGATTTCATACCGGTTAATGCAGTACGTGCAGGAGAAGTACCAAGGTCTAATTTTTGTGGGCGGGCGGCATCACTCATAGGCAGATAAGTGTTAAGTATAAAGAATATTTGACTATTCTACCACTTTGAGATCATTGCTTGTGGTGTCTTGATTAAAATCTTGAGGTCGTTCCAGATTGAGTGATTATCTGCATACTTAGCATCCATCTTGGCTCGTTGCACAAACGGAACTTCATTTCGACCACTCGTTTGCCATGGGCCAGATATACCTGGTTTAACGCTCAAGATCTTAGAGATGTACTCTTTGGTATCAGGGTACTTCTTGGCTTGCTCATCAAGCTCTTTACGAACGTACGCACGAGGCCCAACCATGCTCATCTCGCCACGTAGAACGTTAAAAAGTTGGGGAAACTCATCGATCGTTAAAGAACGAAGGACTTTCCCTAACTTGGTAATCCGGGGATCATTCTCCAGTTTCCAGTCACCGTTCTTAAATTTTTCTAGTAAAGCTTTATCGCGTTTATGTAAGATCTCGTCGGCGTCGTGCACCATCGAGCGAAACTTGTAGAGGAAGAACTCTTTACCGTTCTTTCCCACTCGTTTGTGGCGGAAAAGGACTGGCCAGCCAGAGTCGACGTAGATCAGGATTGGAACTACAAACCAAATTGGCAAGAACAAGACCATTAAGCCTAGCGCGACTAGAATATCAAGAGCTCGTTTCTGATGTTCGTAACCCAGCATTTAAAGATATTCTTTCTTGCCTTCTTCTTTCAGTCGCTCAACGAGTTTCTTTACGTCTTGGCTGCGCTCTTTTGGTACGACTAAGAGGATTTCAGGTGTATCAATAATGATCATGTCATTCACGCCGATTAAGCCAATTAATCTGCCATCAGTATGAATTAAGTTGTTCTCAGAGTTAATACACAATGCTTTGACAGAGTCTTCGTCGCTGACAGTGACGTTTCCCACTAAGTCTTTTTGGGCAAGTTCGTAGACAACTTTCCAGTCACCTACGTCGTTCCAACCAAAGTCACCAGGAATCAACACTAAGTTATCTGCTTTTTCAGAAATAGCGTAGTCAATCGAGATAGATTGAGCTTTTTTATAGATCTCTGGGAGAGCTTCGTGGAATTGAGCCGCAGATAAGCTACCGAGTTCTTTGGTAAGTTCATACATGTCTGGCATGTACTTGGCAAAAGCTTCTTGAAGTGCCTGGGCCGACCAGACGTACATGTTGGCATTCCAGAAGTACTTACCAGTAGAAATGAAGGCGCGAGCGGTAGTAGCGTTTGGTTTCTCTGTAAAGCTGTCTACTTTGAAAACTGGCAACCCGGTGTGTGTTTTGCGCAAGTGATCACCAATCTTGATATAGCCAAAGCCAGTTTCTGGTCCGGTGGGAGTAATTCCTACTGCTACCAGATTCTGCCCACCCTCAGCAACTTCAACAGCGGCTTCCATGACTTTGACAAACTCTTTTTCATCGGTAATGACATGGTCGGAAGCACTGTTGACGACAATTGCTTCGGGATCCTTAGACATGGCGTACAAGGCACCTGAAAGCATTGCCAAGGCAGTGTCTTTCTTATCGGGCTCGGCAATCACGTTTTCGGTCGGAACTTGCGGCAGGAGGTTTTGAATCTCGGCAATGTAGTTTTTGTTGGTGACAACGATGATCTGTTCCCAAGGAATGATTTTACTTAAACGACCAGCGGCTACCTGTACCATGGCGTCTTTGCTGGTAAGGCGTAAAAACTGTTTGGGGGTCGCATTTCGGGATTTTGGCCACAAGCGAGTGCCACCTCCTCCAGCGAGGATGACTCCAAAGACATGTTTATGATCTGACATACGATCCTTTCTCAGGCATGTGCAGCTCTCGTGCAAAGTTTAACCATAAGCGCTCAACGCGCTGACGAAACTGGGACTCAAATGCCTGTGTATTATAGGCATTGACCTGTTTCTGGATAGTAGCTTCGTTCCATTGACGATGCTCTATCTCATCCATCGCTTTTTTTAACGCCCGTACAGTATATTCGTTGATCTGTACGCTTGAAACACCCGTCGGACTAATCTCAGCTGATCCGCTTTTGGCGTGAATGACTGCAGGTTTGCCGAAGAGGTGCGCTTCTAAGGCGGCGATCCCAAAGTCCTCTTCACCTGGAGCTAAAAAAGCCCGACAATTTTTGTAGTATGCCGTAAGATCTTTGGATTGTACAGCATGGAGGAACTTGATTTTAGCCTGGGAAGGATACTGAAGAGCCAGCTGGCGCAGTCGTTTTTGATCTGGACCGTCACCAATAACAACCAAATCCTTACCTAGCTCAAGGCAAGCCTGAATCGCAAGATCAATCTTTTTATATGGGACGAAACGAGAGACGATTAAGTAGTACTCATTTTTTTGAAAGCCATCTTTGCTAAGAGGTTCTGGTAAAGATTGTTCTTCCTGAGGTGCTTGAATCTCCACTGGGGGGTAGAGCTCTTTAGATGGTGTGAGGTGATAGTACTTAGCGCAACGTTCGGCAACACGTTTAGAGATAGGAATAATGACATCAGGTCGTTTGGCAGCTGCAACGTCCCACCATCGAAGATAACGGAAAATGGGTTCTTTGATCAGATCAAGGACTCCTTGAGAGTACTCATCCCGATGGCTCCACAAGTAACGAGTTGGAGTAAGCAAATAACAGATGTGTAATTGATTGGGTCCAGTCAGGACTCCTTTTGCTTCAGCGCTGGTAATAGAAATAACAATATCGAACTCTTTAAGATTGTGGGCCTCAAATGCCAGCGGCATCAAACCCACATATTGGCGGTGATACTTTTTAGCTCCAGGTAAGTACTGGAGAAAGCTAGGTTGGACCTCAAAACTTTCGGCCCAAACTGCCCTTTCTTTGTCATAAACGGAAGTAAAAAGTGGAGCATCTGGAAAGAGTCGATGAAGGCTCTGTAAGACGTTTTCAGCGCCACCAAAAGGAGTGTTTACTCGATCATAAACGAGCGCAATTTGCGGTGGCGAAGAGTGCTTGGGCATATGATTAAAGGGCTAGCGCGTTGGCGTAAACTTTCAGGGTAGACTCAGCCATTTTTGACCACTGAAACTGTTTGGCATAGGTCTGTGCTGCTTTAAGATGCTTTTGCCGATCCATTGTTGCTGCAGTTTGGGCTGCTTGAACAAAAGAAGCGGTATCTTGGGGAGAAAAGAAAAGGGCGTGGTGTTGGTAGACCTCACGGAAAACTGGAATGTCTGAAGCTATAACAGGTGTGCCGGCTGCCATCGCTTCTAAACCGGTTAGCCCGAAACCCTCCGACAGCGAAGGTTGTACTAGGGCGGTTGCCTCACCTAAAAGTGCTCTGACTTTTTCGTCTGATTGATAACCCATAAACTCGACGCGATCTGTAAGCTTCTGTTCACTGACAAAGGCCGCAAGCCGCTGTTGAAAGGCTGAACGTGAGCTGACCACTTTCAAAGAGTACTCGGGCAGTTCACGCAGTGCTTGAATCACAGTAGTCACATTTTTATGAGGGTACAGTGAGCCCAGATAGACAAAGTACTTTTGAACAGCTTTTGGGGTAGGAATTGAGCTTTTTTCGAAAAAATGTGGAGCTACTCCTTCCGCAATAACCACGGTTTTCGCAACTGTTTCTGGATAGTACCGTGCAACTTGTTTGGCCACAGTTTGAGTAGGCACAATTATGGCTGCTGCTTTGCGGATGGCATGACTAGCAGTTAAGCGATACATGACATACTTCGGCCAATACTGCCACTTTGGCAAGGTAGTTACCGCTGAGCCACGGTACTCGTGCCAAAGTAAATCATGAATAGTAACGACTACCTTTCCTGAATACATGAACGGGACATTAAAGTGTGGAATGTGAAGGATGTCTAATCTTTGTTGATTGAAAATACTCGGCATCTGTAGCTGTTCACCTAGCGAGTAATGTTGAACTGGCGCTAAGACAACCTCCACTGTGCCTTCGTAAGAAACGTTTGCCAGAACCTGATCGGCTTGCTCTTGATCACTGAAGAAAAGTACCCACCTGTAGGGTGTCTGTCGTTGGAGTAGCTCCCGGACTAAATGTTCTGTATATCGCCCGATACCCGCGTGGCGTTGACCTGCCAAACGGCAGTCTATTCCAACACGGGAGATCGTTTGTGACATGGCATTACAGACGCGAGGTCTTACTTACTTGATTTTTTGGTTTTGGCTGACTTCATTTTCTCAGCCAATAAGCCGACGCTCTCGGTGACTTCTCTGCGAGTAGCGACAGCCCCACCATTAGGACCACACTCATCGCAATCACAGTTACCTTCGCAGCAGTGATCACCGTGAGTAGCGATTAAGTCATCGAGCTCTTTTTCAAGCTTCTTGATTTTGCTTAACCGACCCATGTTTCCAATCATGACGTAGACGAAGTAGCCCACACCAACTAAGAACGCAGCGACAGGAATGTACTCCAGTAATGGGGGAACTTCAGTCAGCGTGGTTTGGTCGTAGAAGTAACGAAGCAACAAGTTTGGTAAGAACGCCGAAGCAAAGAGTGCCAACACAAATACTGCAATCGACTCTACTGCGTAAATTACCTTATCTTGTCTCAATTGAGAGATCTTAAAACGAAGTTGGTCTGCACTGTGCATGAGGCTCCTTTATCTTTATGTATTACCGTGTTTTGTACCAAACAAAGAGTTGTATCCCCCAGCGAACAAAGAAAGGATACTGGCTTTGATAGTGCTTATCAAAGTATTGTAGCATCGTCTGATAAAAGTGTGCTGACGTTCTCTGTGAGATTGAGCTATCGGTGTGACCACGACCTGATTTGTACTTGTGATGGACGACAGTAGCTTCTGGAATATAGATAACTTGATATCCATGATCACGGAAGCGTTTGCACCAGTCCAGGTCTTCGGCATACATGAAGAAGCGCTCATCTAAGTACCCTACTTTTTCCATGGCTGCAGTTCTAACCATCATCGCTGCCCCACTGCAGGCATCAATTGGGTGAACCTGATCTAACGACTGATAGGTTTGGTGATACTGGGCAAAAAGCTTGGATTTGGGAAAAGCTTTTGCTAAACCACTAAAGTAACTCAAACTGGCCCAAGGAGTGGGCTCACCGCGGTGACTGGCGGGATCTAACTTACCACTCGCTAGTAATACTTTCGGTGTGGTAACTGCTACATTGGGGTTAGCATCCATGTAATAGATTAATGCATCCAGCGCCGATTTCTCAGAAAACTCTATGTCTGAGTTAATCAGCATCGCATAACGACTTCTTACTTGCTTTAGTGCCAAGTTATTACCAACGGCAAAGCCTCCATTTTGGCTAGCTTCTAGCACTTTAACCCAGGAAAACTCTTCCTTTAACATCTTGACTGAGTGATCAGTACTGGAGTTATCTACGACGATTACTTCTACCTTGAACTTGGTTTTAGCCAGGTAGTATTTTTGAAGTGTTTTTAACGCCAAAGAAATCCAGTCTGGCGTGTTGTAGTTTAAGAAGATCAGGGTGAGGTCAGTCATGGTGTACGTTGGACTGGGCAGCCATCTTTAAGTAAATGCTATCAAGTTTCTGAGCAATGAACTCCCAGTCATATTGAGTTTGAACAAACTCTTTCCCATTTTTGGCTAATTTTTTTTGAAGTTCCGGTTGTTGTAAGACTTTGACAGTTAAGTCGGCAAGCTCTTTGGCAGTGTTGCCAATCAAAACTTGCACACCATGCTCGACGCCTAAGCCTTCCACAGCCAACTGGGTAGCGACAATCGGAGTGCCCGCGGCCATAGCTTCCAAGATTTTGTACCTAGTTCCTTTACCACTAAATACGGGAGCTACTAAGACATGTGCGCCGGTAAAAGCATCTCGAATATCGGGGATACCACCAGTAATAGTGATGGAAGTATCTTTCTTTTGATACTCGAAGATTTCGGGTGTGGGAGCGTTACCCACAATCCATAGCTTGGAAGTAGGCAACTTTTTCTTGACGATTGGCCAGACATTTTCCACTAGGAACTTGACTGCTTCGACGTTAGGTAGCCAGTTAAAGGTGCCAACTGAAAGAACGGTTAAATCTTTAGGCAGCTTTCGTTCTTTTTGGGTAAACCATTTAACATCAACGCCGTTAGAAACAACCTCAATCTTTTTTGGTTCGTGAATCGTTTCGTCGATGAAGCGCTTGTCTTCTTCACTCATCGTGATTAACTTGGTACAGCTGCGCCAATAGTGCTCTTCCCAACGCCGAATCTTAGCAATGTCGAGCTTCAGGATCTGTCGAAGCGGCCAGAACTTAATCTTATCGGCATAGCTTTCATAACCGAGGTACTCGATGGTTTGTTCCACTAAAATAATAGGAATTTCTGTCTTAGGAATATTAGGCATCATGTAGAACGTCTCAGCGTGAATAACGTCGTACTTTTCCGCTTGCAACTCTTTTTCAACGGCGGCGATTGTTTGTGGGACATGGTTGCGGATGACTAAAAAAGGAAAGCTGGAAAAAGCAGTATGAAAGATATTACGGAAAGTGAATGGTTTTTGAGACCGCTTAAAGACACGAACCTTGGCGCAGTACTTTTCTAATTCCGGAATATACTGTCGCTCACTCTCCTCCTTAATCAGTGCAAAGAGTGTGACCTCAAACTTCCCTGCTAACTTCTTGAGCAAGTTATACGTTCTGATCTGCCCGCCCGATAATAACGGGTACGGCAAGTACGGCGTGAGCATTAAAATTTTCATGGTGAGAGCTTGATAATAATGTGGTTAGGCGTTTTTTCAATCACCTGATACCGCTGTTCGAGCGCCTTGGCTTCATCGTCATAGGCAGTATTCACATAGTAGGTAGCACCTTGCTCAATCTTCTTCTCAATCTCACCGCCCAAGGTCCAACCGGTTCGGTTGGTTTGGAAAAGCAAGGCTGTATCACTCATAGCTGGGGCAATGACTTTTGCGTCGGCTGGGGTTAAGCGATCAATAGCGGCGCCTGCCTGTTCCCAATCTGCGCGAGTGCCATAAAAGCCGGCGACGAACTCACGACTGACCAAAATACTACCAATAAGTAAGAGGGTTGTCAGCGTTAAGCCGATCCATTGTTGTTTACGCATGTAGAAGAAGTGGTAGATTACCCACAGACCTTGCCCCATTGCTAGAGCAACCAGTGGTAAAGTAATACTTTGATAGTAATCATGGCGGACGTTACCGGTGGCAATGACCACTAAGTAAGTTAAGACACACAGTCCCCAGACAACGATCAGCTCTCTCATCTTGTCTTTTTTAACGAGACTGAGAAGGACTACAATATTTGCTCCCCCTAGAATCATCTTGGTATATCTTTCCCATCCTAACCATCGGAACCAAGCTGGCCGTAAGCGGATGCCATCGCCATTAAATAACCACGTCGAAGCTGGGATACCAGCGGGAAACTGTTGAATCCATGTTCTCCACCAAATCAGTGGAACAAGTGTTAAACCATAAAGGTAAAGTGCTGGTTGGCGAAAAACCCGTCCTTTAAAGTGACGGACTGCTAAATATGCCAAGATGGGTGCAAAGAAAAGAGCAAACGGCTTGAGAAGTAATGCCAATGTAAAGGCAATAAATGACAGACAATACCATTTCCACTTTCTTTCTTCTAACCAAAAGTCGAATGCCAAGATGGCGAGTGTGACAAAAAAAGTAAAACTAGGCTCAGGCAGGATCACTCGCGAGTAGTAGACGGCGTAAGGCAAACTAGCAAAGACAAAGGCTGAAAGATACCCCACCGCCGGATTTGCCCACCGCTTGCCTAGGTAATACAAACTGACGACAGTTCCCAAGGAACAGAGGATCGAGAATAAACGAGATAAGATTACTAGATCGAGAACGGGAAAGGTCCGTAAGATAACTGCTAACCCAGCATTAATAAACGGAAACTCGACCATTCGGTAGCCATGTGGATTTTCCAAACCAGATTGAATGTTGCCTAAATCTTGGTAAGTCGGGTGTAGTAAGTCGATACCGTGATTGACGTACTCGCGAGTAACTGAAGCAGTATCTGCCTGACGGAAGGAATGCCAATCGGTCAGACTATTGGTTAAACCAAAAAGCCGCAAGAATAACGCCATCACCACAATGAGAACTAAGGTCCAGTTAAACTCGAGTTTTCTTCTTAGGCTTGGCTTTGGCATGTCTAACGCCTTCTTTCGCTAATGTTGACGTGGCTGGGTAAACTGCTTTTTGTTCTGCCTCTTTAGCTAACCGGTCTCGAACTGCCAGGTAACCGAGGAAGAGACCAGCGAGTGCCCAATACGTTTGGGCAACTTTAGAAGCGGCAAAGACGTCAATATAGATGGCATTGAGCAACAGTCCAATACTGCCTCCGAGTAAACCTACACTCATGGCGCTGACTAAGTAGTCGCTGTCGCGTAAGTTGCGAATAGCGGCGTACAAAATGATTCCCACACAGCCATAGAAAGTGATGAATCCTAGTAAGCCTGTTTCTCCAAGAGTACGCAAGAAGTTGTTGTCTGTGCTGTCAGCTTCGGTGAACTGATCAATATTTTCTTTGGTTAACGTCGCATAGCCACTGCCAGTAATTGGGTTAGACAAGAAGCCCTCGATTGCTCTGGGCCAGAGAGTCTCTTGTCGGATACATAATGATAATTCTTGTTTCAGTGCACACTCTGAGTAGACGCGTGGTTTAGCAACGGTAATGTATGTAGTCTCGCCTGTGGCCGAGACAGTTGCCACTACCACCTGATCAGGAATGTCTTCATAGACGCCTGCAGGTAGTTGGGTTGGTTTGGGTGAAGGTGACGGGCTTGGTTTTTCAGTAGGCGTGAGGGGTGATGGTGGTTGATCAACGCTGCTAGCTACATCGGCAGTGGCTGCCGCAGCTGCGGTAACATCATCAGTGGAGATGCCACCACTGGGTGGGTTTCCTTTGGGTAAACGTTCTTGTAACTGTTGAGGCGTTAAGGGCAATGAGGCAAGCGCTTGATCTGAGATAATCATCCGGCGTTGGTTATTTAAGGTATCTACGACTGACTTAAGGGCGGGCTGGCTATTTACCACGTGGCTTAGACGCTCTGTCATGTCAGCGCCAAAGTAGTAGAACAGTAACGCGCTCATGACCACAAAAATGGCGCTGCGAGTAGTAAAGAACCATACTTTCTGTTTAATCCCAGTCTTATTTAAAGTAGTAGCCAAGATGACAACTCCTACACCGGCAATAAAGGCAGCAAATGGAGTTCGAGAGGCACTTAAAATTAATAGCCAAGTCCCGATCCAAAAGATGAAGTGTAATCCAAGGCTAATTGCTCTTTTACGAGCTCGATAAGCCACCGCGAGTAAAAGTGGTAGGGCGATGACTAAGTAAGCGGCCATATCGTAGTGACCAGCAAACGTGGATTGAACGCGTGCATATTGAGTCAGATACAGACGAACGCCTTTACTAAACTCTCGGTTCATCGTTGAGTAAACTGGGAAGTAAAAGTAGCGTTGGCCATAACCATAGAGAGCGATGGACAGTACGGTTAAGGCAAAGATAGAAACTGCCAGGACTAAGTGGCTGCGTTTCTTGATAGCGCTGTAGAGTATAAAAAATAACGAAAAGTACTCAAGGTAACGGAAGTAGTGTAGTAGCGTTTTGCCCACGTGTAGCGGCTCAAGCGGAATAGTTTTAATGACAAAGATGGCAACGAGTGTCGAAACCAAGCCAACCACTGCGTAAGCTACAACCATCCAGAACATAGCAGATACAAAACGTGCCTTCTTACGTAGTACTTGAATTGCCCAAACAATCACTGTTAGACCAATCAACAGATCTTCGGCACGGACGCGAACGATGTACTGCTCAATAGGACTCCACAGCGGAATCTTGGGATACAGTGGAATAAACGCAAGCAGTATTGAAGCAAGAATAATCAAGAGATGATCATCCAGCCAGTTTGCCCATTTCTTGAGCTGAGTTGTAAATGTGGTCATAGTCTATAGTGGACGAAGCACTCGGCTGGCCTGTTTATATATTGCCGCTCGATGCGCGTCACGAATCATTGTACCAAACAGAATGATTCGTAACAGGATACCAATCCCGAGGATCAGCTTTAAAATGGGTTTTTGCCAGATTGGTTTATGTTTAGCCCAGATATAAATATACCCTTTAAGCTCACCGATAATGGCATTTTTCGAGGAAGAGCTGGCGCTGCCATAGTGGATAACTTTGGCTGAAGGCAAGATAGCCACATCCCAATGATGTGACTTGGCCCTCATGCAGAACTCAATATCCTCGCCATACATAAAGATACTACTGTCAAGAAGTCCAGCTTCCAGGAAGACTGCTCTTCTGATCATCACAGCAGTTCCCCCTACCCAATCGACGAGGTATGGTTTTGAGCCTTGATGATGGTGCGCATTCCGACCAGTGTGCTGAGTGGATGGTAAGAACTTACCGATCACCGGAATATCGTCTAAGAAAAGCATGTGCGTGGTGAGTGAAAAAAGGGTGGGAAACGAGCCTCCCTGAGCCTGAAGACTGCCATCGGGATTAAGAAGTTGAGCGGCTAGGACGCCCAAGTGATCCAGTTTATCTCTCGCTTCAGCTAAAACGGCTGTCTCAAGATTACTTTGTGACATGCTAAAGGTAGCAATCATCTGAGCGAGTGCATCTTCTTGGACGACCGTGTCAGAATTAAGCAGCAGTACGTACTCACCTTTGGAACGTTCAATAGCTTTATTGTTAGCTCCCGCGAAGCCTAGATTAGCTTGGTTTTTGATTAAGTGAAGACGAGACGAGCTTTTCACTAGCTTTTCTACTGCTTCGACACTGCCATCAGTCGAGTTGTTATCAACTACCCAAATGTCTGTCTTTTGATCAAGTTCAGGAGAGCGCTGTAAAGATTCCTCAACTGAAGCAAGGGTTTGAAGCGTCAATGCTTTGGTGTTGTAGGAAACAATAACAATGCTTAACAACATACGTTTATTGGAACCAACGGGCGCGGCCCAGCCGATAGCTATACTCCGTCAGGCCTCGCTGTGCGATCTGTTTGGCTGGTACGCCACCCACCACCGTGTTCTCAGGGACATCTTTAGTAACCACGGCTCCGGCAGCGACCACAGCTCCTTTGCCTACGGTGACTCCTGGAAGGACTATGGCTCGTGGACCGATGAAAACATAGTCTTCAATCTGGGTCTTAGCTTCGATAGCAGTAAAGTGGGGATCACGAATATCATGTTGGGAGTTGTAGATCATGGCTCCGGTGGCAATATCCACGTGGTCACCAATTAGCAATGGTGCGCGGCCATCTAAGACCACTTGTTCACCAATAATAGAGTCTGTACCAATTTTTACGCCTCGTGGATCATAAATACGAACGCGCATGTGAAGCGTTGAACCAGTGCCAATTCGCATTCCAGCTAAACGATAAAAAAAGCGACGGAGATGATGCAGTGGTAGCTCGCCAACTCCCCACCACAAAAAGCCAGTGACAAACTCTAACCAAATTGAGGATACACGACCTTGAACTTTTTGAGCTACTTGGGTGGTATTAAGTGGTTGCCCGTGTTTATCTTTCAACATAGTAGTAAGTATAGAGCATCTTGATTCGTCTTGGGCAGCCTGGTTTTAACCTCGCTTGGGAACGCGTTTACCAAGATGCATATATCCTGAGTCAGAAATAATTCTTCCTTTTGGAGTGCGATTAATAAAACCGATCTGAATAAGGTAAGGTTCTAACACTTCTTCGATAGTGCCGGGATCTTCACTTAAGGTAGCGGCGATCGTGGCGAGACCAACAGGACCACCTGCATGTTTATCAATGATTAACTCTAAAAACCGACGGTCATTTTCGTCTAGTCCCAGTGGGTCTACCCCTAAGCGGTCGAGTGCTTCTTGAACAACTTTGGGCGTAATAACATTCTGAGCTTTAATTTGACTAAAATCGCGAACGCGTTTGAGTAGTTTAAGAGCGATACGCGGTGTGCCTCGGGCACGTTGGCTAATAACCAATGCGCTGTCGGGGTCGAGCTCAACGCTTAACTTTTGTGCCGCTTTTTGCAAGATAACTAAGAGCTCTTCAGGACGGTAGTACTCCATTCGGTGCGTGACGCCAAAACGATCTCGAAACGGTCCAGTCAACGAGCCAAAGCGAGTCGTCGCGCCTACTAAGGTGAACTGTGGTAAGTCTAATCGAATGGTTCTGGCCGAAGGTCCTTTACCTAAAACAATATCAAGTGCAAAGTCTTCCATGGCAGGATAGAGCGTTTCTTCAACTGCTTTAGGTAGTCGATGAATCTCATCGATAAACAGTACGTCTCCTGGTTGAAGATTAGTCAGAATTGCTGCTAGGTCGCCTGCTTTTGCGAGGGCTGTCCCAGAGGTAATTTTGATATTTGTCCCCATCTCTTTGGCGATTAAGTGAGATAAGGTAGTTTTCCCGAGTCCCGGTGGCCCATAGAGTAAGACGTGATCGATGACTTCTTGACGAGCTTTAGCTGCTTCAATCGCGATCCGCAGAGACTCTTTGACGGCTGACTGACCAAAAAACTCATCCCACTGACTTGCACGCAAGCTAGTTAGCAGAACTTCATCCTCACTGACTGACTCAAGAGCTTGGTGTGGATCAAATGGTGGCTGGAGTGAGTGATCATCAATCATAATCTAGTCAGGTGCGGAAGTGCTTCTTTTAAGATAGCAGCCGTCGTTTTGTTCTCTACTTCTAGCTGTGGTAAGACTTTATCAACGTCACGTTCGGCAAAGCCTAGTTGAAGAAGTGCTTCTTTGACCTCTTGGTGTTGTGCCGAAAGTGGCTGTAGATCTATATCTTTCAAAGCTCCTAGCTTGCCGCGGAGTTCAATAATAATTTTTTGGGCCAGCTTTTTACCGACTCGTGGAACTTGACTAAAAAAACCAATCTCAGCCTGCTGAACTGCGTTGACGATCTCACTAGGAGTGAAGTTTAGTATCTGTAGCGCAGTCTTCGGACCTACTCCAGAGACATCTAACAACAACTCAAACACCGATTGCTCTTCTCTATTCGCAAAACCAAACAGTTCGAGCGCATCTTCTTTGACATGTGTATGAATGAAAAGCTCGACTTGGCCGTCTTCTCCTACCAATTGATAGTGTCGCTCTGGAATGTTAACGCCATACCCTACTCCCCCACAGACTACGATCAGTCCTGCGGGTTGACGGAGAGCTTGTCCTTTGAGGTAAGCAATCATACGCAGACTATACACTAGTCGGCGTTCGAACGGCTGTCAACGCGACGCCAATTGCGTCAATGGTATCGTCAATCTCTTGTTCAACTTTTTGCCGTAAAGCCAAAGGGATGTTGCCCAATTGAAGCAGCACCATCTTGCGCATTGCCGTTTTATCGGCGCGACCATTCCCAGTCACACAAGATTTAATCGTTCCTGGATTAAACTCTTCAATACTCACTTGATGCTCGAGTAAACACGCAATAGTTAGCCCGCGAATCTCAGCAACCGCTAGAGCAGTAGTCACATTTTTAGAGAAGAAAAGCTGCTCCATTCCTGCTTTCGTTGGACGGTAGCGATCCAGCAGTTGCTTAAGTGTCTGTTGGATTTGAGCGTAGCGTTCAAGACGACTTTTTTTGCGATCAGTTTCGACACAACCGCAGTTCAGCAGAACTACTTGACCTTGAGTCACACTCAGCACAGCCCAACCGAAACGGTCGTACCCAGGATCGATACCTAAAATAATACTAGGGACACTGTTTACCATGATCTGTCGCGACTTGAATCATCTCTTGCAAGATAATCTCAGCAGAGCGCTGCCAACTAAACTTCTTCAGTTGTAGACGACCTTTCTTGAGCAGAACTGCTCGCCCACGAGCAGTTAACTTAAAAACTTCTTGGAATGTGTTTGCTAACTCTTCTGTGTCGGTAGGCGTAACTTGGAAGCCAGCCTCTCCCATTACCTCAGGTAAGCTCGAAGAGTTGGCTGAGATGGGGAGAGTTCCATGAGCCATGGCTTCTAAAGGCGGGATGCCAAATCCTTCGTATTGACCGATCAAAACTGTACACTCGCTCTTCTTGTAAAGAAGTTCTTTTTGGGCGTCTGTGACGTAACCGAGTAAATGAATACGATCCTTGTACGCTGAATGTTGAGCGGCTCCAAGTATATCTTTTGCCAACCAACCAATTTTGCCAGCAATTACCAACTGTGGGGTGCTCTTTTTAGAAGAGTATTTATCACAAAAAAGAGAGAAGGCATGAATCAACTGAACTAAGTTTTTTCGTGGCTGAAGTGTGCCTACATATAAAATAAATGGGTCCTTAATTCCTGCTTCTTTTTTTAACCAAATTAAAGAGGCCTTCTCTGTAGCAGCGGCAGTAGGTAGTGCTGGATATGCCACAAAAACGTCATCAGCCTTTCGCTTATATGTTTTGACAACTTCTTCTTTAGTGAACTCACTAATGGAGAGGACTTTATCAGCATGTTTGACGCTATAGCGTGTCCATTCCTTCAGCTGTAAGTAGTCTTTACGTTTGAACTGTTTAGGATACTTTAAGAAAGCGAGATCCATGACTGATGAGATATACGGGACACTACTGACACGCGGGGCATAATGGCCTGGTGTAAAGAAGACGTCGTACTTTTGGCGCTGGAGAAAGAGATGCATCGGTAAACCAATTTGGGTCCAGAGTGGTCGTGGAGTAACTACTTGATATCGCCAGCCTTCCCGCTCCGCTGGTAAGTCTGCTAAACAAGATGAAGAGAGCAAGACAGTCCAGCTGTACTCTTGTTTTTCTCGAGTCAGTTTTTCTAAAGCGATGAGAAGCTCATAAGCATAGACATTGCTGCCTACTCGTTGGGTTGTATTGGCTTCATTTCCATCAATAGCAAAGTGATACATGATTTAATTGTAGCGGTTTAGGGAGGGGTTGCCTACCTACCTTGGTGCAGAAGCAGAGCCTTGTGGTACACCTTACACGTTTCTTCTGCCACGCGGTACCAGTTAAATAGCTGCAAACGAATAATCATTTTTTGCAAACGACGACGTTGTGCTTCTACGTTCTCACCGAGAATCGTCTTGATTCCTTTACGAATACTCTCGACCGATTCTGGATTAACCAGCTCCGCAGCATTGCCAGCTACTTCGGGCATAGCTGAAACATTCGAAGTAACGACTGGTGTGCCAAAGTGGAAAGCTTCCAAGATCGGTAGGCCAAAGCCTTCATAGAGACTAGGGTACAACAGCAGCTCCGCTTCACCATACAGAACCGCTAGCTCTTCATCACTTACTTTTCCTAGAAAACGAAGCTGAGGGCTTTTTAGCACTTGGCCTAGCTCTTCTGTGTCATCCCAGCCAGCCGCGCCTGCGACAAGGAGTTGGACTTCTTTGCGCAGTGGCCACCAAGCCTCAATTGCCCGACGTAAGTTTTTTCGTGGTTCACGTGTCCCTACACACAGAATAAAAGGTTGAGTGAGCTGCAGTTTTTTCTTTAACGCTGTTTCTTTTTCTTCCGTCAGCTGCTGGCCGACTTGGATGTACTCTTGCGGCAGACTTTCATAAACGACGTGGACATCTTGAGCTCTAAAGTGAAGCAGTTCTACGATGTCTCGCTTCGTTGCTTGGCTGACAGCAATAATTTGAGCGTGACGTTTTTTGAGCTCTTCCCAGGATTTTTGATGGAGTTTCAGGATACGAGGATGAGCTGTTTCGGGGTACTTTAAGATAGCTAAATCATGAATTGTAGACACAATTGGTAAGTTTTTATCAGGTGGCTGTAACCAATCCCAGGAATGAAAAACTTGTACATCTGGAAAAACCTTCTTAATCGGGTTTTGATGTAAAGAGTTCCATAGCACTTCTTGGATCCGCGGTGGATATGACTGAATAACGACTTTATTGCGACTACTCTTACCTTTCAGTTCAGTCGCTAATGCTTCGAGTCGTTTCTTTTGTCGTAGACTTGAGCCATATAACCGTAATTCGACGTCACTCCGTTGACCCAGTGCTCGAACTAAGTTGCCCGTGTAACGAGAAACGCCGCGATCGTAGATGATGGAGGTGATATCAATGCCGATCTTCATAGCACGAACGACAGTATTGTGAAAAACCGATGATTTGTCTAGCCTGAGCATACACCCTGATCATCCCTAAGGGTGCGTTTCCTTGAATAACATCAACTTGTTGAAAGCCATATCGTTCGAGGTCAGCTTGGATGATGCGTTCTGGATCGGAAAGGTCTTGAAGATAGTCAAAGACTAAGATGTAGTCATAGTCTGTCAGCTGTTTAATTAACTGACGCTCAGGACTGGCAGGATCATGACTGACAATAAAAACGCCTGTGGCGGCTGTGGGAAAGTTGGTGTCATTGTACCAAGCCCAGCTGGCGAACTCTTGTGGGAAAGAGAACAAAACGATGCTATCAGCAGGGCTGTACTTTTCGTCAATATAGGCATGAACCTCTCGCCAGTTTTCGCGCTGGTACTTCGTTTGAGTAAAGTAGGAAAAGCTGGAAAATAGGTTGATAAGTAAAAGTAGTAAACCAAGACTAATGCCGCTCCAACGGAGAGTGATGGCTTTTTTTTCAATAGCTTGAGTAATCAGATAGCTGAAAGCTAAGTAAAATGCTGGGAGGGCAAAAAGAACTCGCTTAGGCTGGAGGATCGGGATCCAAAAGGAAACCACCCAAGCTAAGGCAATGGGAATGACGCCCCAACATAACAGCAGAAAACTTTTTTGCCAGAATGACCTTTGATGACGAAGTTTCCAAGTGAGATAAAGACCTAATACCACAATACCGCCAAAAGTGATGAAGTACAGAGGATCTGCTGAGAGATCTAAAACGCCATAGATGAACTTGCCCACGGTCAAACCGAGTGCTTTAAGTTGAGTGAAGCTGACGACTTCTTCCCAACCGGGAAAGGTAGCCCGCAGTTGCTGGCCGGCTTGTACTTGATCTAAAAACGAGGGCACCCATGGTGCGAAGCTAAGAACAGCGAGAAGATTACTGATCACAAAACCAGCCAGTACTGTTCGGTTCCTCAAGTGAGTAAAAATCACGTAGCAAAACTGCCCCACTAGTACAAAAGGATAAAGGTAAGAGCTGTAGAGCCCCAAGGCACTCCAGAACCCAAGCCAGATATATTTTTGCCAAGCAAAGGCACCTTTTTGACCAAAAGATAGAATCTGTAACCAACTGAGAAGAGCGAACACTGTTGGTAGACTGTACGGGCGCAGCTCTTGAGAGTAAAAAATGTGAAAAGAAGAGGTAGCTAAAAGCAGCCCAGCCATCCAGCCAGTCCCAGCTGAAAAGTACTTTTGGCCAATTTTGATGGTTGCCCAAAGAGTAACTAAACCCGGGATAAGTGCCGCTCCTAACCTTAGCCAAGCTTCATGATTGGAAACGCGTAGTAAGACAAAAACAATCAAGTGAATCAGCGGAGGCTGGAAGTCGTCACGAATTTGTAGCTGTTGTGAAAACGGACGAGCGCTTTCAAGAGCTTGAGCAGCTTCATCGAGCCAGAGTGAACCATCCAACTGTGGTAAGCGCATTACCAAACCCAACAGAAGAAGTATGGCCAATAAAGTAGCTGGCTTAATCTTTTTAAGTTGGATTATGAACTCAGTGAGTAAGGATTTCACACTTCTCATTATCATTACTTTAGGTGATTTGAAAAGGCAACGCCACTGACAATCTCAGAGGAGTTCGCTATACTGCGTGCTATGTCTAGACCACTTCCTTCTGATGTCAGCCAGTTCTATGCTCAAAAAAAAGTTCTTGTCACAGGTGGAGCAGGCTTTATTGGCTCTCACCTCACAGAGCTGCTGCTTCAATTGGGAGCCGAAGTAACTGTAGTCGATAATTTTTTAACTGGTGCTCGCCAGAATATTGCTCACTTGACTGCAGAAGTGATTGAGGCCGATGCCTCTCAACCTGTAGAAACGTATCTGCCAGCACAGTACACTCCTGATCTTGTTTTTCACTTTGCTTCGCCAGCAAGCCCGCCAAAGTATCAAGCTCACCCTGTCGAAACATACTTAGTAAATAGCATGGCGACACATCAGCTTTTACAGTATCTGAAGTCTAAAGCTCCTAAGGCTCGTTTCTTGTTTGCTAGTACCTCGGAAGTGTATGGTGATCCACAAGTTCATCCCCAGCCGGAAAGTTATTGGGGAAATGTAAATCCTAATGGAGTTCGGTCTTGTTATGACGAAGCAAAACGCTTGGGCGAGACGATCTGCGGCGTGCATAGTCGTGACTTCCAGATGGATGTTCGTATCGTACGTATCTTTAATACATATGGTCCCCGTATGGATTTAGAAGATGGTCGGGTGATTCCTGATTTTATTAAACAAGCCTTGGCTGGTCAGCCATTTCAAGTGTATGGAGACGGCACACAAACGCGCTCGTACTGTTACGTAGACGACTTAGTTGATGGGATTATTTTGTTAATGCAGAAAGACAGTGCCAAAGGACAAACAGTTAATCTTGGCAATCCTGGGGAGTTCACCGTTTTGCAGACGGCTGAAGTGGTTAACCGAGTGTCTGCTGAAGTAAAAGGTGTTGAGCCCCCGTCTCCTCCCCCAATCGAGTTTCGACCATTACCCCAAGATGACCCGCTTCGTCGACGACCTGATATTCAAAAAGCAAAAGAAGTATTGGGTTGGGAGCCTGTTATTTCCTTCGAGGAAGGTCTCAAAAAGACCATTACTTTTTTCCAGTCGCGACAAGGTTAATCAACGCTATTCAGCGTTTTAATGAAGCCGGACAAGTTACGAGCTCTTTCTATTACAATTGCCCACCCCGAAGTTAGCCACTGTTGAGCTGTTGTGTGTTTGAGAGTAAGCAGCCACCAGTTTTTGGTATCTTGCCAGGCTTTTTGGCTAGGGTCTCGGCGAGAAGTTTGCTGGCCAATGTGTGTAATCTCCACCTCCGGTAAAGCGAGATGCTGCCAGCCTCGTTTCTTCATTCGCAGTCCTAAATCTATATCTTCCAAGTAGGAACCAAAGCGTTCGTCATACAAACCAACTTCTTCTAAAGCACGACGGTTATAAATAACGGCCGCAGCGTTATTGGCGTCAATAGATTGACCGTTATTGGTAGTAAGTACCTTCGCTTTTCCCTTAGGTAAAACGGTAATTCCGAGTGACTCGACTTCTTTGTTGGGCTTGAGTACCTGTGGAGCAATACTGCCGATTTTTTTCTGAGGGTGCTGCTCTAAATACTCAACTAATGGTTCAAACCAACTTTTTTTGGCGAAGGTATCGTCGTTGACGGTTCCAATGTACTTACCGCGCGCACGGCGGAAGCCAAGATTGACCGTGTGAGCAAAGCCTTTATTTTGCTCTAAGCAAATAAACACTACCTCAGGATACTTCCGGCGCAAGTCAGTGATGTCGTTGACACTAGTGACGATGATAAGCTCGTGCTTAGTAAAGGTAAGAAGATGAAGCTGCTGTTCTAAAAACTTCTCCAGCAAAGGACGTTGCATGTTTGGAACAACGAGTGAGAGCTCAATCTGACTATCGGCGGATAACAGGACGTTGTGAGAAAAACGTCTTGTGTTCCAGTTTAATATCCACTTTTGAATGCTCCCTAGGTTTTGATCGATAAACTGGCGCATGGAAAGGAAAAAGAGTTCAGTACGTTTTTGTGTATGAAGTTGGTCAAAAGATAGTGCTCCCTGATGGATAACTCGTTGGGAAGTGACTGTAAAGGGTTGATGCTGATTGAGTAACTGGAGACTAAGTCGACTGTCTTCAAACCAGACAAAGTATCGCTCGTCCCACCCTCCTAACTGTTCAAAAATGCTCCGCTTAATCAGTAAACAGGCACCTGGCAGCGTCTTTCCTTGTGAAAAAGGAGGCTGTCCTAAGCGATTGAGTGGCGTGAACTCCCAAAGCAAGCTCATGAAGCTAGGAATATCTTTTTGGTAACGCGGATCTATCTCACCGTTGGGAGTGATCAATGTGGGTGAGAGAGCCGACAGTGATTGTTGTTTGGCAGTTGTAAGCAATGCTTCGATTTCAGCGGTGGAGATATGAACGTCCGTATTTAGAAATAGAATGTACTTGCTGGAATTGACATAGCTTCCGCTGTTTCCTGCTTTCCCAAAACCTTGATTGTGTTTATTAGTGTAAAAAGTGACCCGTGGGAAACTTCTTTCCAGACGAGTAGTATCCCCACCATTGTTTACTACGCAAATACAATCGTGAATATCTTTAAGTTCTGTCAGCTGTCGTTCTAAAGCGGCTGGAGTATTCCAGTGAATAATAACGATGGATAAAAGCGAGCTATCTATCACTCCACTCCCCAACTGTATAACGTGGCTGGCCAAAGTGAGTAAGGATTTTCGTCGTAGATATAGTGATCCGTTTTCAGCTCAGTGTGTAAGTGTTCTTGCGCGTACGCAATTACATCAGCAGGTAGTGAGGAGTCATCGATCCACAAGAAACCGCGTGGATATGTAGCCATCACATTTTGAAGATCAGCCACGGTAGATATAAGGCGAATATTATGTTGATCAGCCACTACTTTTTCATTCAATTCGTTAAGCGAGAAAGCAGTTTGTTTATGAAATCCTTCGTCTTCCCAACGAAAGATAAAGTATGAGTTATCCTCACCGAGGTACCAACGAGGCCGATCAGGCCATGTTTCGATCACAGCAGTTTGCCCTTGGGCAAACTGCCCTTTCTGCTGAATGATGTTGTAAGCCTGATGATAGTCAACTAAGGCAATGTCCCGCATATCCTTGTTGACTGAGTAGTACGGTTTTGGTTTCAAAACGAAGTTGTCTCCGTTAACAAGAATGAAAAGTACAAGAATACAGAGTACGCCTAAAGTGATTGTTTTTCGCGGCGCTTGTGAACTGTTTCTCGTAACACCATCTGCAATAGCAGAAGCTCCCACGGCTGCAAAAAGGAAGAAGTACTGAATCACTGGAACGAGGTACTTGGTCATATAGTGACCAAAGAAAAAGGTAACAAAAACTACCTGTAAGGCCAGCAGAATGAAGATAGCCCAAGGTGTTGACCGAAAATGTCGAAGTTGCCAGAGGATTCCTATAAAAAGAAGTAAAGTAAGAAGAGTTTGTTCACGCCATAAAAGTGCGTGGTAGTACCATAGATTGTTGTGTAAAGCGAAGAAACCAAAAGTTACTCCGTTTGTGAGTAACTGAATAATTCCTAATCGATATGCCAGAACTGCTCCTACTACTACAAACACGAGTCCTAAGATGTGTGTAGATCGTCTACTGAGTAGTCTTCTTAACTCTCTTGGTTTGGTAATAACAAAGTCGATAGCAATGGCAATCACCACGAAAGCGAACAGCACATGGGTAAAGAAACCAAGGAGAGTCAGTATGCTAAGACTCAGTAACCATTTTGCTTGAAACTTCTCTTTCCACTGATAGTAACTTAGTAGAGCAAGAACGCCTAAAAACTGTTGTAATACGTAACCCCGAGCTTGAGTCGACCAAGTAATTTCCAAATACGAACACGCACACAATACTGCCGCAACTACTGCTACACGAGTCGAGAAAAGTTTCTTTCCTAAAAGAAAGAGCGCAGCCGGAAGAAGGGCTCCAAAGATAACACTAGGAAAGCGTGCTGTCGTTTCACTGACGCCAGCTATCGCAAACGAGACGGCAATGAGTAAGTGAGTGAGTGAGTTGTTTGCTTCTATAAATGGAAGAAGATTACTTTGTCCTTCAAGTACGATTTCTTTTAGCAGTAGTGCCTGTCTGCCACTACTAAACTCGTCTACCCAAAAAGGATGGTTAATGCGAAGAGCTGAAGCACGTAAGCCAAAACTAAAAATGCTAAGCAGAATCAGGAAGATAAGTATTTTTTTTGTCATATGGGTACGTAAGTAAACTCAACTGGGTTACTGACTCTGTCTTCAATCAGAACTTGAATATTGCCAGTTGGTGTCGTGTTTGGATCTACCACAAAAATAATCTCACTCTTACTCCATCGTAAGACTCGTTGTGGGAATATTCTACCGTTTTTATCGATTAACTGTACTTTACTCGTCTCATACTGAGCTTCTCCAAAGTTCTGACCGTAGATTCTCACGCCTGTCCACATTTGAGCTTTATGATGACTAAGATCGAGAATATGGGGCATGGTACGTAGAGAAACAGTCAGTTGATTGAATAGTAGAATGCAAGCTAATAAGATTCCGGAAGTGGCTAGTGTTACGGTGTACGGAAAGAACTTGGCTGCTTTCCTGGCAACCAGCACTAAAATAACACCTACGACCGCACAGATAATAAGCAAGATACTATAGAAGTGTGTTGTTACTTCATTCCAAAATGGAACAGGAGTAAAAAAGTTTTTAAAGAAAGTAAACTGACTTCTTAACAGAAGTGAGAATGCAACTACGCCAGTAATTGAAGTAAGGATACTGAGCAAGACTGTAATCTGTTCAAATACGTCAACAGTATTAGCAAGAAGCTGGTGACTAACTTGATAATCAGGGTGAGCAAATAACTTCTTCGCTCGTTCTAACTCTTTTGTGCTGAACTTCTTCGATCGCAAATGATACTTTAATGAAACGAAGAATAAGAAGAGTGTTTTATGAATATCCGTTAGTGTTTCATAAAGCAAGCTTTCCTCTTCCTCTAATTGACGACGGTAGTGAACAAGATTAAGAACAACTCCATAACCAAAAAAGAAAAAAGCTTGGATAGCAAATTTTTCTGCAAGTACAAATGCATCAGCCACACTACAAACAAAGGCAAAAATTAAAAATGCGGCCGAAATCCAGACAGCATCTTTTCGTCGTAGTTTATAAAGAGCCGCAAAAAGGAAAAAAATTGCGTACAGAATACCAATTCTTAGTGACGTATTAAGCGTCATAAAGAAAGTAACACTAATACTGACACCGACAGTAGCAATCAGGACAAAAGTTCTGAACACTTCAATTAATGTTAGGGTGTGCTGGAGGTTTTTCTTGAGACGCGCTTTCATTTCACTTTAGTTTTTCTCATCTGCTGTAAGCCGATAAGACACAAAACAAAAAATAATACCACTCCACTAGAAAATAACCCTAAGATAAAGAGTAACTGGGGAATAAATACAATCACATAATCTGTCCCGTCCGTGGAGTTAGGAAGTTGCCAACTATTCGCATATCCCATGAAACGGTCATGCGTCTGACCTGATTGATCATTCATGAACAAGAAAGGAACAAAACGAAGAGAGACAAATCCATTAAGTGGAGTACAGGTTTTTACTATACTGTTGCGATAGTTTTGTTGACCTATCCAAAAGTCGATTTGAATGTGTTGTGTTTCTACTGACTGTTCTTGACATGGTGGCTGAATAAAGCTGGGACGTTTAAAAACTTTCCAGTTTGGATCATATGAGTCAAGAAAAGCGATTGAAGACCCATCAGTGGTGTCCAGATTTTGTATGACATAAATACTGTTGTTAACCTTTTGGTAGGTTAAGTCACGTCCAACAAACTGCCCAGTTTTGTACTGCTCTGGAACAGAGTATATCTCAAGCTGACCAAGATCTTGTTTTGATGGCAAGAAAGATCCTAACATCGGTGTGAGCTTTTCTGGCAGGTAGGCGGGATCGAGGCGACCGTAGCTTAACGAGCTTTGAACATTGCGATTGAGATCAAAGTCCTTACGATGCAAAATAGTTCCAATGTTGAAGTAACCTAGACTTTTGAGAAACTCGTTGGGGTTTTCCTCTTCTAGATAGGTATATGCTTCCTCGATTGACGCAAATGCCTTTTCTTGCACCGACGGTCCGTATCCTTTGGTGTAACCTATACTTGATTGGTCAAGAAGTTGAGCCGTTAACCAGCCCCCTTCATATCCCCAATTGTAGTTATCGAACGGCGAGTGATTACGTGGCAGCAGCAGTACTCTATCTTGATGGTGTCGTTGGAGCTGAGTGAACTCTTGCCAGTATTCCGGAATGTTCACATAGTACTTTTGAGGAAAGATCGCTTGTGTGTAGTACGGTAAGCCAAGCACAAAAACGCTGATAGCTAGCAGCCCAATCAGCACTCTCTTGTAAGGTATCTTAATACTTTGGATGGCGAATGCTAGGAGTACACTCATACTAAGTACTGCCCACAGCGGAAACTTAATATCACTCGAACGATAGAGGGCGAAAAGTGGAAGGTACTTTAGCAAAAAAGCATATACTTCTCCAAAAGGCGGAGCTGTCCCCTTACTCAAAAAAACGCCAATAAAGAAAAGTACAAAAAAGAAATCAATTTTGGCATGTTGTTGAACAAGGCGCTTACGAGCAAGTAAGGCTGTGGTGATTAACAGGACAAGGCCTAAGCCAATAAACTGTGACAGTGGTCGGTAGTACGGATAGTAGCTGTAGTACAACTGACCGACTTCATTCGCTTTATCGAACCAATAGTATTGATTAAATGTCAGTCCGCGAAGAATTGGATTGACCAGGTAATTTGGGTGAGTAAAGTTTGTTTCATAGACGACTGCCCCACCAAAGGCTGATTGGTAGAACAACAGTAAGGGAATCAGCCAAAATGCATTAGCCGTGAAGAGGGCCGCCATAATGCTTAGACCTTTTCCTGTCCATTCCTTATAACGTTCCGGATGAAGATAGAGAAGGTAAAGTAGGTACAAGAAGGGAAAAATAGCTACTAGGCCAAACAGACCCAAGTTTTGAGCAAGCGGGGTGGCAAAAAAAAGACAAAGACTTAGAAGAAACCAGTTGCGGAGTGTCGCCTTGGTATCAATAAACTTTAAAGAAAGTTTGGCAATCAACGGGAAAAACATGAAAGCGTATGAGTAGCTAGGTAACCAAGTAAACATCATTACCATGAACGGATTACAGATGTAGAACAAGCTAGCAATGCTGTAGGTGTACGTATTTTGTTTTGGTAAGACGTACCGGAGTAAGTTGTAGCAGCCGAAGAAACTTAAACTCAGAGTGGCTCCAATAAAGAGTTTTTGGGCAATAACCACCCCAAATACAGAAGAAAGTGCTGCCATCAAAAGATGGTAGTGAAAGGAGATAAAGTAGATATTTGGTAGACCAAAACCATACTCATTATTCCAGAGTGACATGTTTTTAATAAAAAAGCTCAAAGGTTCGGGGTTAGTTAGCGTCTCGCCACCAAGGATAAGCTGATTCTGAGACGCCAACGTAAAACCGACCACAAAGAGTGCAACGGAGATAAGCCACGGAACCATTCTAGTGAAGAGTCGTATAGGTTTTTTTGTGGGCATTCTTTTCAAGGACAAACTGAACTTCCCAGGCTTTCAGGATACCAGAAAAGAGCCTCTCGTAGATACCAGGAAATTGATTTGCAAACCAATTAAAAAGACTATCTAAACCTGGAAGTAAGACAATCCTGAGTTTTCGTGATTTGAGAACAAGCCCATTCTGAAGATAGTAATCGAGATACTCAGGTTCAAATGCATAGTAAGACCAAAAAGATTTATGGGTGAAGTGGTACGCGTAAGGGTTTGAGTAGTGTGGAACGATAATCGTAACTTCACCACCATCTTTGAGGACACGATTCACCTCATTGAGCATCTTAGCCGGGTCATTAACGTGTTCTAAAAAGTGAGACATGTAGACTTTATCCACAGTCCCATCGCTAAAAGGTAAGCCGTCTTTCTCTACATCGGCAACGATATCTACTCCCGGTTGAGCGATCAGATCAAGTCCTAAGTAACCCTCTTTCTTGTGAGGACCACAGCCGACATCAACATACAAGGGCGAAGGAAACTTTACTTTGGAAGAAGGTTTTTTCTTTTTAGTCATGTCTTTTACTTTCCCAAACTTTCTTTTTGAGGTTGTACTGTTTGATCACTTGGGCAGGATTCCCAGCTACCACACTATAATTGGGGACGTCATGGGTGACAACACTGTTTGCGCCAACGACGCTTTGCTGACCAATAGTTACTCCTGGCATAATTACACTGTTAATACCGATGAAAGAGCCCCGACCAATCTTGACTTTCCCTTTCGGTAGAAGTGGTTGCTCTTTAATGGGAGTGTTGGGATCTTGATAGTCGTGAATATGGTCACAGATGAACACTCTGTCTGAAAGCATGACATCGTCTTCAATTCTTACTTCGTCTAAGGCAGCCACGAAGAAGTGACTCCCAACTGCAACATTCTTCCCTATTTTTAAGACAGGCTGCTGGTCGACGTTGGTTTGATGTCTAGTAAGGGCGAAGTAGGCACCCTCGGCAATGAAAGAGCTGTCTCCTACTTGTAAGAGGTCAAAGTTCCATCCCTTAAAAGGAAACTTAATGACTGCTTTATTTCCTAAGTGAGGAAAAAAGAAGATCTTTTCTATTTGAGACAGGAGACGAAGGATAAGTAACTTCATAACGTTTTTTGGATAAAGCGAGCAAAGTCGGTCGCTTTTTGTGACCAACTCCAAAGTTGTTGCAGCTTCTGTTGTTCCTTCTTCGTAGGATGAACCGTCTGATAGTACTGTTCATCTGTGAGTAACTTTATAACACTCTGACTGTACTGTTTCATATCACCGGGTGCTACTTTGACGCAACCGGTGGTGTAAAGTGTTTGAAACTCGGGAAGGTCATACATAACTACTGGTAATCCAGTACAGAGCGCTTCAGCGGCTACCATACCATTATTGTCATACACCGTAGCATGTGTGAGAAGCTTACTCTGTAAGTAAATGCGATACTTCTCCACTCCATTGACGTATCCCATCCAGGTTAGGTTGTCTTGTATTCCGAGCTGTTCCGCTTTTTGATGCAGATACTGTTCGTATGCTGGATCACCATTTCCAATAACGGCTAGTTGGGCATTTGGTAAAATGGCAGTTACTTCTTTCCAGATATCCAACAAACGACTTATTCCTTTTTGTTCGTGTAAACGGCTACAGAAAACGGCATCAAACTTTATCTTTGATTTTTGATCATGACGTTGGGCAACTCTGACTTCCTCTACGTTCACCCCTCCATAAATGGCATGGAGCTGTTTTTGCTCTGACTGAGGAAAAAAGCGACGATCCGAATCATTTGTCAGTAAGCAAGCGTTAGCTCGTTGTCTAATTTTTGTAAAAAGAAACTTTTGGTAAAGGTAATACAAAATGTACTTAACGACAGGAAAACCATATTGATGTTGAAGATTACTTAGTGGTGATGGCACAAAAAGAAAGAAGCTAGCTAACCACTCAAAGTGAAAGCGTTCCTTGAGCTTCCACACAGGGATAACATCTGGTGCAAAATCGGTTGCAGTATAAAAGATATCGCTTGGTTGGAGAGGGTGTTGAGCAAAGTACTCTTCGTACATTCGACTCACATAGCGAACTTCTTCAAGATGGGTGCGTAATGAAACTTTGAGATAAGGATAAGGAATTCCGATGATCTCTACCTTGGTTGCTGCCTCTAGATTCAGTTTAAAGGTTTCTGGTTCTGAAGTAAGAACAATAAAATCGAACTGATGGTATAGATTATTAATCAGCTCAAAAAGAATCTTCATGTGGCCACCCATTGTTCCAGGTGGTCCGAAGTAAATTGCTGAAACGAAAAAACGTCGTTTCATGTTTCCTGTTTTTGCAATGTGATGACGACCTCCATAGCACCACCTACCCAATAACACCAAATTCTCTCAAACAGAACCGGCGAACAGGCAATCAAAAAATTGAACAGACGAACAAATGGTTTGGCAAACCAGACGCACTGATTGGGATGAATATACTGAGCATATACGCCATCATTTGGATAAAGGCCGAAGTACTTAATCTGTTTATTTAAAATCTTAAAAGCTACGGTGGTGTAGTAGTGATGATTATGACCAGGTTCCAGTGGATCAAAACTCGTATAGCCAAACGGACGAACATGAGTAATATCGGTGAATGCTCCCAAGCTGGAAAAGTGTGGCACACGCATGTACAACGTACCACCTGGTTTTAAAATGCGATGGAGCTCTTCAATCTTTCTAAGTGGTTCGTGCAGGTGCTCTAAAACGTGATACATGTGAATCTCGTCAATGCTGTTTTTAGCAAAAGGGTAAGGGACCTGGTCTAAGTCGTGTACCACATCAACAAAGTCTGGGATAGCTACTCGATCCACCCCGATTGATCCAGGAATGCGGGTATTACCACAGCCGATGTTAAGAATTTTTTTTGGCTTTGTTTTCATCTTTGTTATCCTTTCCAATCTCTTTCAGCAATGTTTTCACCCGATGATGATATGTGTGCTCATGCCGCACTCGTGCTTGACCTTTTTTAATAATTTTTTCTCGTTCTTTAGGGTGCCGTACATAGTACTCTATTTTTTCAAACCAGTTTTGAGTATCACTAGCAACAACGATCTCTTCGCCAACGTTGAAGTACCTTGCTAAACAGGCGACGTCATCGACAACTTCGAACCCCCCAGCTAAGGGAATCTTAAAGCTACGCTCGTTACAGTCTCCGCCATAGAATCGTTGATAGTCTTCATGAATGTTTACTGAGATGAGAGAGGAAGTGTAAATACTTGACTCGTCTGTCAGCTGCAACTTCGGTTTTTGTAACGAACGCAAGAAGGGTAAATTGAAGTACTGACCAACTCGTTGAACCCAGCCTAGGGCTTTGCTAGTAGCAGTCCAATCTTGACCATATAAGCGAACGTCATACATCTCCTGAAGCGGAAAAAGAAGCTCATCAAAGTAAGCTTTCTTTTGCGGCAAGTTAGTTCCTACATACGAAATTTGTGTGGCAAACTGTTTGTCGAAGCGAGGTTGAATAACGGTGGCATCAGCAGCTAGTGGCAAAGTAAAAAAGGTTGCTCCAGTTGTTTCCTGAAAACCACTCATTCGTGGATCGTCTTGTTCGACGACATGATAGAAAAAATCTCCTAGCAGGTCGTCTTGTAAAAGATCAAGTAAAACGCGATCGTTCTTCATGCTAGAAGCTTCATTAATACGAAACTTTGCCATCGGTGAGTTCCAAAAGTCAATCTTTGTGACCAAAGTCATCCCTTTGGCTCGGTATTTTTTAAGCAACTGGAAGTCCAAAAACTTACGATAATAAAAATGTGAAGAGGTTAAAAAAATATCTGGTTGATGCTGATCTAGGAATGTTTCTAATTTATCGCCAGCGGTGAAAGGTAAAAAGACATGACCCAACTCAGTGAAGGCATGTTTAAAGCCATTATAAACAGTTCGCTGGGCGTAGATGGTATCTAGACTAGGTTGATGATAGGCAACTTTCATAGATTACTTGGAGTTCCTCATCAGATTAAAAAGCTGCAGTCGCATTTTGGGTGGAATCAAGTAGAGCGTCAGTAGCTGCGCGAGATTGAAAAAAATATCACTTAGACTGACTGTATAGGCAGGGTGAGTATGGTACTTCCATCGGGTTTTAAGCGTGATAATTTCCTGATGACGAGAAACACGGTGAGTTGCAGACTTGGGGTGAATTCGGTAACGTAGGACTACGTACTGCAAATTAGCAAACTGCCACTTTTGACCAATTCTAAAGCTCATATCTAAGTCTTCCACTGGCGAGAGTGTTTCGCCATAGGAACCAGCTTCTTTTAAACACTCCCGTCTAATCATTGCTGCCGGTTGGGCAACCGGTGAGTATTTGAAGATTGTTCGGCGTAAAGCAGTGTCATCGGCTTGATACTTGCGGTAGCTAAGCGTTTCTTCATCAGAGAAAAATTCAAGATAGCCACCCACGATTCCTACTTTGGGGTGTGAATCAAGATAACTTTTTTGATCTGCTAAGCGAGTAGCAACCGATAAATCGTCGGCATCTTGCCAAGCAATATACTTCCCTTTAGCAGCCTGCACTAATATGTTTCGTGAGGCTGCAATATTAAGATTTTGTTGATTCGATAAAATGCGGATTCTCTTTTCTTTTTTGGCCAACTTCCGCACTATTTCTAAGGTGTTGTCAGTACTGGCGTCATCTAAACAGATAATCTCGAAGTCTTGAAAAGACTGTTGAAGAATACTTTCTATTGAAGCCTCAATGTATTGAGCAGCGTTATATGCCGGCATCAGAACCGAGATGGTGGGCGAATTATGCATAACTATGGTTTATTGACGAACATTTTTAAGACGTGGTCAAAGAGGCGTTCTTGTTGATAGTCGTCATCATAAAATTTTTTAATTCGTAAGCGATAGTAAACTGCTAAGGTGTCTTGCAACATGTTAAGGATGCCATTCTCACCCCATAACTTGATAGTGGTATTACTCCAATCTAAGTTAACCTTCACAGGAGCGTCGTAGATTCGTTGATATCCTAAATGGTGGGCTACAGCTAAGATCTCAATGTCGAAGGCAAACTTTTTGACAATTAAACGAGGTAAAACTTTAGCTAATACTTGTCTTTTGTATGCTTTCAGGCCCGTCTGAGTATCTCTGACCTGTAAGCCGAAAAGAGTTTTAACTAATAAGTAATATCCATAGGTCAAAATTTTTCTTTGAATAGGATACTCAACGATAGAAGCAGGATGGAGCTTACTACCGATAATAATGTCGGCGTTATACCACCGCATATGCTCTAGGAGCATCGTGATCCCAAGTGGGTCGATGTCCATTCCACCATCGATGAACGTTACAATGTCCCCTTTTGCTTCTTTCATTCCGTAGCGAACAGCGTAACCCTTTCCCCTATTCTCTTCATAGCCAATAGCTTTCAACCTTTTATCTTTGATCTTTTTCACTTCTTGAAGTGAGTTATCTTGTTTACTGCCGTCCACTACAGCAAGTACCTCGAACTCGTATGGCGTAGCGGCGAGCGTTTGAAGAATATTCTGTAAATCTTTATGAATTGTTTTTTCTTGTTTAAAGATGGGAACGATTACAGACAAAAAAGGCGGTTCATATTGCGTAGTCTGTGCGAGTTTCATGATTCTTTTTTCTCAACAATCTGAAGGGCATATCGAACATACCAAACTGTGAATGCCATGTGAAGAGCAGTTGCAGCTACCCGACTCAGTGCGGCGGCCATCAGACCGTAACTGGCAAGGAAAAGCAGATTTCCCAAACAGATGACGACGACCTGCAAGATGCCTCCTATCGAAAAGTAGTTAGGATGATCAACGGCATAAAAGAAAGAGATCAACGGTACGATTGCTAAAGAAAGGAAGGCATTAAAAACGAGAATGATCATCGGAATTAACCCAGAAGAAAACTCTGGTCCTAAAGTGAAGAGAAGTACATACTGAGCAAACGGCAGGAAACACAGAAAACCAGTCGCTGCCATTAAGACAATGAGCAACGACTTACGAAGATAAGAGTGAAGTAGCTGAGAGGTTTGATAACGTGCCACTCGATTATTGAGAACGCCGCCCACCGCCGAGCTAACAAAAGTAATAAACAAAGCAATTCGCATTGAGGCAGAGTAGATACCAGTCTCAAATGTACTTAAGTACTTTTGGACGAAAAGTACATCGATGTTGGCAATTAACGTAGCAGCAATCATTCCTACGGCTGCGTGACCCACGTGCTTCTTTACTTCTGCTCGAAGCGTTTGGGAACCGCTATGAGGAAGTATAAAAAACCACTGCCCAAAGAAAGTAGCAACAATGAGTGCGGCTACCAACGGGGCCGCATAGTAAAAGACAGAGATAGACGTAGCGGTGGCATAGCCGGTAATACCAAGCAGCACAAAAGTAACGACTTTCATTGCAGCTTGGAGGACATTCAGAACTCCAACCCACTGAAACTTGTGCATAGCTGAAAGCACCAAGAAAACGTATTCGTAAATTATCAAGCCAATACTTCCAATTAAGGCTAAAAATAAAAGTGTGGGATAGGGATAGTTAAGAAGATCTTGGGCAAATGGAATAGTCAGGCCGATGAGAGAAATTCCCACAATCGTTAATAGCAACTTCCACTGCGAGATTTGGGCGAGAAACTCTTTTTGTTTTTGAGGATCGTCGTGTAATCGAGGGAGTTGCCGGGTAATAATCGTCGCCAGTCCCATATCGCCCACTTTTGAGACGATCATCATGATGGCAGTTCCTACCGAGAAGATTCCGAACTGAACAGGACCTAGAACTCGAGAAACATAGATGAGCGCAATTGCCGATAGAACGGCGGTAGTTGTGGAGCCGATCGTTAAGAGTGCCGACTGTCGAACTGCCTGTGAGCTGAGAAGAAGCGTGTATGCACGACGCAGTTGAGTCATAGGATTATGACAGTGATCTAAAGTACTCCACTGTCTTTTGCAAGCCTTCTTGAATCGCCACTTTGGCTTTCCAACCTAAAAGCTCAGTTGCTTTAGAAGAGTCAGCAACTAAGACAAGTGGGTCACCTGGCCGATTCGGAAAGTTATGAATATTTGCTTTCTTTCCTAAAAGCTCTTCGAGCATAGTGATAACTTCGCGAACCATGGTTGGCCGGTTGGTAGATAAGTTAAAGTAGTGGTACTTTTCAGGTTGATTCTGACAAAGTGCTATTGCTTGCAAGTGAGCATCCACCACATCAGTGATGTAAATAAAGTCGCGTTGGTGTTCACCACTCCCCCAGACAGTTACTTCTTGCCCTGTCTCAATCTGGTGGATAAAACGAGGAATTGCATGAGACTCTGGTTCGTGGTGTTCTTCAGGTCCGTATAAATTGAAGTAACGTAAGCCAACACCTGTCATTTGATATGAAGCAACATATGAGCTTACTAAAGCCTCCATAGCAAGCTTGGTCATACCGTATGGATTAATCGGTAGAGTTCGATCATCTTCTTTAATCGGAGTGTGCAATGGTTCACCATACACGGCTGCACTTGAAGAGAATATAAAGTTCTTTACCCCATTCTGTCTCATTGCTTCCAGGACTGAAACAGTACCGGAAATATTAACGTCGACAAACCGTTGGGGAAACTTGACGGACTCACCAGCTTCAATCAGTGCCGCTAAGTGAAACACCGTATCAGCATCTGTAATTACTTCAAGCATTTTTTGGCTGTCACAGATATCAGCGATAACTGTTTCTACGTCGGGATTGGGTTTGAGGTCGACATTTTTAACGCTGTGACCCTCGGCGATCAATGCTTTACATAGGTGATGGCCTAAGAATCCAGACCCACCAGTAACAATTACTTTTGCCATGCTCACTCCTAACTTAACCAATAGCCTTGGACAAATAAGACTGTATTGATTGCTAGACTAATTACAAATACTCCATTTACTACCCAGAACAGCCTTGGCCTTGATTCCAGGTAACTCATAAGCAGCAAGTATAGCGGAAAACAGACTAAGATGTAGCGAGGCATACTTGAGAACGTTCCAGTAACAGTTGGCATTAAGAAAGCACCTAAAGCAAAAAGAACATACGAAAGTCGCACTCTCCAAAGTGAGAAAAACAAGGCTATTGCGCCTCCAATTCCAGTTAGGAACTCCAGAAAGTACGTGTAGTACCCCCAACTTTGTGGTGGTACAGTCAGTAAAATCCGTAAAGACCGCCAGGCAACTTGCGGATACAAAACGATACTTTCCTGTCTTCCGGCCCCAAACTCACTTTGGACATGAAGGAAGTACAGTGGATCACCAAAGGTGTTCGCTAAGTATGCTGTATAAGCGAGTAAGCCTACTCCCCCTAGCAAGATCAACAAGATCTCTCGCCAGCAGCTATCAGCAAAGCTTCTGAGCTGAGAAAAACGCAACTGTTTTGTTGCTGATTTAGGATGAGTGTTTCGCCATTGGAGCCACAGCTCAACCAGTAGCGCTGGTAAGAGGAAAATGCCAACCACTCGTGTAGCTGTAGCAATAATCGTTAAGCCAGCTGCAAGCGCCCACTGTTGTCTTCGGGCGGTATAAAAGGCAGCGATAATAGTGAAGAAAAAGAGTGACTCGGTATATAACGCACCAAAGAAAAATGATGTAGGAAAGATGAGTAATAAAGTAAGTCCAACCCAGGCACGGCGAACGCCATACTCAGATTTAAGAAAAGCGAACCACAACAGAAATGAGGCCAAAGCAGCTATATTGCTTACCAATAACCCTACCAGTAAGGTATTCATTTCGCCGCCGCTGAGGATAAAAAGAGTTCTCAGGATGACAAACGGGAAGAACGGGAAAAATGCCTGAATTAAACCTGTACCGATATAACCTTTTTCGGCAATTGTTAGATAGTGTACGCCGTCAAAGTTGGCCCAACTGAAAAGCCACTGTGGCAAGTTATATCTTGGTAAGATGGCATCGGCATAGGGGAAACTTGGATCGTAGAGAATCAAGTGCCCAGCAAGTGCTCCCAATAAAAAAAGCCCAACGCGCCAGCCTAAAAAAGCAACCACAATTTTTATAACTTCTTGATTAGTCAGACCGAAAATGCTTTTTTTTATACTAGCTGTCATGTTTCTCTCGTCTCTGTGCAAAGAAAAGCGACGCTACAGTACAGAGTGCAGTGGCAAAGGTAAGGAAGGAAAGGGCATTTCCTAATACTCTTGGCCAAGTCCATTGAGTGAACTGACTATGAACGGTAAAAGTTCCTGGTTCGAGACGGTAGGCAATCCTCCCTCCGATGAGTTGGTCATCTTCGTATGAGACTGGTTGAGAGGTACTATTACTTTCGATAGTTGTTTGCCAACCAGGAAAGTTCATGGTTGGCTCTGCAATCAAAGCTGGGCTGCTGACAATGGCTTGATAAGAGCGTCGACTTCCATTCCAACTAAGGACATTTATTTCAGCCTGACCGCTGAGTACTGTTGGTACTGGTTGCCAGTCTCCTAGTTCGCTAAACGTAAAGTTTCGTGCAAGGTTTTCATTACTTGTGGTGGTACTTTGCTCAAAAAGGTCATAGTGAAGTGACGGTTTATTAATGTACCCAACGGGAGCAAGCCGAAGCAGGATGACAGTCTGAATGACCACCAGTAAGACTAAGAGGTACTTTTGCCAGGCAATGTTTCTTTGAAAGACATATCCAACTAAGAAAGTATTAGCAATTAAAGCCAGTAGGCCCAGTCGCCAAGGGAATTGAATAAATCGGACAAGTGGTGTGGTTTGCCAGAGTGAGTGAGTTACTGTAGTTTGCAGCAAAGTAAGCAGGATAGTTGCTATAAAGAAAATCAAGAAAGTGCTTTGATCTTTGGTGTGGCGATGCTTCTTGCCTAGCCTGTCGGCGATAACAAGACCAATACTACAGCCGATTGCTCCAAGCTGAGTCAGACCGAGTGCAAAAGAGAGTGAGTCGACAGAGCCAACATACGAGTAGCCAAACTGGATAGAGCTACTTACTAGCTGTCTAAAAGTGGGAAAGTGTTGAGCATACTGTTGTGCTAGTGCGCTCCCGCCTACCACAATACTTGATTGCTCAGCTAATGCCGGAATCCAGAACCAAACGGAGAGTCCTAAACCGAAGAGTAAAGCAGTGATTGTTCTGAGTAAGCCGTCTTGTGTGCTTCGCTGTCGCCAGAGACTCCACCCCAGAATGAGTGGAGTGGCAAAGAGAACGGTGACGTTGTGTGAAAGGAAGAATGCTCCCAAAATACTGCCACCCAAAACACTTTCCAGTGAGAAAATGCGAGAAAGTAAGGACCGTTGTTCGATAACTGCTTTGCGGTCTGAACTGTACTCAACCCACAACAGCCAACAAAGAATCAGAGATAGGGCCATTACTTCACCCACGTTCCCTCTGAAAATAATCGACTGAAAAAGATATGGTGAAGCAGCAAAACTCGTACTTGCTACGACTCTCCCCCAAAACGGAACTCCCAACTTAGTTAACCATAACCAGGTAGCGTAAATCGCGACGAAAACAGAGCTAAACATAATTATTTTAAAGGTAAAGTGGTAGGGTATCTTTGCTACAGAAAATGGCAACGAAACCAAGTTTGCGAGTGGATAGTTATAGTTAAAAACGGGATAGCCCAAACGATGATAGAGGTTTGGAGCGAAACGAGGGGGAAACTGCCCCTCCCTGATTGCTATCTTATAGTTGGCAAAACGAGCCAGGTGATTTTCCCCGTCGTGTGTATCTGGTACTCCAGGATGAAAGTATGCTTTGCACGAAATAAACGTCAGAACGAGGCAAAAAAACAGTCTACTAAGCTGAACAACTGATAAGCGTGGACGTCTCATGACAAGTTGAGCACTTTTTTATACACAGCAACTGTTTCTTCGGCTACTTTGGTCCAAGAAAACTGCTGACTCCAAGTATACGCAGCTTTAATCACCTCTTGGCGATGAGTTTTACTCCACTTGAGAACGGTGAGAACGGCATCAGCAAATGCCTCGGCTTCGGGCAGTACAAGTTGAGCGTGTTCTCCACCGACTTCAATCAAAGAGGAGTTCTTTGACGCGATGACTGGAACTTTTGCTTGCATTGCTTCTAGAACTGGTAATCCAAACCCTTCATACAGTGAAGGTTGAATGTACGCGACTGCACCTGAGTAAATAGCGGCTAGCGAATCGAGGTCATCAACTCCAAGGTTAGTTATAAACTGGACTCGATTAGGAACGTCACTTAACGCCACTTGAGCCTCGATCCAACGCCACTCAGGAATGTCTTGCTCAGTAAAGTTTTTTCCAACACATACCAGATGAATGTCTTCAGGTAAGTACTTCAGCATTTTCACGAGCTGAGGAATGTTCTTGTTGTAGTTAATATCACCCACATACAAGACATATTGTGCCGGAAGACCCAGTTTCTGGCGTACAGTATCTTGCATTTTTTCTGATTGAGCCAAGATTCCAGGTGGGGCGGCTAAATAAATCGGATGAACCAAGTTAGGTTTTACTTTCAAGTACTTGATAATATCTTGACGTGACGCTTGTGAGTCAGTAATAACTGCCTCTACGCTTTGCAGCGCAAAAGCCTGTTTATAGAAACGAAGCTTTCCTTTTCGCCCTGGTTTATAGTGTTCTGGAAACTTAAGAGGAATTACGTCGTGTACGGTTACTACTGTTTTAAACTTCCGAAATAAAGGAAGAGTAGAAAAAAAGAGGTCAAAGAACGGATAGTGAATAAGCGTGGATTTGGCGTCGTACTGTTGAATATTTTTGTGAAAGTGACGCACATCTTCTCTATTTTCAACTGGCACGACATTTAGATCTTCCCTTTTTTCCAGCTCTTGCTTAAGCAACCGAGTGTAGGTACCAATTCCGCGAATATGGCTGCCAGAACGAAGTGGTGAAGTATCAAGTAGGACGTTGATTTTGTTCATATGACTCACAGAACTTTATGTATGTCACTGGAAAGTGAAGTCCGCTGCAAAACGCAAATAAAAAGCCAGCCGTGCCATCGACAAATCCTTTATGCCGAATGTAGAGAGTGAGAAAGGTAACAATCGGTTTCCAGAAGTAGTAAGAGAATGCCATGCCTAAAGAAGGTCGCTTGTTTTCAGCAAGTACCTTCTCTGCAGAAAAACTGGTGTAGGTATTAAACTTGCGCAGATAGTCTGAAAAGTGGGGGTTGCTGTAATGAAGTAAGTGCCCGTCAGCCCACCCAACTTCACCATCGACAGTCATCTGTTCATGAACGTCTTTTTGCGGTAACGAAGCTTTTCCTTTTTGGTAAAGTCGGATAACCGGATCTGGATACTGTCCTCCTTTTCGTAAGAAACGGCCAAAAAAGTAGTTTTTTCTTTTGATCCACCATGCGGATGGCAGGGTCTGCTTATCTTTTATCTGTTGATAGGTAGCTTGAATAAAAGTAGCTAGCTCTTCATCAACGACTTCGTCCGCATCAAGTTGGAGGACTAACTCTCCTTGAGCTTTATCCATAGCCATCTGTTTGTTAATGTGAAAGTTTGACTTATTGGTGGTTGAGATGACTTTTGCACCTAACTGCTTGGCTAATGCAACTGTTTTATCGGTGGACTCTCCGTCCACAATAATGATCTCGTCTGCCCAAGACTTTACAGAGTCAAGGCAGCGTTTGAGATTCTTTTCTTCATTATGAGTAGCGAGAACAACTGAGATCATAAGTTATTATTTATAACCCACTGCTTGGTTGGGGAGCTCCATTCAATAATCTTTTTATCTTCTTCAACTCGATCGTCACGATCAACGATGAATCGATAACGACCTACTCGATATCCATACTTTAAACCTATTCTATCAGGCAGGTGATGATTCACTGTGGCAAAGAACTGGTCGGCTGGCATCTTCATTCCCCAAGCTACGGTTACATACCAAAAACCATCGGGGTCAACGACAGCTACCTGATCATCCTTATCTCTAAGCTCGTTCTCTACTTTAGCCACAACAGTGTTTAAACCGGCTTTCAATATTACTGCACTTTCGGTGGGATACTTAGAAAAGTAGTAGGAGTAGTAGACATACGATTGATTCAATACCGCAAAGAGAATCATCAAGCTATAAATAGTCTGTAATGCTCGCTTGTTATCGTTCTCCCTAGAGACAATGTGCCACATCCATTCCAGAGAAATCCCACCTGTCACACATAACATAAAAAAGAAAAAGAGACTGCGAGTAGCATGTGGCGCATCTACCGTAATCACTGAGGGAAATAGAGAGGTTAATAACAAGAATAAGACAGCCCAAACGATCGGCCGTTGTGAACGATCAGTATTGGGGTTGATACTTAACCAGAGTAGCCGAAGTAAGCTAATCAGACCGAAGCCGTAGCTCATTACCAAAAGATGTCCTTTTCCTGGTAAGTTGTGCCATGGATGAGACCCACCTTTTTGAATTAAAAATAAAGGTGACCAAGACTCCACATACTGCTCGATAATTACTTTGGCATAGAACACATATCTATTTCCAAACAGTTTTTGCTGTAAACCAGAGAAAGATTCGTAATAAATTACCGACTCTCGCCAATTGGTCTCATCATTAAAGATCGTAATGCTACTTTTTTGTTGACTAATGGAAGAAAACGCAACTATACCTACTAAAAAAAGAATAGCTAAACCTGAAACAGCGACCCGCCAACTCTTCCACAGTTTTAGACCTCGTCGTAGCATAATAGCGACACCTAAAAATGGCAGTAAAAGTAAAGGTGTGTTGTAGGTCAAAATTGCTAGCAGACAGAAGAGTAAGCCAAGGACATCTTTGCGACTAAACAGTTGTTTTGCAGTATCTGTTGGAGAGAGAAAACAGATCACCCCGGTGACAAAGAACATCAACCCCACGTTTGCTTCCCAAGCCATCCGCGAGTAGAAGAAAAATACTGGTTGAATGGCTACTCCGACTGCGACTAAAAGTGAAGTGACTGACTCTAAAAGTAAGACCCTACGAGCAAAGATATAACTGAGTCCTACCAAAACTGTGCCGGCTAGTGCCGAAGGAAGTCGAACGGCAAAGTCATTTACTCCAAAAAGCTGGAAGAAGATAACTAAGATATTAGGATATCCTGGTAACTTATAATCGCCAAATGACTCTAGAGCTATCGGCCAAGCTCTTCCCCATTCATCTTTGCCAGTTTGTTGCAGTAGTAAGGCGTTATACGCTAAGGCTGCCTCGTCCCGATTCAGCGTTGCTGGTAAGGTAGCCAGTTGGTAGACCCGCATAATACCTGCAAAAACAAGAATACAAGCCAAGATAAAAAGAGTGGTGGGAAAAGTCTTTTGAGAGCTCTTCACTGTTTTCATAGAGATTTGGGTGTAAGTGTCGCAATGGCAAACTTTGATTTCATGACTTCATCGTACACTTCTTCTACCGTGCATGTGAATGTCTGGCTTTGAGAACATCTTTCAGTAACGGCTTCCCGTTTTCCAATCAAGAGTGGTTGCTTACCTTCCTGAACTGCTTTGAGTAGCTCTACATCATCAGGTGCGGAAAAGAAAACTCTTTCAAAGTTCTGATCGCTTTTGGTAGTAGCGAACTTGTAGTCATCGCTTTGCCAACGTTGAAAGTCCTGACCTCGATACTCTCCATAGGCCATTATCCATAAGTAAAAACGGTCATCGAAGGGAATAAGGTACGCAGTTTTTTCCTGACTCAGAGCTGCAGTAAGCTCTTGAGCAAGTGGTTTGTATCCGCTCTGCCAGTCATTAGCCGAAGTGACAGGGTAAATGGTTGTATAGAACCACCAGTACCAAACGAAGCATAAGCCCCAGATCCCAAGCAGTAGGAACTTTAGTGATGTCCTCGTAGCTCTCTGCCAACACCAAGTTGTGCCAAATCCTATGGCAATAGCCAGAGGGACGAGTGCATTAAGTGAACGTAGTGCATGAGGGGTGTTTTCTGGCACCGAGGCAGGCAACAAGGCGAGTATCCACCAGCCAACTAGAAAAGCGGCTAACCAAAAGTGACGTTTATATAACACCGCAAATCCGGTAATGAATAAAGGTGCCAATACCAGTAGAAATAATCCTGTTTGACCAGTTCCGTGCCTCAAATTTGGATCACCGGATACGAAAAGGAAGTTTGGAGAAGTGTTATCACTGTAATTTTTTAGTAGCTCATGGAGGGTTAACCAATATTTATTGAAAATGACTCTATCGATAGGGGTGTTCCCCGCTAAGGCTCGATATAGATTACTTTGGTGTACCAAACCGTCATTGTTTAACACAGATGCAGTTCCTAAGCGGAAACGGTCAGTATCCTTGGCTAAAGGTGAACGAAGCAACGGAAGCAAAAGTAGACCAAAGAGGGCTAAACCGAGGAGAACCTTGAGCCCTACTCTCCAGATTTTCCTAAGTTGTGATTGAAACCGGTGAGCCTGTAACCTTCCATCTAGGCATTGTTGCCAGATAACAACTGCACATACCAAAAGATAGACTGCTATCCATACGAACCGAACAGAAAAGTAACTATAGGTTGCCAGTGCACCAATAATTGGTGAAAGCCAAAATAACCATCGCTGTGTTTTGCGCAGACCGATAACCGCAAAGAGTATTGATGTTGCGAGTAATAGTTGACCCAAGTGTCCTTCAAAAGCAGTTCTGGAAAATTGAACTGACCA
Organism: Patescibacteria group bacterium UBA924; assembly: GCA_002293725.1. GTDB lineage: Bacteria > Patescibacteriota > Microgenomatia > UBA1400 > PJMF01 > UBA924. The sequence continues at coordinate 79,556 of DBDU01000019.1, forward strand.
AGGTGCGGTGGCAACTACTAACATAGTTAGTAACTGCGCGTTATCAAGAAACTTGGCTGTGTACTTTGTTCGTGTTGCCTGTTGAAGTAAGGTACGTGTAAGCAAGCCAGCCACCAAAACTGTGAGAATGCCTGCCACTGCTGACGGAAAACGAAGGGAAAACTCACTTAAGCCAAAGACCTTACTACTTGCGGTTGCTGACCAGATATAAGCAGGAAGTTTGTAGTCACCATAAGACGGATAGATCAACTGATACCACGGACGACCATGCATATCTTTACCAGTCTCTACTACAGACTTGACGTCAACATACATCGCCGCCTCATCCCAATACAGAGAAACGGGTAACTGGCCCAGGTGCCACAGCCTGATTACCGTAGCAAATAGCAGAATAGCGATGAAAAAAATCCAATACCAGCGACGAGGCATACAAGATGATGATATCATCATTGCCATATGCAGCTGGAGAGTAGAACACCCCTTTCTTGGATTAACTCTAAAAAATGGTTAGTAGCAGTTATCTTATTTGCTATTTCTCGTTTTTTTATCTGGACTAATCCGCCCCCCAACTTCTCAGAAATTATTTACAGTTACATGCCCTATGCCCATCTTTGGGCAAGTGGGACACGGCCGTACTTAGATCAGTGGTATGAGTACCCACCGGCCACAATCCCGCTTTTTTACGTTCCTCACTTGGTTGATATGGCTACTCGTTATCAACCTCTTCATCTGAATTACTCACAGGCTTACCGAGGTGAGTTGCTCATTATCGATACGCTGTTGTTCATTGGTATCTTGTATACCCTGCGCAAGTTGAGAACTAAAGGAAAACACTTTTGGCTGGCAGTGGGTACCTACTTAGTAATGACAACAAAAGCTCATCACTTTATCTATGACACAATGGACATCACGTTTGCAGCGGCTATTTCCTTAGGCGTTTTTGCACCATTTCTGGCTACAAATGCAGTTGGGAAACTTGCCGGATGGATAGGCTTCTTTTTAGCTACAGCCTTAAAGTATGTAAACGCTCCCTTAGCAGTAGTGTATGCGGCAGTGGATCGAAAGAACTGGTTTAAATCAGGGGTGTTAGCAGTGGTAGCAGCTGGGTTAATTTGGGCTGTTCCTCTCTTTTTGTATCGTTCTTCGATTCAAGTAAGTTTGGTATATCAACAAGTACGTGGAATTCAAATTGACACAGCGACAGCTATCGTGTTGCGGACGATGGACCGCTTCACTAAAACTGAGCGCGTGATCGAGGTATACAAGAATTATGAAATTGCAGGCCCATTAACGGACCAAGCCAAAAAGATATCTAATCTTTTGTTCCCTGGTTCGATAGCAGCTTTTCTTTTGTACGCACTGTGGAAAGTATTGAAGTTGCCAGTAGAGACAGCTGCCCAACGCTATCATCTTAGTATTCACTTTACTCTGGGATACGTGATTGTTTTTATGATCTTTGCCAAAGTACTCTCCACACCTTTCCTCCTCTGGCACTTACCGTTGTTAGCGCTTTACCCTTTCTCTTGTATTAGAAAGAGATCTCAGTATGCGTTGCTATCTTTCTTGATCATTTTCAGCTCAATGACTCAGGTTTCAAATATGGAGTTAGGTTTCCTGACACTGCCGTTGTTAGTAGGTTGGATTCGTACTTTGAGTATTGTGGGTATGTTTTTACTCTGGATTCGAGAGAGTCGGGAGTTGAAGCAAGAGATCCAGCAGCAGTCTATTGATTTGGTTGAGGATCAAACGTTACTCGTGACAGCACCCAAACTGGTTGACCACGAAGATCCTTTACCTCGTCCAACTTCTCTACGGAAGAAAAGCGGCCTGAAAGCTGTTCGAAGCCGTCGACGGAACTAACCACAATTCCTGGTTTAGCTTCGCTCACCGTATTAATGAACTCAATATTTTCAAACGCTAAAAACTCACCTTGATCTTTTGCGGTGTTTGCAGCCACTGACTGAACTACGGCTGGAGGTGTCTGAGTATAGAACCAGTAGTTCATCGCAGGTCTGCCCTGCTCCCTAGTGATAAAGAAAGGAGTAGCCTTTTCTTGCTGTCTAAGTGCTTCAACCTTAGTAACCATTTCTTTATAGCCGTATTGCCATTGGTTGGCAGTCAAAGATGGATAGACTTTCGTGTAGTATCGCCAGTAGCTAAACCAGTACCCGGTCGTTCCTATTACAGCTAAAACAAGCACAGCGGTGAGAACTGTGTTTGAACTGTGTTTTTTCAACCATAAGTAAAGCTGTAAAAAGCCCAGTGAGACAAGCAACAGAAAGATGGGGGCAGTGGGCAAGATTCGTAAAGCGTGAGGCGTTGCTTTAGTCAGTGCAGCGGGAACAACTCCAACACATAACCAGAAAAGTAACAAAAGGATTACTTTACGAGAACGAGGCTGTTTAAGACTTGCTAGGCCAACGGCACCTATTCCCAAAAGTAGCCAAATACTATCGGTGATCATCAGTACTCCTGTATATCCAGTGGAATGACGTAGATTCTGGTCACCACTGATGAAAAGGAAGTCAGCTGAGAAGTGAGACAGAAACGACCCTACGAGCTGCTGGCTAGCAAATAGGTAGCGATGAGTAAAAAGTCTGGAGATAAAGTTATCTGGTGCTAGCTCACGTTGAGCATTACTTTGACGAACGTACTCTCCATCACTTAGTAAGCTCGTTTCAGCGAAGCGCTGTTGAGTTGTAGGATCACTCAGGCTGAATAGTAAAGGTGAAACTAGGAGTATAAAAAAGAGTCCTGGAAGAAGGAGGGGAACAAGTGATTTCTGAAGATATTTGAGTCTCCACTTGCCGTTTTCATCCGACTCCAGGAGTTGAAGTAAAAAAACTGCCAGGAGTACAAGCGGAGCAACTAGGCGGGTGGCATGATATGTATACATCGAAAGAGCTGCGAACGTAGCTGAGAAAAAAAGCAGCAAGTATCTTTGCTTGTGATGTGTCTGTATTCCGAGCAGGACAGCCCAGAACAAAAGTGCAGTGGCTACGTTTACCTCCCAACCAGCCCGAGAGAACTGTAACAACCACGGAGAGATGCTTGCCACGGCCATACCTATTAACTGAGCTAAGCGTAAGTCATTTATGCTTAAACCCTGCCATATTTTGTGAGCAATGGTGCGAGTAAACACTCCCATTCCTACCACAATAAAAATTCCAGCTACAGCACTTGGTAGACGAACTGACCACTCATTTAGACCAAAAACTGCCATAAAAGGAACAATGGCGTAAAAGTAACCACTCGGTTTGTAGTCGCCATAAGAGGTGAACGAGATCAACGGCCAAGGATTTCCGTGATGGTCTTTACCTGTTTGCAGAATTGAGTACGCATCATAACCAAGTGAGAGCTCGTCCCAGTAGAGTGAAGGCGGAAGAGAAGCAAGTTTATACAGTCGTAAAAAGCTCGCTAAACCAATAATCAAGATAAAAAATAGGAAGAAGACTCGACGAGATGCTAGCAAGTTCTTCATTCTGTTTTGACGATGACAAAGCGAATACTGTCATCACTTCCTTTGACTAGATGAGTTGCTACTCGATAATCAAGCTGCTCAGGAGTAGCGATAATCAACGTGTTCTTTCTCATTAAGTCCCCGACCGTAATCTTATCGGTAAACTCATACTTAATCAGCGAGCCAGCATGATATTGATATGGCGTAGTACGTCTGCCTAACAGAGTATAAATATAAGGTTGCTGGTACGAGTTGGTAAACAGAACTTTATCTACGCTATCTTCATACTGCTTTGCATACTCCACAGCTTCAAGATAGCCATCTGTAAAATCGGCAGCAGAGGTTTTAGCGAATGTTCCATAGTAGTGATGTAAGTATGAAGAAACGAAGAAAAGTTGAAGTAAGAGTGTGGTCCCTAAAATGGCCGGGGCCATCAGGTCACCCTTAAATGTTTCGGCTACCCATTGCCAGCCGGAAACAGACAAGATGATAAATCCAGGTAAAGCTAGCAACATGCGGTTACTATGGGGAACATCTACTCCTATTACAGCCGGTAAAGTACCGATCACTATCCAGGCCAAACCAAATATTACCATTCGATAAGATAAAACGACTCTTTTCTTTTTGAGCCATTGATAAATACCGCCTAATGTCCCCAAGAGAACTAAGAAAAGCTCAGTTAGGTATAAAACGCCATACTGACCAGAACCATGACGAAGCGTATCGGTTTGTCCGTGTACCAGATATGCTGGCGTAAAGTGAACAATAAAGTTTTTGAACAAGGTAGTAATAATAACGATTGGGTCCTGAGAGAGTCTAAAGATAGTAGCCTGATTAAAACGATCAGCGCCGCGTCCAAATAGAGAGTCTAGTAAAAGTGGCCCCAACAGTAGAGTAAAGAACAGTGACCAAATGAGTAAGCCTTTCCAGACTTGTCGCACTCGATCCCGCCAGAAAACCAGTACAACAAATAGAAGAAGTGGAACGACGATCTTGCTACTATGATAGGTATATAGTGAGGCAGCGAAGCTTACTGCTGTGGCAGCCCCAATTACACCCCGCAATAACGAGCTTTTTTTAGACTCATCCAAAGGTGACTTCCCTTTTAGTAGCAGCCAAAAGGTTCCAGCCATACCCCAAAGCACAAAGTTTAGGGCCATACCGCTCTCAAACCCAATCCTAGAGTAGTGAATATGCCAAACAGATGTGGCTAGTAAGGCTCCCGCTAGGATGGCAGCAGAGTTGGAGGTTAATGAAGGGAACTCTAACCTTGGATTACGAGGACGAGCATCATAGAGTGACTGCCAAAGAAGCTTTACCACGATCATTATCCCTACCACTGCGGCGACACCACTTAAAGCAAAAGGCAGCCGAATGGCAAGTAAAGTTGGGCCAAAAAAACGAGTAAAAGCACCGACTACATATATCGCGAATGAAGCCTTGTAATCTCCAAAAGAACGAAAGGAAATTGGAAGCCTACTTAACCACTCATCTCTTCCTTTTGTAGCCACTGACCAGCCGTTATACCCAATGGCAGCTTCGTCCCAAGTCATTCCATGTGGAACTTCTGCTAAGAGGAAAAAGCGAAGTAAGACAGCTGAGAGCAAGATAAGTCCAAGAAAAATGAGCTGTAGCTGAAGTGGAGCAATAACTGGTCCCTTTAGCCACCAATATGGTTGCCACAAGAGGTATTGAACTTTCTGCTTCCAAGTTGCATTGCGAGAGACAAAAGTTTGAGCGTGCTGCCAGCTCATCTTTGACATCTTTTTCTGACCAAAGGCGGTTGTGTTGGTTGACTCGTGATTATGGTCAACTTCGGCTGTTGCGTCGAAAAGAACTTTCCAGCCCCTTTTTTTTGCACGGAAAGAAAGATCTACGTCTTCCCAATATGCCGGGTAGTAAGCTTGGTCAAAGCCCCCAAGCTGTAGCCATTTTTGTCTATCAAACATGGCGCTACCACCACTCGCCCAAGCGGTTTCTCCAGATTGGAAGTTGCTGGCACGTTGATGAATAAAAAGACCGCGTTGAAAGTGCAACTGATTCTTCCCACCCAAAACATCACGACCATTCTCGTCTCGCTCGTGCTCGAGACATCCCACCGCAAATACTGAAGAATCTTCAAAGTGAGATACCAACTGTTGAATCGTTTTGCTATGGAGAGAAACATCTGTATTAACCAAGAAAACGAGTGGGTGTTTAGCTGCCTGAACAGCCAAGTTGCTGCTTTGACCAAAGCGTTGGTTTTCGGTATTACGCAGTAAAAGAACTTCGCCCTTTTTGCCGTGAGCAGACCACAAACCCTGGTGAACAGTCCCAAAGAACTCCTGTTGAGCAGACTCTTTGGTTTTAAACTTTTGCTGGAGCCAAACCCAACTTTGGTCTGTACTCGCATCATCAATGACCACCAATTGATCGTCATTTCGCATCGCCTTCAATACTGAAGGGAGATGTTTCTCTAACAGAGTTTGACCATTGTAATTAGGAATGACGACAGATACCGATGGCATACTTATTTCCCTATCATCTCATAGAGTGTTTGAGCAAAACGAGACTCAGAAAAAGTTCCCGCTTGTTGACGTACTGCAGCTTGCCAAGCTGGCCAATCACTGCTCTGTTGCATTAACTCACTAGTGATGTAGCAGCACTCTTCAACTGTCTGCCATTCTAAAGATTTAAGGCTTTCCCCCAGTACTTCTACCTGGCCACCTTTTCCCACTACCACTGGGATACAGCCACTCGCCATTGCTTCGGCAGTACTGATCCCAAAGTGTTCTACTTGTTCGGGATGTTGATCTTGATCGACTTCGAAACCAGCTGCGTGCCAATAGAATGTTGCCTTTTTGTACCAGCTTAACAGTTCTTGTCTATTCAACTTGGTATAAAACTCAACAGGTAAGCTTTTGGCGAACTGTTGTACTTCAGCAAAGTAGGACTCATCTTCAACAGTGCCCACTAAAACAAGCTTCCAACCCTTAGTAAGTTGAGGTTGTTGGTGAAGGAGCTGCGCGAATGCTTGCACAAGTACGTCTTGTCGTTTGCTATGAAGTTGTTTAAAGAAACGACCAACGCTTAAGATGACTTTTTCTTTCTTGTCGACCGCCTGAAAACAGGCTTGATCAATTGCTGGATAGTGAACGAACTGAATCTTGGTATTCCAAGCACGTTGCACAATATCCCGAGTAAAAAGTGAGTTCGCGTTCTTGATACGCCAATTGCTCAACTTTAACTGCTCCGAAAATGCTCGTTTGGGCTGAGTAAAAGGAATCTGGATATGAAGGATATTTTTGCGGGCTGCGCTGAAGAAAAGACTTCCATCGGTTACCACAATACAAATGTCGAACTTACGCGTCCAGCGTAGTTTTTCTAGGATAGAGCCGTCATGTAGTGGGGCTGGTACGAAGCTGACTTTTTCTAATGAACGGTGAAAAAAATCTTCGTAACGGGCAACTTTTTCTAGAATCTCAGTTGGTTTTAAGTCTCGGTGAACGGCAACGGTGACTTTATGATCTCGTGCCAGGACGGTAGCGACGTCAAAAAAATACTTTTCACCGCCACCAAAGTGCTTAGGGACATACGGTGAGTAGAGACAAATCTTCATTCGTCCTCGTCTTTATCATCTGGGGAAGTTGTTTTTTGTTCTTTTTTGAAAATCGGAGAAAGTTCATTGAGGGAGGTTTTCTTCCACATTTTCATGAACTCCATTTCCTTTTGGTGATACTTCTCTTCTAGTGGTGGCTGTTGTTGTAACTCCCAAAGTTGAACATAGACAAGATAACGGTTCATAGCCTGAATACCTGCTTCAATCACCCCTTCTAATCCATCTTTTCGACCATTCCATAAGAAGGCACGACGAATGAACTCCATTACCGTTTTGCGTAGTAAGGTCCAGCCAGTCACAGCCGGTGTACCAGCTTCAAAAAGGAGCTTTGCTTCCTGAGGAGTCCAGGCAGTAGTTTTACGTAAGCCATCTACGGTATTTCGATGGGTGAGATGGAAGAGACTGCCATGAAGGCGGAAGATTTCGCCCTCGAAAATTGGACTTTCGTGAATCTCACCTCTCCAACCAGCTAACGTCTGTCGACGGAAGATGCGTTGGACATACTCTTTCCCCCAGCCGCCGTATTGAAAGAACTTTCCATACATCATGTTCTGACGATGCATCTCTAGTGCATTGGCGTTAGTTGTCTCGATCTGGACCAAGATTTCTTTTGCCAACTGTGGCGTAACCCTTTCATCTGCGTCGATGTAAAACACCCAGTCAGTCTTGATTGACTCCAATGGAAGCGTGCGGCGGTCCGCAAAAGAACGGGAAGTAGTATGAATAACTTTGGCCTTTAATCGCTCGGCAATAGCCACGGTTTGGTCATCTGAGCCAGTATCAACTACGATAACCTCTTGGCACCACTGCAGAGTTTCCAAGCAGTTGGCAAGCATTAGCTCTTCGTTCCTAGCAATAATAATGGCGGTAATACTTGGAGCAGACATATCAGTACACTGCTTGTTTTCCCATACGACCTAAGAACCAGTCAAGGGCTCCTCGGCGTACGCTGTTGTCAGATTGAAAGAGCTTCTGCATAGCTAAACGAATCACACGCAGATAAAACCAGAAAAGTTGTGTTGTTTGGGCCAATGATCCTTGCTGGCCAGTCAGGAAGTGATGTTGAGCGTACTTCATAAAGAAGAATAATCTATTTCGGGTTTGATAGTACAGATGGGTTGGTGAGCCAGCTCCTCCACTTGAACCTGCATTTTTATGCCAAACCACTGATTCTGGAACAAACTTGATGTCATAACCCGCGTGAATGACTCGTTGACTCCAATCCACATCTTCGAGGTAAAGGAAGTAACGGGGGTCGAGCGTCCCAACTCTTTCAAGTACTGCTCTTGGGATTAAGATACAACACCCAGTTGCAAACTCGGTACTGCTTGTATGGTCAAACTGGCCGCGATCTATCTCGTCAACCCCTCGATGAAAAGCGTCTAAGTTTGCCCAATCAATCGTACCGCCGGCAAACCACAAGATACGTCCACGCTCGGCAGCGGGGTAGCTTTTACTATGGAACTCCTTACCCGGATAAAAGTAGATCTTCGGGACAGCCATTCCTAACTTTGGCTCAGCTTGGGCAGCGAGAACTAACTTCTCTAAAAAGTCTGGCTTCACGGTCGTATCATTATTGAGAAGCAAGATGTAGTCAGGCTCTACTTCACGAATAGCGACTGAGATGCCGAGATTATTTCCATTGGTGAAACCAAGATTGGCATCACTACGAATAATACGAGTGGTTTTAGTGAGCAGCCGTTCCGGCACATGCAGTGGATTCTTTGATCCATTATCAATGACGAAGGTGCTTAGAGAGATCCCTTTGTGTTTGACGTCGATGAGTGATTCTAAACACGCTTTCGTTTCGTCGTCGGTGTTGAAGTGAACAATAATGATTGCAACTGATGTCATAGTCTTCTATTTTTCTTTATTTTACTTACCAACGAAGTTTGCGACGAATCATCCACCAAAGTTTTTGCATTCCTGTGGAACGTTGAATAGCATAGCCAGCTACCCAGTAGTGAAGTTCTTTTAGTGAGGCATCAACTTCTTTCACTAACGTATTCGAACTACTACTATCTGGAAAGCCAGCAGCCTGCCATTTTTTCAGCTCCACAATAACTTGATACATGCTCTGTAAGTATGCAAGTGCTAAGCCGTGCTTCCCATCACGGAAGCCGTCTTCGGCAAAGAATCTACGCGCAAACTCCTGGCTAAAAGCGGCTGGAAGGGCTTGAGCAGTGTGCTTACCAAACGAATCAGCTGTACTTTGACCTCGGTCTACTTCAATAGTGGTGTATCGGTTAAGGCGTTCGATGAACTGTTCCACTGTCTGGTAGTTGTGATGGGTTAAGGCAAGCTCCTCTTCCAGAGGTAACTTTTCAGCTTGGCCATGAATCACTGGCTGTGCATGTATTTGGGCTGGCCACTCTACTTTCCCAGTCTTAAAGAAACGAAGTTGAAAGTCTGGCCACCAGCCAGTGTGCTGTATCCACTTATTAAAAACGATGTTTCTCCTGGGAAGGTAGTAGGCATCAGCCGAGCTTTCTTCAGCCATGAGTTTTTTGAGATGTTGAGCTAATGTGGAAGGGACTTCTTCATCTGAGTCTAGAATGAGAGTCCAGTCTGTTTTGACTTTTTTTAACCCAAAATTGCGAGCCGGCTCGACGTACCCCACATCTGGATGTTTAAAAATAATAGAGTCGTGCTGCTTGGCAATATTGAGAGTTTGATCTGAACTCTCCATATCAACCACGATAACTTGATCGACAAATGCCACAGATGTTAAACACTTTGCAAGTGTAGAAGCCGAGTTTTTGGTATGGATTAAGGCTGTAATAGTGGCCATGTGTTCATTCTAGCATCGTAGGAGTAACAGATATCTGTCAACTTGTCAGTGTCTAGAACTCTGCTATTCTAATCCAGATGACAGTCCGTGTTCGCGAACTTCTGTTTTTACTTGTTTTAGTACTAGTGGCCCTCGGCCTCCGTTTTTACGACCTACGATTAGCTCCGGCTTTATTCACTCATGATGAACTTCACTATATTAGTGAGGCTCAATCGTTAGTAGTAAGCGGAAGCGACTTAACTGGCACGTGGAAGCCTTGGCATTTCCGGCCAACTAGTCCATTGTACGCCGAGTTGCCAAGCACTGTGATGATGCTAGGAAGTCTGTTATTCCAAGATGTGTTTTTAAAGGCTCGTTTTGTACACATTGTGTTAGGAGTGTTATTGCCGATTGTTTTAGGTGGGATCGGCTGGAACCTCACTCAACGTAAAAGGGTTTTTTGGCTGACAGTAGGAGTTGGATTACTCAACCCTTGGTTATTTCAATTTTCCAGGATGAGCTTTGATGCCTTACTTAGCCTTTTCTTTTACAGTTTGGGAGTCCTCGGCGTTTTATCGTTACCCACTAAGTGGCGTTGGACTGCATTTTTGGCGTTTGTTTTAGGCTTCTTTCAATATCAAGGGCTCAAACTGATTTTCTTGCCGCTTATCTTTTTAACTATCGGTTTTGTTTTTTGGCGAGACTTCCCTGCCAAGACTACAGGGAAACTTTTCACTTTATTTGAGCACGTACGCAAAAAACAGTTAGATCTTTTATTGATTCTGGCACTCTCGGTGGCTATTTTTGGCTGGTTTCTGACGCAGCTACCTACACAGAGCGCTAGCTCACGAGTAAACGACATCCTCTTCTTTAATGACAAGCTCTTGTCGCAAAAGGTAAATGAACAACGCTTACTATCTTTAGAAGATCCATTCGGAAAGTTAGCTGTCAATAAAGCAAGTGTGGTTACTCATGAGTTTCTGATTAAATACGCTCAGACATTTGATCCTAGTCAACTGTTTGTGCGAGGTGAGTCCGTGCGGAATCCATTTTCGGTTTGGACTAGAGGTATGTTCTATCCAATCGACATAGTTTTACTCGGTAGCGGAGTATTTACGTTGATCGTAGAAAAAAAACTGCGAAAACAACTTCTCTTGCTGCTCGGTTTTGTGTTGATCTCCCCTTTACCGGTGGCGGTGAACAGTATTGACACCTGGGTAATGTTTAGAGGGGCGTGGTTAATTGTCAGCTTTATTCTTTTGATGGGAATAGGGTTAGATGCTCTCGTTCGTTGGTTGAGCAAAGGATGGCTTAAGATGGTTTTAGCCGTCTTTATTTTGGTCTATATTTTGAATGTTCTCAACTTCTTCAATGAGTACTTTTATCGTTATCCAGTGTATGGGACAAAAGGAACTGCTTTTGCCGAGCGTGTGGTGGCTAATTACATTCATCGTCTTCGTAAGGAAATGAAAGTGGTGGTTTTAGTTGACGAGGCACGCTTCGTTTTTGAGAGTTACTTGGTATATAACAACCTAATCAATGAAGATAACATGCCCCAAATTCAAGAAGCGATGAAGAGTAGTGTCTACAGATTAGGAAACGTGACCTTTGCAACGGACTGTTTAGATGTTGAGGCTTTTGCTGACGATACTGTCTTTATTAATAATAGCGTTAATGTTACTTGTGACCAAAAGCCAGTGCCTAGCTTAAATCAGCCATACTCGAAAATTCCGTCACTCCTTGATAATGGAGCTCAGTTTACAATTTATAATGATCTGATCTGTTCGAAGTACGCATTGCGACCGTTTGTACACGTGACGAATCGTCGAATTTTAGATGTAGAACGACTCGACAACCAACAGTTCTGTGATGAACTTTTTAGCAAACCAATTGAGTAAAGGAGAGAGATGCCAACACAAGCACATGAGGGTTCTCGCCCATGGTTTATCCAAATTTACTTTGTGGCAGCAACGCTGATTGGTTTGTTATTGATTGTGATTAGCTCAGTTACGTTAGTTCAACTGGGCTTAAAAGAGGTTTTGGGCGTGAAGGAGTATCCCAGCTTTCGGGCGCCTTATCCTGATTTAGGCGAACGTTACCCTGGTGAAAAGACCATTGATAGCACAGAGTTAACAGCTGATCAGCAAGCACGTTTAGAAGAGTGGGGACGTCAATATGATGCCTGGAAAGCTGAGGAAGTCGCATATGACTCTGAGGATCAGGAACGACGACGCCAAATTGCTACCTCGCTGGCGATGTTAATTGTAGGAGTCCCAGTGTTTGGGCTTCATGCACCTCACGTTTTTAAACGTAAGCAAAGTTAGACTTTTTCAGGGGCAAGCACTGCTTCAGAAAGTTGTTTGCGATTTCGGAGGCTTTGAAGTTCAGTCACAAGTTTTTGTTTCCCGATGATTAAAAGAATAGTGCCATAGCTGGCTGCCATTGCTAGACCACCAATTCCTACCTGTAAGAATGAGCTCTTCATAAACGGTAGAAGGAAGACGCCCACTAGGCTCATTACTACAGCAGCTACAAACTGTCGCCAAACGTTTTCCCAAACCTGTATATCGACGATTTTTTTGACGTAGTAGATTGGCAAGACTGAGGTAAACGAGATTGCCATAGCAGCTAAAGCAACGCCGTTGAAGCCAAAGAAAATGACTCCAATTGGAGTAAGAATCCAAGTTAACACCGTCCAGATGATCATTAACCGTAAAGTCTGATTGATCTTGCCTACTGCACTTAGGGTGTTGGTCAATGGTGTAGAGATAGCACTCCAGCCAATACTTAAAGTAAAGAGGAAGAAAGTCAGAAGCGCTGGTTGCCACTTTTGATACTTCACGATTAATTGAGTTAAAGGAACTATTAAGATGCACATACCTACCAACATGGGGAAGATAAGTAGTGAGATGAAGAAAAGTGTCTTCTCAATTGCTTTTCGCAGTAAACTTTTATCATGTTGTAAACGGGCATAAGTTGGGAAAGTGATTGCAATCACATTTTGGACGGTTAGTTGATATGGCATCATTGACCATTGTTTCGCAAAGCTGATGTAGCCAAACTCATTTAAAGGTAAGTAGATACCCAAAACGAGGTAGAAGAGTTGGTCCTTAATACGAGCTAGGAAGTCGTTCAGCTGGAACTTTACACCAGTTCCCAACATCTCCTTTAATGCGGTTTTATCCCAAGCAATACCAAACGGCCAGCGTTGGATCCAGTACATGGTTAAAACACCAAGTATGGATCTGGCTAAGATTGCTATGGTGTATGAAGCGACGCCATAACCTTTCATAGCAAAAAAGATGAGTAATCCACTATAAGCGATCTGTTCAATTACCTGTGGAAAGACTAGTTTAGAGAAGTCGAGCTTTCGCTCTAGAATGACTGACGGAATAGTTTTCAAGCTTGCTAATGGGAACGAAAGTCCTAAGGCTAAGAGAACCATCGCTCCGGCGTGACCAATCTTAGGCTCTAGAATTCGACTAAAGTACAAAACGACAGTAATCAGAAAGATTAACCAAGATAATGCTTGTTGAACAGTAAAAACTGTTCTGTACTCTACTTTGGTTGGTTCATCTTTTTTTTGAATCAGTGCTGAAGCCAACCCGATATCAGAGAAAAAAGTTAACAAGCCAATGATTTGGGTTACTACACCGTAGATACCAAACTCAGAGACAGTTAAATACGCTCCTAGTACAGCCGAGGCCGCGAGTCCGATAGAGTAAAGAACTAACGTCCGTGCCATATATGAAATGGCACCAGAGACCGTTTTCTTCTTTAGCTCATGAACGTTGTCGTTTTGAGTTGAGGCTGACATACGTAGCTGCTCCAAAGAGTCCTATGATGCTTAAAAGGGTGATGGTATCACTAGCTGATCGAATTGGAGTATCACCAAAGTAGACGCTGACAAGGTGTTCTCCCCCTGGAACTTCTACTGCAATTGTTCCTTGTTGGCCGTCACTACTCCACTCTACCTCCTGACCATCGATCTCAACTTTCCAACCAGGAAAGCTGGCGATCATTGGGTTAAATAGCACCGGAGTTAAAAAGGTAGTTTTAAATAGTTTTTGACTTCCTCGGTCAATAATCAGCTCTACATGTTGCTCTGTTCCAGCCGGAACTAAGAATTTTTCAGTTGGTGGTTGTTGCGTATCGGACATGGTAGCAGGAATGTAATCGGGTAAGATCTGACTCATTTGCCGCTCAATCTTGTCAGGATCAGTGTAGTAAAGGCCAGTTGGATCTTCCATGTAAGACTCGGGTTTAAAGTACTGGGCGTTCACCAAGATAGCTAAAATTAAAGCCACCGATAGTAAAAGTCGAGTTCCTTTTCTGGGGATGAGTGATATTCCTGCTCCACAGAGAAGTGCCAGCATTAAGCTGCCTACAGACAGCCACCGCCATGGAAACTGAATTGTAAGCAAGAGCGGAATAGCATCCCAAATTGGCTTGGATCTCAACAGCGTCATAAACACCGAGCTCACGAGTAATCCTCCTAGGCTTGCGTAAAAAACAAGTTGAGGTGTAAACCGGCGTTGTTGGAACAAACGCTTGATCCAGAGTAACCCAAAGAGTGCTAAGCCAATCAACTGCCCATACCCTAGAAAGAAAGAGATTCCATCATCTGGGCCCCAGTTTGAGCCGCCATATCCCCAGTTGGGAATAAAAAATTGGCGTAAGTATAAAAAGTGATTTTGATAACTAAAGTAGCCTGTGAAGATCTGTTCAATCTTCGTAAAAGAGTTTTCAGCTAAAGCGGGAAAGATATAGAACGCTGATAAGCCTAGAGCTAACAGATAACTACCTGCTAGCCGAAAGACTTGGGGTAGTGCAGTTTTTAGGTGTTTCCAGTTATACATTAGCCAATATACCGCGCCAAAAAGAATACTCAACGGAATGAACATTAATGTCGTTAGGTTATGACTCAAAAGTAGCGTTACCAAACCAGCAAGGAGTACCCAGACACCTCCCTTCTGTTTTTGAACGACCAGCACAATACCGAGTAGCACCCAAGGAAGGGCCATCATGGCCCAGGCTTCACTTAGAGCCCCTCGAATGTACAAGTTCACTGCTCTGTAGGGAGCTAACGTATAAGCTGCAGCCGTTACCCACCCGCCAGTCCGGCCAAATAAACGAGTTCCTAAGAAATATGCCCCCAAGAGCGTAAAAATATTGGCAAGTACATACAGGATCTTAATAACTAAGATAACATCTATACCGGACCAGAAAATTGCCGCCCCGATATAAAAAGGCAGCGGAGCATAAAACTCAAAGAGTGGCATACCATCTGTCTCTTATACACATCT
>DBDU01000005.1 GCA_002293725.1 Patescibacteria group bacterium UBA924
AGATGTGTATAAGAGACAGGAGTACATGTTTAGCTGTAACAAGAAAAATTTTTTTATCAGTTCTAAAATAAAAACCACTACCTGTGCTGTTTCCAATTTCTAACAATACAGCTGCTGAAAGATTATTATCTGGTACTTGTCTCATTTTTTATATTATATAGAGATATACTAAGAACCTTTCTCAGTCCAAATTACTTTTTACTCCCACCAACTCAATCCGTGAGTATCTCTTTTTGACTTCATCCCAGAACTTATCAGCCAGCTTCATGGAGTAGACGCCATTTGCTCCTCGCTCCATGCTGCTACACAAGCGTCTTTCCCAGTCACGCATGATCTCAACTACTTCTTGACCGACTTGGTGAAACTTAGCGCTCCAAGCTTTGCGATCAGTTAAGTATCCTTGGTGAATCTCATCAAAGCGATGGAATAACTCTTCATTTTGATCTGACATTTCTTGATAGTACTGTTTGTATTTGGTCATACCGTTCCCATAGTGTTATATACCTTACTGTGCTTGAGTGAGTGCAGCGTCAACCTCAGCTTTTAACTGTGTAACTAAGAAGCCGATGCAGACGAGCTTTCCTTCTGTTTGAGCAAAGCCGGCTGGAGCTTCCGTTAACTCTACATCTTGGTTAACGCCGTTGACGATCATCATCTTCTCGCCTGCCGTTGTCTTAATTTTAAGAAAACCTTTGACGCGGAAAACTTGTGGAGGTAAAGCAGAAAGCCCGTTCACTAGTTTTTCTGAATCAAAAGCAGTAGATGTAGTGATGGTAAACGTTTCAATGTGGTCAGCAGCTAAGTGTGATGACTCATCATGTTCAATACCGGCCTGATGTTGCTGTTGATGCTTTTCTTGCTCGAGCTTCTTTAACTCCAACATTTTTTCTTGACCCTCAACGTCCGCCGGATAGATGCCAAAGACTAGACCTGGATTGATGTGTCCATAAGGGGCTTCGACAATGGGTGCTTTAGAGTTGATCTCTCGCACGTAGCCCACGACCTGCTGTTTGCGCTCTAAACTTACTTCCTCGACCTTGTTGAAAATAATCAGGTCAGTGAACTCAGCTTGGCGTTTGGCGACAGTATTTAATTCAGGGACTCCGTTGTAGTTAACGACATCGACGATAGTAACGACACCGTCACGGCGAATAAGTGGGTGAGAGCGGAGTGTTAACGCAATTGCGGTTGGATCGCTGACGCCGGAAGCTTCGATCAGAATACGATCAGGATGGTAAGTGGTGACAATCTCAGTCAGCGCCGAGTGGAAGTTACCCACCAAGCTACAGCAAATACAACCATTCAGCAGCTCTTTAGTGACAATGTGTTTTCCTTGCACGACATCTTGATCAATCGTGTCACTACCCACTTCATTTTTAACATAAGCAACCTGAACGCCTTGACCTTGGAGGTCATCGATTAAATGACCAATAATGGTGGTTTTGCCAGATCCGAGAAAACCACTGAAAAGGGTAGCTGGAACTTTATGTTGAGGGGACTGGCTGTCGGGTGTGTTGGTCATGTAGCAGTGATACAATCACATTAGCCAAGATCAATCAAGATAGACAAATAAGGAAGCCTATGTCTCAGCTCCGCGCCAAACTGACCGAAGATATGAAGAACGCCATGCGTGCCAAAGATATGTTGACACTTAACACGGTACGTTACCTGATGTCTTCAATTAAAAACTGGGAGATCGACAACGGCGTTCCCACTGATGAAGACGTTACCAAAGTAATTGCCAAAGAACTCAAACAGATGAAAGACGCGGTGGCCGAGTTCTTAAAAGGTGGTCGTCAGGATTTAGTAGATGAAGAGAATAAAAAGATCGCTATTATCGAGAAGTACCTTCCCCAGCAGATGAGTGCTGAAGAGTTAGAGAAGACAGTTAAAGAAGTACTGGCTGAGATCGGTGACTCTAACTTTGGCACGACCATTAAAGCCGTCATGGCCAAGGTTCAAGGTAAAGCTGATGGTGGTGCTGTTTCAGCAATGGTGAAGAAGCTCACAAACGGCTAAAGTATCAATCGTGAAGACAAAAACTATTGGAGAGCTGCTGGCGACCGAGCGACAGAAGCATGCTTTAAGCATCCTTCAGGTTGCGAATGCCACCAAGATTCAGCCCGAGTTTTTAACTGCTCTAGAAGAAAACAAGTTTGAGCTGCTCCCAGCAGCTACCTTTGTTAAAGGCTTCATTAAGAGCCTAGCCGAGTTTTATCGTCAGGATCCTCAACCATTACTTGCCACTCTTCGTCGAGATTTCAAAGAAAGCGCAGCGGGTAAGTTAGTTCCGCGAGAGTTTATTCGGCCAGCTTTAAAAAGACGACAGTTGTGGACGCCGTTAACGCTCACTTTTCTCTTTTTAGCAGTTATCTTCATTACCTTAATTTCCTATGTAGGAGTTCAGTGGTACAGCTTTCAAAAACCACCTTCTTTAGATGTCACCCAACCAGCAGAGAATCAAGTTGTTGGTGAGAAAGTAAAGGTAACTGGGAAGACGCTACCAGATGCGATTGTGGTCATTAATGCGCAACCGGTTTCCCTCTACCCAGATGGTCGCTTTGAGACAGAGTTATCACTCCCCAAAGAAGGAACCCATATTTTGACAATTGAAGCGACAGACAGACGAGGCAAAAAGAACGTCATTCAGCGGATTATTCGAGTGAAACTCTAGAAAATATGATATAGTTCCCCTACTATGCAACCAGATCTTTTACCACTCGTTTTAACTATCGCTGTCTGCGTCTTAACCGTGATGATGGTGATCGTTGGTGTTTACCTCATTCAGGTATTACGAGGAGTAAAGCAAACGCTAGATCGCGTCAACATGACTATCGATTTGGCAGAGATGAAGATTAACTCCATCATTATGCCGTTGCAAAGTTTAGGTGGGTTAACCAGTAGTTTGGGAAGCGGTTTAAAAGTTTTTGAGTCCTTCACACGTTGGTTGAATAGGAGCAAGTCCTAAACAGGATATGTCAGAGCACTCTTCTTACCACCCCGACCAAAGTAACTTCGTTGCTGGTTTTAGTCTTGGGTTACTGGCTGGTGCAGCAGGGTACTTTTTATTTGCTACTGAAAAAGGCGCCAAGATGCGCAAGCAGCTCGTCCAGGAATGGGAGAGTGCTCAAGATTACTTACTCAAAGAAGGCGCACTGCCAAACAAGGTCAATCTCCGCCAGTTTCTTCAACATACTTTTGAAGAGGTGTTCCAAGCCTCTCTACCTACCGAGCTGATGTCTCCCAGCAAGTTGCGCAAAGCGTCGAAAGCGCCTGCGCGGCGAGCAAAAAGGGGGAAGTTTAGCGGTGTATAGCCACCCAAGAAGGAATATATGATGACTCCCGATCAACTTCGGCAGAGCTACCTTGATTTTTTTGAACGAAATGGACACGCCATCGTCCCATCAGCGCCATTAGTGCCAGAAAACGATCCAACTACTTTATTTACTGGTTCCGGAATGCAGCCGATGGTTCCCTATCTTCTTGGCGAAAAACATCCCAAAGGAACTCGAATTGCTGACTCTCAAAAATGTTTCCGTTCTCAGGATATCGAAGAAGTTGGTGATAATCGTCACACCACTTTTTTTGAGATGTTGGGGAACTGGTCTTTAGGTGATTACTTTAAGAAAGAGCAGTTACGGTGGTTTTTTACATTTCTGACTAAGGAAGTAAAGTTAGATCCTCAAAAACTGTTTGTAACGGTGTTTAGTGGCAGTGAAGAGTTAGGAATTCCGCGTGACTCAGAGTCTGTCGCAATCTGGAAGGAGCTGTTTGCCGAAGAAGGTATTACCGCTACGGACGTTGACAACGCCGAACAAAATGGCATGAACAACGGTCGCATTTTTTACTATGGTGAGAAGAAAAACTGGTGGTCACGTTCCGGTGTTCCAGCCAACATGCCGGCGGGCGAGCCAGGTGGTCCAGACAGCGAAGTGTTTTACGATTTTGGTGCTGAACTTCAACTTCATGAAGGCTCCCCTTTTAAAGACGAACCCTGTCATGTGAACTGTGACTGTGGTCGCTTCTTAGAGATTGGTAACTCAGTATTCATGCAGTATCAAAAACAAGATGATGGCTCGTTCAAAGAACTACCACAAAAAAATGTCGATTTTGGTGGTGGATTAGAACGTATCTTGGCAGTTGCCCAACAGACCCAAGACGTTTTTGAAACAGAACTGTTTACGGGAACTATTCAACAGATTGAGAAGTTAACAGCCAAGAAGTATGAGGCGGAGCATAAACACTCGATGCGCGTCATTGCAGATCACTTGAAAGCCGCGGTCTTTTTAATCAAAGATGGAGTAGTCCCTTCTAATAAAGCTCAAGGATACTTTTTACGTCGATTAATTCGACGAGCTACTGTCAAACTTCACCAACTAGGTGCAGGCTTAGATCCTAAGAGCTTATTCACAATTGCTGATGCAGGTGTCCTACAGACCTACGATGGAATCTACTTTGATCGCGACCAAGATCGTCAACTGATCGATACCGTTTTGTCTGATGAAGCAGAGAAGTTTACCAAGTCTTTAGAAAAAGGACTACGTTTCTTTGAGAAGCACGACGTAATTGATGGCAAGATTGCTTTTGATCTCTACCAGACGTATGGTTTTCCATTGGAAATTACTGTTGAGATGGCTCAACAAAAAGGACAACAGGTGGACGTCGAGCAGTTCACTAAAGAGTTTGACAAGCATAAAGATCTGTCTCGGACAGCCTCGGCAGCCATGTTTAAAGGTGGTCTTGCTGACCACTCTGAAATCACTACCAAGTACCATACAGCAACGCACTTGTTACAAGCTGCACTCCGTAAAGTACTCGGCAAACATGTTCAACAAAAAGGTTCTAACATTACAGCAGAACGTTTGCGTTTTGACTTCTCACACAACCAGCCAATGACGGCGGATGAGATCAAACATGTCGAGCAACAGATTAATGACTGGATTACTGCTGATCTGCCTGTCACCATGAAGTTAATGCAGAAACAAGCTGCCTTAGACTCGGGGGCTATTGCCTTCTTTTTGGAAAAGTATCCTGACGAAGTTTCGGTCTATACCATTGGTAAAGATGCCGAGAGTGACTGGATTTCCAAAGAGTTTTGTGGAGGACCACACGTTAGTTCAACAGGCGTGATTGGACCTATCAAACTCATTAAAGAACAGGCTTCTTCAGCAGGTGTTCGTCGCATTTATATCCAGTTAGCAGAGTAAGCAGTAGCTCCTTGATTGGTCGCTTCAAGTTCACTTTCATTTCTAGTCAAAATTTGCTTTAATGAGTACAGGAGTGAGTACGTGGCTATGAAGCTGCCAGGTCTTTTTTCATCTCAAGAGCCCAGCATACCGGAGCGTTTTTTCCTGATTTATTTTGGAGAACACACGGTTCGTGCAGGATTGTGGCAGGTACAAGACCAGAAACTTGATCTTCTAACTACTTCAACTCCCCAACCGTGGAAAGAAGAGTCAGCTCTAGTTGACGCCACTGATCATGCATTACAGCAGTTGGGGAAAGACTCCGAACAAGTCAAGCAAACGTTGTTTGCCCTTGAACCTACTTGGGTGAATCAACAGGGGATTTTGGCCGACAAAAAAACAGTTTTTCAAAACTTAACAAAAGAGCTGTCGCTTGAGGCAGTTGGATTTGTCGTTATTCCTGAGGCAATTATTCAATATCAGTTGAATCGCAAAGGAACTTCTCTGCAGTGTTTTGTGATTGAAGTGTTAGCCGAGCGAGTCTCGATGACGATCGTCAAGAACGGGAAGTTAGGCCAGCAAGAAATGGTAGGACGCTCCCAAAATGTTGTTGACGATATCAAAGAAGGCTTTGCCCGTTTTCAAGATGGCTCTCTCCCCTCTTTGGTCTTCCTCTACTCTGCTTTCTTAACTCCTGAAGAGTTAGACGAAGCCCGCCAGCGGTTGTTGGAGCTAGACCTGCTCACCGATAACACGTTCATGCAGCAGCCTACTTTTGAAGTTATTACTGATGAGCAGATTATCGAGATTATTCTGCAAACAGGTGGTAGAGCAGTAGCTGAGGCAAAACATTTACTTGATCCAGCTCAACCAGTAATGGTAGATGCAACTGCTTCACCAGCGTTAGCCGCTGAAGAGAGTGTGAGTGAAGAAAGTCTCCCTAGCGACGAAGAGCTGGCAGTAGACTCAAGCGTTCTGCCCCCTGCCTCTCCAACTCGCAAGGGATTGCCGGAGAGTGCAACAGGTATGAACACGACTTCTTTTGATGAACAGGAACACGATGAGTTCCCAGCAGTTGCCCAACAATCAGGACGAAAGGGACTGAAGATCCCACATCACCCTGTTTTGTTCGGCGTGATCGGAGTGGTATTGGGCTTGCTACTCTTAGCAGTGGTATTTTTACTTTCTTCAGGCCAAGTGATGTCCGCAGTTGTAGACGTTCAGCTGAAAAGCCAACCTGTCACCAAGCAGCTTGCTCTGAAACTCGATCCTACTGCAAACGTTAGTGATCCCAATACAGGAATTCTCAAAGCAGAGGTGGTGAAACAAGTGGTAAGTGGACAGAAAACAGGGGAAGCTACTGGCAAGAAGATTATTGGTGATAAAGCTAAAGGCAAGGTGACGCTTTATAACAGAACAAGTAGTCCAAAGACCTTTGAAGCTGGGACTACCTTAACGGGAGGTGGTAAACAGTTTGTCTTAGATAAAGCCGAGACAGTTGCTTCTGCAAGTACCGGAAGTAACTTTGAGACCCGACCGGGGACGCTCGAAGCCACTATTACCGCGGTTGATATTGGTTCTGAGTCAAACATTGCTAAAGATGTCGAAATGACGATCGGAACTTTTTCTACTGATACGTATGTAGCTAAAACTACCGATGCAGCCGCAGGGGGAACCAGTCGCGAGATTAAGGCACTTTCCCAAAAGGACTTAGATGACTTAGCTGCTGCCTTGAAAAAAGAGCTCAATGAGCAAGCCGTCAAGCAACTCCAAGATCAAGCAGGTAGTGGTCGCTATATCTTTCCTACTAATCGCCTGCGAGTCGTTTCCACGAAGTTCTCAGATGAAGTGGGGAAAGAAACGAATACTTTTAGCGTCGAGATGGATGTGGAAGCAGAAGCAGTGTCTTACTCAGCTCAAGAACTCAAGTCACTTGCCTCTCAAGTTGTAGCCAGCTCGGTTCCAGAGGGCTACACTGTTGCCGAAGATCAAATTGAGTTACTGACGGAGCCAGTGAGTGCAGCCACTTCCAGCGCACAAGTCAGTATTAATACAAATATTACTGCCAAGGCACGTCCTCAGGCTAAACCCGAGGAGTGGGAAGCAGAGATTCTCGGAGTAGACGAACAGGCAGCATTAGCCATCTTGAAGGGTAAGCCTGAAGTAGAGTCTGCCACCATTAGTTTGCAACCGGCTTTCTTTGCTCGAATCCTTTCTAAGGTACCTAAAGACGCTGCGAAAGTGGAGATGAAGCTTCGCTAACAGACAGCGATAGCTTAAGATAAGAGTAGAGATGTCTCCGTCATCATCACAGTCCAAAACTGTGTCGAAATCCCAGCTGGTGAAGTTGTACCGTCAGGCCGTCGCAGCAGGCTTACCGATCGATACCGTGCACCATAAAATTGAGTCCTTTGCAGAACGTTCTCAGCTTACGCTGCGTGTTGAGGAACAGAACGATCAAAAGCAGCTCCAAAACTTTCACAAAAAACTACCTTTACGTACGCGTATTATTATTCATTTACTGCCTGTTTTTTGTGTGATGATTGGTTTGTTCTTGGTCAGTAATGCTATCTGGCCGATACTGTCATACTTCGTCTTCCCTGAGTCTCACTTATTAGGAGAGAACTTACTTTCTCCCGTTCCTGAGAACGCCATTCTTGATGCCAAGCGACCGTTCATTCCCCAAGTCCAAGCTCAGTCCTCTGCCTCGTCAGAGCCAGTCATTGAAGAGCCGATCATGCTAGCGGAAGATCTTGACTACAGTAATCTCAACAACTGGTTCCCAGAGATGACGGAGGCACAAGAGCTAGCATTGAATAAAACGCCAGCCGAAGGAAGTGTTCAAGAGTATGTTCTAGATATCCCAACCTTAAATGTGGAGGATGCCAGAGTTAAAATTGGCGGGACTAACTTAGACAAAAGCTTAATTCAGTATCCAGGAACTGCAATGCCGGGTGAGCCAGGATCGCCAGTTATCTTTGGACACTCGGTACTGCGTCAGTTTTATAACCCATCGGTGAAAAACTCTCGAAGGTACATGTCAATCTTTAGTAAGATTATGACCTTAAAGAAGGGTGATCGGGTGTACGTGACGATTGATGGGGTCAAGTACACATATGAAGTGGAAGAAAAGACCGAAGTCAAACCAGAAGATACGTTCATCTTGGAGCAGAACTACGACAACAAAATGTTAAAGCTCATTACTTGTGTTCCCGAAGGAACATACTTGCGACGTGGAGTCGTAACTGCTCGGTTAGTCGAAGGTGTACAGTAAAGCTGAATGAAAGGTAAAACAACAATAATGAACATGGGACGAGTGCTTGCCATTGATTACGGTACCAAACGAGTGGGTCTTGCTACTGCCTGGGCAGGTTTAGCAGAACCACTCAAAGTTATTCAGAACGATGGCACAAATGCACTGTATGCGACCTTACAAGCTGTGATTGAAGAGGTTCGCCCCGAACTGATTGTGGTGGGACTATCAGAAAACGAGATGGCCGAGCAAACAAGAACTTTTGTTAAAAATCTGAAAGAATACCTCTGGCAGTCAATGGAAGCTGTTCCGGAGTTTGTTTTTACCGATGAGACGCTTAGCTCAGCTGAGGTTCAGCGGAAGTTGAAAGAAGCAGGCCATCGTGACTTGCGTCAAGAGATGATCGATCACTATGCGGCGGCTCAGTTTTTACAAGAGTATCTCGACCTTCACCAATCATCTGAAAGCCAGTAAGATACGAAGACTGTGAAAGTACTCAAATTCTTGATCATCGGTTTAATTCTTATCGGCATTGCAGCGGGAGTTGCAGGGATAGTGTTAGTGAAGCAGATGTTGCAACCGGTTAATCCAGGGAGTACTGAAGTCGTACGTTTCGTTGTCCCGAAAGGGCAGTCAATTTCAAGAATTGGGGAGCGGCTTGCAGAAGAAGGCCTGATTAAACATCCGCTGGTTTTTCGTGGTGTTGTCCGGCAACTGGGAGCTGAGAACAAAATTCAAGCGGGCTCATTTGAGCTGACAGCTGCGATGACTCCTGCCGAGTTAATTGAAGCAATGACCCAAGGAACGGACGATACCTGGGTAACACTGTTAGAAGGTTGGCGTCGAGAAGAGATGGCTGAAAGTTTAGCCGAACTCGAACTACCAAACTATGACGAAGCTGAGTTCTTGGAATTGACCGCAGGGAAAGAGGGCTATCTTTTCCCAGATACTTACCTAGTTCAACGCTCTATTGCCACTGAAGACATTGTTAATCTTTTACTCGCTACTTTTGATAAAAAGGTGGAAACAGACCTAGCTACACAGATAGCTGCTAGTGGCAAGCCATTAGATGAAATTGTGACAATTGCTTCTTTAATTCAACGTGAGGCAAAAGGCGAGCAGCAGATGAGACTCGTCTCAGGGGTACTCTGGAATCGAATTGAGATTGGGATGGCGCTAAACGTGGATGCTACGCTTCAGTACCTAAAAGGGTACAGTCAATCACAGCAAAGCTGGTGGGTACCGCCATTAGCTGTCGATAAAGAAATTGAGTCTCCCTACAATACCTACAAGTACGCGGACTTGCCTCCGGCACCCATTGCCAATCCGGGACTAGATGCCATTAAAGCGGCTCTTAATCCTACCGATACAACCTATCTCTACTATCTGCATGACAACCAAGGTGGAATTCACTTTGGAGAAACCCTCCAACAACACAATGCCAATGTTCAGCGGTACTTGCGTTAACCAGAAGTGGTTGTGCAAATAGTTGCTATAGAAGTAAAGAACCCCTGAACAACGTCCAGGGGTCTTTTGGTAAAGATGAGGTGTTCTCGGTACTTGCTGCTCTCACTTTAGTAAACGATGTTGTCTTCATCCAGTTGTGCCACCGCACTGTTCAGATCGATATCTCTGCCGTTCAGTGGTTGATCACGTAGGATAAAGACCTTTCCCCGATGCTCTGAGGTTTTTAACCACCAGAAGCGCTGGGAGTGGTAGTGATGTTGGTTTCCTGTCCGCCAAGCTGGCGGTTCCTTCACTTGCCCAAACGTCACTGTCCCGTGACGCCCGAGCTGCCCACTGAAGTGACCTTGATTATTAGGGCCACTGACACCACTAAGTCTTTCGACCACCTGTCACTCTCCTTTTACCAGTAGGAGAACGACCTCATCTTTGAAGCTGTCCAACCGACAAAAACCTGCGAAAAAGCTGTTGCCAGTTGCGACAAGCGTATTATACTGCCAGAGTGGAGCTCTCTGTACTTACAGGGTTGCAAACTCTGAAAGAAGTGTTACAATTACTTACTCTGAAAAAGAGTGGTGGTAGACAAGAGAGCTGGCTTGTTAAATACAATTTCTTCGTAACCAAAAAAAGTCCGATACAAGGATGTCCTCCAAGAGGTCAGCCTTTTTTTGGTTTCACATCCAGACATAGTAATGCCGTATAGACGGAAGGAGCACGCATGCCGAAATCTGCACGATCCTCAACAAAACGTACTCGACAATACTGGGGACGCACTGGCGTTACCCTACCAGAGCTGGACTTAACCAAAGTTCAACGCGAAAGTTACGAACAGTTCTTGGCCACCGGTATTCGTGAGTCTCTTGATGAGATTAACGCAGAACGCGGTATTGAAGACTTTACTGGCAAAAACTGGAGTCTCAAGTTTGGTGCCTTCCACTTTGGCAAGTCCAAGTACACTCCTTCTCAAGCAAAACGTAAAGCTGTTACCTTCGACATGCCACTTCGTGTCGAGGCTACTCTTTTGAATAAGCGCACTGGTGAAGAGCAAACTCAAGAAGTTTTCTTAGGTGATATTCCTCGGATGACTGACGCAGGTACCTTCATTATTAATGGTATCGAGCGTGCAGTGGTAACCCAACTTGTTCGTTCACCTGGTATCTTCTTCTCTGGTGACGTTGAGCCGACTACTGGCAAGATGCTCTATCAAGCAGAACTACGTCCACTGCGTGGCTCTTGGATCGAGATCAACGTAGGTAAGCGCGATGTGATTACTGTCAAAGTTGACCGTCGCCGCAAGATGCCAGTAACTGTTCTGCTTCGTGCCATGGGATATGGAACAAACGAAGAGATCTTGAACTTATTTGCAGACCTCGAAACCAAAGACAACACTGACTACATTAAAGCCACTCTTCAAAAAGACATGACTTCCAGCGAAGCTGAAGCTCTGATTGAGCTGTACGAGAAGATGCGTCCTGGTGAGCCAGCTGTTTTAGAAAATGCCCGCCAACTGTTGCACCAAATGTTCTTTGACTCACGTCGTTATGACTTAGGCGTGGTTGGTCGCTACAAGTTAAATCGTCGCTTAAAAGTAGACGCTTCTGAAGAGACGACAGTCTTAACTCCACGTGACGTGGTAGCGGCAGTTCGTTACTTAATTACGCTTCAAAATGGTAAAGGTAAAACCGATGATATCGACCACTTAAGTAATCGTCGTGTCCGCCGTGTTGGCGAGTTAGTGCAAGCGAACGCTTTTCGTATTGGTTTAATTCGTTTAGAGCGATCAATCCGTGAAAAAATGTCTTTAACCAAGACTGATGAGCTGTTAACTCCAGCTGCTCTAGTCAACGCTCGTCCGTTAATTGCTACTATTTCTGAGTTCTTCCGTCGTAACCGTCTGTCAACAATTCTTGATCAGACTAACCCTCTGGCTGAGATCGACAACTTACGTCGTTTGTCAGTGATGGGTAGTGGTGGTGTGACTCGTGAGCGTGCCTCATTCTCTATGCGTGACATTAACGCTTCACAGTACTCACGTATCGACCCCGTCCGTTCACCTGAAGGTCCAAACATCGGTTTGGTTACTTACTTGGCACTCTACGCACGTGTAAATGACTTTGGCTTCTTAGAAGCTCCATATCGAAAAGTAGAGAGCAAGAGTGGCAAGATGATGATCCAAGATGAGATTGTCTATCTTTCTGCTGATGACGAAGAAGATGCATACATCACTCATGCTGGTGTTGAAACCAGTGACAAGAACGAGATCGTTCAAGACTGGGTGCCACTTCGTCATATGAATGACTTTAGTGAAGGCCCTTCAGAGTTAGTTCAGTACATTGACGTCATCCCACGCCAAGTGATTGGTACCTCTGCCTCATTGATTCCATTTATTGCTCATGACGAAGCAAACCGTGCACTGATGGGTACACACATGCAGTGTCAGGCAGTGCCATTGCTTAGACCTCAAGCACCAGTGGTTGGTACCGGTATGGAAGGAGCAGTTGCTTCTGCCATGAATCGTACCGTTGCCGCTCGACACTCTGGTGTCGTTAAGTACGTCGATGCAACCAAAGTGGTGATCGAGTACGACAAGAAAGAGAAAGACTCTGCCAAGGTGATGGCAGCCAACGCTGAAAATGAGAAGATTATCATCGACACTCACGCTGGAACTGAGACATATGTAGTTGAAAAGTTCTTCCGAACTTCTCAAAGTACCTGTTACTCTCAGAACCCAGTTGTGGAAGCAGGTCAAAAAGTAACTGCTGGTGAGATCATTCTTGACGGTCCGGCTACCGATCATGGTGAGTTGGCACTCGGTTCTAACCTCTTGATTGCTTACACTTCATTTGAAGGTTTAGGTTACGAAGACGCTATCGTTATCTCCGATCGCGTTGTGCGTGAAGACTTGCTGACCAGTATTCACATTAGTGAGTACCGCGCCACGGTGATGGACACCAAGCTTGGTCCTGAAGAGTTGACAAACGATATTCCAAATGTCTCTGAAACTTACTTAGGAAACTTAACTCCAGACGGTATTATCCGGATTGGTTCTGTAGTTTCTTCAGGTGACATCTTAGTTGGTAAGATCGCTCCAAAAGGTGAGACTGAGCTCACTCCAGAAGAGCGCTTACTCCGTGCTATTTTCGGTGAGAAGTCTCGTGAAGTTCGTGACACCTCCCTCCGCATGCCTCATGGCGAAAGTGGTGTGGTGATTGATGTCCAGGTACTCGACCGAGATCTGGGTGACGAGTTGGATCCAGGTACGATTAAAGAAGTGACTGTCAAAGTTGCCCAAATTCGCAAGATCACTGTCGGTGACAAAGTTGCCGGACGTCATGGTAACAAAGGTGTTATCTCCAAGATCGTCCCAACCGCTGACATGCCTCACTTGGAAGATGGTACACCAGTCGACATTATCATCTCGCCTCTGTCCGTCTTGGCTCGTATGAACCTTGGTCAGCTGCTTGAGTCCCACTTGGGTTGGGCAGCACAAAAACTCGGTTACAACGTTGCTATTCCAGCTTTCGAGAAAGTAGACGAAGACAAGATTTGGAGTGAGTTACAGAATGCTGGCTTACCAGCCACTGGTAAAGCTCGCTTAATCGATGGACGCACTGGTGAGAAGTTCGGTGAAGACACTGTGGTCGGTATCGGATACATCTTGAAGCTGATCCACATGGTTGAGGACAAGACTCACGCTCGTTCAACAGGTCCATACTCCTTAGTCACACAACAACCTCTGGGTGGTAAAGCTCAAATGGGTGGACAGCGTCTGGGAGAAATGGAGGTCTGGGCACTGGAAGCACACCGTGCAGCTCACTTGCTGCAAGAGATGTTAACGATTAAGTCTGACGACGTCGTTGGCCGTGCGAAGACCTTCGAAGCAATCGTCAAAGGTACTGAGATCCCAGATCCAACGGTAACAGAGTCCTTCCGAGTCTTCCTCTGTGAGGTTAAGTCACTTGGTTTGGACATCGTCCCGATGGGAACTGAGGAAGTTGAGACCATTGAAGAAGTCGATAAAGACGTCGCCGCCATGGCAACTGAGATGGCTGAAGAGCTCGGCGCTACCACGGTCGCAGATGCAGACGCGCAAGTAGTTGATGCTGAAGACGCCGAAGCAGCAGAGCTGAGCGACAAAGCTGAAGATGAAGTTGAAGCTGAGATGCCAGAAGATATGGAACCTGGCGCCGATGAACTAGAACAAGTCGAAGAAGGAGCCCTATGAAACAGATCGTAGATTTTTCCGCCCTCCAAATTCGCATCGCCTCTCCAGACACGATTAAGTCCTGGTCATATGGTGAAGTGAAGAAGCCTGAGACGATCAACTATCGATCGCTCCGTGCAGAGAAGGATGGTCTTTTTGATGAGAAGATCTTTGGTCCAATGAAGGACTATGAGTGTTACTGTGGCAAGTACAAACGTATTCGCTACAAAGGCATCATCTGTGATAAGTGTGGTGTCGAAGTCACTCAAGCCCGTGTCCGTCGCGAGCGTATGGGTCACATCGGCTTGGCAACGCCAATTGCTCACATTTGGTTCTTCAAAGGTGCTCCTTCCAAGCTGTCACTTTTACTTGATATCTCTCCACGCAACTTAGCGTCGATCATCTACTTCTCACAGTACGTGGTCTTAGCTGTTGATGGCGATCAAAAAGTTGAGATCATTGAGCGCTTGGATCAAGAGATGGTGGTAGCTCAGGAAGAGTTACGCAACAAAGCTAAAGAAGACGGCGAGAAGATTGTCGCTGACTTAGATGTTGCCAAAGAAGCACTCAAGGGCAAAGTAAAGAGTGCCGAAACCCTAGAGCTTCGTACCAACGAGTTGGGTTTAAAAGCAAAACAACACTTGGCAAACCTCAAAGAGCAACTCGAAACTGAGTTAGCTCAAACTGAAGAAGTGTACAAAACACTCAAAGCCATGTTGAAGCGCATCCGCAAGGGTTCCATTCTTTCTGAGGATGAATATCTGAAGTTGGATGAGTACAACGCTGTTGACCATCTTGAAGTGGGCATGGGTGCCGAGAGTATCATGACCTTAGTTAAAGACGTTGATCTCAATGATCTCGTCGAGAAGCTACGGACTGAAGTGGAAGAGGCTAAAGGTGCTAAAAAACTGAAAGCAACGAAACGTTTACGCGTTGCCGAAGGTTTACTCAAAGCAAAGATCGATCCATCGTGGATGTTCTGGACTATTTTGCCAGTTCTTCCACCAGATCTGCGTCCAATGGTGCAGCTGTCAGGTGGTCGTTTTGCAACTTCAGACTTAAACGACTTATACCGTCGTGTCATCAACCGTAACAATCGTCTGAAACACTTGATTGACTTAGGTGCTCCAGAGATCATCTTGCGCAACGAGAAGCGTATGCTTCAAGAAGCCGTTGACTCTTTGATTGACAGTAGTCAAGCTCGTCAAGCTAAACGACGTTCTAACCGTAAGCCACTCCGCTCTCTGTCAGAGATGTTGCGTGGTAAGCAAGGTCGTTTCCGTCAAAACTTGTTGGGTAAACGTGTTGACTACTCCGGCCGTTCAGTGATCGTGGTTGGTCCAGAGCTGAAGCTGAACGAGTGTGGTCTGCCAAAAGACATGGCACTCGAAATGTTCAAGCCTCACGTTTTACACCAGTTAATTCTGCAAGGAATTGCCCCAAACGTGAAGTCAGCCAAACACTTGATCGAGCGTCGCGAGCCAGAGGTTTATGACATCTTGGAGAAAGTAATCGAGAACCATCCAGTTATCTTGAACCGTGCACCTACCTTGCACAAACTGGGTATGCAAGCCTTCTTCCCAATCTTGATTGAAGGTAAAGCAATTCGACTTCACCCATGTGTCTGTTCTGGATACAACGCTGACTTCGACGGTGACCAAATGGCCGTTCACGTGCCATTGACTGATGAAGCAATGGAAGAGGCTCGTGCCTTAATGTTGTCTTCTCGCAACTTGTTGAAACCAGCTAACGGTGACCCAATTACCGTGCCAAACAAAGAGATGGCGATGGGTGCGTATTACCAAACTTCTGTCAACACAGATCTGCCAAAGATCGATACGATCTTTGCTTCTCAAGATGAAGTTATCCACGCTTACCAAGCTGGTAAAGTTGACTTACGTCAATTAGTAAAGGTTCGTTTAACCTTACCAAGTGGCAAGAGTGAGATCATGGAGACAACAGTTGGTCGTATTGAGTTTAATGACTTGCTCCCAGTGTCTCTCCGTTACGTCAACGAAGCGATCACTGCCAAGAAGATCAAAGAACTCGTCACCAGTGCTATCCACTCTGAAGATCAAGAGCGCGTCCGTCAGTTAATCGACGACATCAAGAACAGTGGCTTTGAGTCAGCAACCATTTCTGGTCTGTCTGTCTCAGTTAGTGACTGTAAGATGATTGCCGAGAAAGACGAGATTATCGAGCAAGCAAACAAGAAAGCTGAAGAAGTTCAGCAGAGCTACCTCGATGGTATGGTCACCGCTGATGAGCGCCGCCGCTTAACCTTCCAAATCTGGATGGACACGACTGATGATGTAGCCGAGAAGACTTGGGACTCCTATCCTGAGAACAACGCGGTTAAGATCATGATCAGTTCTGGTGGTACACGTGCATCTAAAGATCAGGTCAAACAGTTGGCTGCTATGCGTGGACTCGTAGTCGACCCATTGGGTAAGATCGTCGAGATGCCTACCAAGTCAAACTTCCGTCAAGGTCTGTCGATCTTCGAGTACGTAACCTCATCTCGTGGTTCACGTAAAGGTTTGACTGACTCAGCTTTGAAAACGGCTGACGCAGGTTACTTGACTCGTCGTTTAGTTGACGTTTCACACGATGTCATCATCCGCACCGATGATTGTCAGACAGATAAAGGCTTAGAGATTCATCGCAATCCTCGTGCCGCTTCTTTCGCTAACCGCTTGGTTGGTCGCTTAGCTGTCAAAGACGTCGTTGCTAACAACGTTACCTTGGTCAAATCAGGCGAGATGATCACTGACGATGTGGCACGCAGCATTGCTGACTCAGATGTCTCATCGGCAGTAGTCCGCTCTCCATTGACATGTAAGTCACCAAAAGGCATCTGTGCCGCCTGTTACGGTTGGGACTTCTCAACCCGCGACATGGTGGAGATTGGTGTCCCAGTCGGTGTGATTGCTGCACAGTCAATTGGTGAGCCAGGTACTCAGCTAACCATGCGTGTCAAACACTCGGGAGGTATCGTCGGTCTCGACGTGACTCAAGGTCTTCCTCGTGTGGAAGAGCTGTTCGAAGCTCGTATTCCCAAGAGTCCAGCCGCAATTGCGGAGATTTCTGGAAAAGTTAGCATCGAAGAGAACGACATGTCGAACACTGTCACGATTCGAACCACTACTCAACCAGTGGAAGAACGTAGCTACGTTGTCCCACGGGCACTGCCACTCTTAGTTCAAGAGGGTGACTTGGTACATGCTGGAACCCAGCTCTGTCAGGGTAGCCTAGATGTCCGAGAGATCTTACAGGTCCGTGGCATGTTAGCAGCTCAAGAGTACACCATTGAACAGATTCAACGTGTGTACGAGTCACAGGGCATTCCAATCCATGACAAACACTTTGAGGTGATTGTTCGTAAGATGAGTGACAAAGTTCAGATCGAGACACCAGGTGACACCGAGTACTTGACCGGTGAGGTGTTAGAGCGCGCCAAGTTTGTCAAAGCAAATGACAATGTCATGGCAGCAGGTGGTGAGCCAGCAACAGCAAAGGTGATGATCTTGGGTATTACTCGTTCATCGCTCTTTACCAGTTCGTGGCTATCCGCTGCATCGTTCCAACACACCAAGAATGTCTTGACCGATGCCGCTATCAATGGTGCCGTCGACGACCTGGAAGGCTTGAAAGAGAACGTCATTATCGGACGTTTAATTCCAACATCTCCAGAACGCGCAGCACTGGATGCCTAAGCTACGGCAAAAATGAAACATAGAAGGGCCGACTCGAAAGAGTCGGCCTTTTGGTTAGAAGCAAGAATCAGCTCGCCTTTGTTCACTTCCTCCGGTAGAGAACTGCACGGTAGTGTTCATTGCTAAATAGCTCTTTTTCGCGAACATACTTGCCTGAATCTTCAAAATGTCGAAGCCAATTTTGACAAGAAGCTGCTTCCATGGCCGGAAAACGAGCGTATCGCTGACAGGAGGCAATCATATGCGTCTTGCCTTCCTGAGGCCAAGCAATGTTGTCGTAGACTTCGGTCAGCTCGATAAGCTTCTTACCACTTAACTCTTCTAGCCAATAGATGACTGTAGGACTTTCATAGTCCCAAGAGTAGTAACTGCTAACAAAGAACTCTGTGTTTTCCAAAGATTGGGGATTTTTGGCTAAAAGTTCTTCAGCTTGTTTCTGCGCCGCAGTAATGGGAATGGTATAGAGAATGGGGGGATGTCTGTAAAAAAGTTGAGTACTGGAGAGTACTAAGACTGCTCCTAATACCCCAGCAGCGATACTAATCTCTGCTTTTCTGCTTTCTAGAATAACGCCAAGTGAGATGCCATTAAGGATGAGAACTACGTAATCCACAAAAACAACTTGTTCGTAATGAAATGTATTAGGTACTTTAAGTGCTCCCAGAATCAACAAGCTAAGTCCGAAGCCGGCCAAACCTAGGAGTGGTTTTTGGAGGTCTTTGCGCAGATTATAAGCAATGCTCCCCAAGCCAAAGCTGACAGCAACGCATACAGTTGTCCAGAGTGGATATACACCTCGGAGGCGTCGCAGAAAGATATCAGCAAACTGAGGATACAGCTGTGCCATTGAGAAAGAGGAAGCTTGATACTGGCCAGTAAACGTTCCGATGAACTCTTTTAACCCATAAAAACGAATTACTTCTAGGTGTAGGAAGAAGAAAAGGAGGCCACCTACTCCTAGTGCAGCAGTCACAAAAGCAAGGGCATCTCGACGTCGGTTGCGTTTCCATAACGAGTAAAAAGTAAGCCCAAGAATCCAACCAAAGCAGATCAAAAACGAGTAGTGAACCAGCACTCCGCACAGTGCTAGCCCCAGTGCAGTTCCGAGCAGAAAAAGTTTCCGCCGTTGTATGCCCAAAACGGTTAGAGTGAAAAGGAGAAAGAAGTACGGCACCGCCGGATGAATCGCTACGCCTAAACTATGTTCAATTGCTTTGACACTTACGCTTATCAGTCCAATTGTAATTACGGCTGGCCATCTACCAGCTAACTGTCGCAGACCATAGTAAAGAATAACTAAGCCTAGTATCTGCCAGCCCACCGCAATGACCGCAACACCATAGACATTTTTGGTTACCCCCCATAGCAAGGCCATTAAACGAAAGTAGTACGTTGGGTAGTGAGACATCCCATAGACATCGCCGACGTTTTTGGGCGAGTCTATGCGTAAGCCGTAGGCCGAGTGGCCCAGTTCTAGTGGTTCGTCGTACTCCCACAGATGTTTGGCTACAACAATATCACGAGCCGTATCGCCATTCCAGATAAATTGATCTGGAAGACGAACTAGCCGAAGCGTTGTTGCCAGGAGTAAAACACACACCAGCAGTACAAGCTCTTGAGCATGCTGTTGCCGTACGTTTTGTAGCCAGTGTCTAACTTTCATCAGAAGTTGCATACGCCGAGTATCGCAGAGTGTTCCCAAACAGACAATCGTGATCACACCTTTCCAAGGTAGTCTTTTCTAACGTAGAATGATTTTTGAGTATACTTGGAGAATTCTTATGGCAGATTTGTCTCATGAACGAGGTGGTCAAGAGCGGCGAAGGTTGGTCTCTCGTAAAGAAATTCAAGAACGATTTATTGGCGAGCTCAGAAACTTTCGAAAAGAGTTCGGGCCGCTGCAACGTAATAAAGGCGTTACAGAGCAGTTGCTCACCCTCGCGCAGGAAGTGAGTGACTTTTTAGATAACACCTCTGAAACTGCTGCTCGTCAGCAGAAAAGTGGCGACGGTGATGATCGAGAGAGCTTGGTAGTGCAAGCTCGAGCTTTGAACCAAGTCACTAGAGAGCAGCCACGAAAATCGTTGTTGGGACTCTACAAAAGGATGATGGGAACGCAGGCCATCGAAAATATAGACAGCCTCATTGCTGAAGACAACGAGATCTATAAAGAGAAGATTGAACAGCGGAATAACCAGCAAGAAATCACAGAAGAAACGCCTTCGTCGGAGCTACAAGAAGCGCAAGGTGATGCCGCAGACCAGCTCGCACT
Source organism: Patescibacteria group bacterium UBA924 (assembly GCA_002293725.1). Taxonomy (GTDB): domain Bacteria; phylum Patescibacteriota; class Microgenomatia; order UBA1400; family PJMF01; genus UBA924. Next base: position 20,096 of record DBDU01000005.1, read on the forward strand.
GGAACTGCCGCGTGTATTCCAAGAAACCCTTAACTCTTCACTGCCCCAGGTAGAAATTTTGTTAAAGAAGTTCTTTCCTCAGGACAACGAGGAACAACTTCAACGCCGACTGCTCTTTTTCTTGCGAGGAGTAGCCCAGTATGTACGGTTGGACCGTGCCTCTGCCAACCGCAAGCGAGGTTTAGGTGGAATTGCCCTTCCTGTTGGTGGCATCCGAGATCAGCTGAGTTCTGAACACATGCGCTCTGAGTTTCTGAGTCGCTTACTGACGTATATCGTAGAGACTTCACCACTATGTGATGGAGTCAGAGCCGAGCTGGCAAATGAAGGTGTGGTTACTCAAGAAGTCCTGGAACAGTTACATGCCGAGTACGAGCGAGATCAAGACGTTTTGATGAGTTCCGAAAACATCCGTAAGGCCAATTATCGCGTTTGGGTAGCTGAAAGGGCAGGTGAGCGTCCTCGAGTTGCAGGAAGTCCAGCTGATAATGCCGACATCGAAGCAATTGATCGAGCTCATCGAACGAGTAATCGAGTGGCAGGTGTCATTGCCTATGGACCGCCGGGAACGGGTAAGACCGAGAAGATCATTGAAGCCAATAAACGTAAAGGCTTCGAAACACACGTTATCTCTATGCATCGTCACAGTGACTTTGCCCAACTGATGGGTGAAGCACCTATCTTCCTAGAAGGGCTGGATCAAGGTGCGGGAAAAGTCCAACGCGTGGAAGCTTTCCAGCGAATGGTGAACCAGTCTACTGACCAACTACAGAAACTTTTCACTTCTAGCCCGGACTTGATTACTCGTTTGTTGAAACTAACCCCCAAGACAGCACTTCGGGTTGAAGCACAAAATAAAGAAGTCACGGGTCCTCTTTTAGAGCAGTTTATCACTGAGTTGCGTGGTGAGGTCAGTAATAGGTTAATTGATCTGTACTTAGGGGAAGAGGGTAGTGGTGATAAAGATGCCGCTTGGGTGAATGGCGAGATTCAGCGCGCAATTGATGAGAATAAGATGGCTTTACTGGATGAAGGAGACAAGGCTGCTCCCTCTGCCTTTGACGGTATCTCAGCTATTTTGGCCAAACGCCCGGGAGAAAACTTTACACTTGGTGGACGGGAAGTTCACTTTCCTCACTGGTTCAGAATTGATATGACAGTTAACCAGACTAATTTGCCTGAGCATATTAGAGATCGCTTCACTGCTTTGGAGATTGGTTATCCAGAAACAGAAGACCTCCTATGGAAAGTAGGTCTCTTCTTGGCAGACAAACAAGGAGAGATGGGTGTCGAGATGAATACTGAGTGGCAGATGACACTGTTCTTTACTCATGTCGTTCCTCGAATCCATGAGCTCTACGCAGAAGAAAGAAGTAGCTATGAGCAACGGTTAGTGAGAGACCCTCAAGCACAGCCAGACATGTATCCATTCTCGATGAGAGGTATCTCCACTTTCTGTCGTAAGGTTATGGATGGACAACCCTTAGATAGTGTCATTGAAGAAGAGATTCTCAGGCCTGGTAAGTTGGCGGCGGAAGGTTCAGATGCACATAAGAGGTTATTATTGTTAGTTAAAACCCTGAATGGTCTCACTGATCAACTTGTCTTTGCGAATGAAGCAAGTGCTTCCCCCAATGGAGTGGCGCACATGATTGAGTCTCCACTCTATAACTCGATTGCTGCAAGCGAAGCAGACAACCAAGTAGCTACCGAGCGGGTACTGCAGAGAGTTACCGTTTCTGATCAGCAACGCGAGCAACTCACACAAAACAATGTAGAAGCTACTAAACCTAGTGAGACATATCGATTAGCTTCTGGAGCGGTCATTACGCAAGAGCGGCAAGGGGAGGGAGTTCGTTTTCGATACTCATATACCTTGGGTGAGAGAACAGTCAGTTACTTTTCTCATGTCTATAGCACCATCAAACGACCAGCGACGATCTTAGCTGCTGATCACTTTGGTGAAAGAATAGTAGTGCAGACAGAAAATGAAGCTGTAGTTATTGAGCCGATTACTGATGCTATAGCGCAAGACGACGCGCTGGTAGAAAACGTGCCAACGCAATCGCTCCACGTTTCCAAAGATGGTAGGTACATGGTAGGGATAGCTACCCAAAATGAAGTGCCATTAGCAGAGTTGGTAGTAAAAGACGCTGGATTCCAGGGAAAACTTCGCTTTAAAGCGGAAGGGAAAAACATCCCGGCTAAAAAAGTCCAGATGAGTGAGGATGGATCTGTCGTCGTCCTCGAGTCTCTTGATGGCAGGGTCTATGTGTGTTACCCACAGCGCGAGCTGGCAAGAAACCAGTCAGACAAGACCGAAATTCAAGTAGATTTGACGCGTAAAGAGTTGACGGAAGCACGGGGTGCCACCGACTGGGGAGTTAATGGAGACTTGTTGTGGTCGCCTAGCACAGAAGTAGGCTACATCATTTCGTAAACAATGTCTGAAACTCCACGTCATGTAAGCCCAGCAGATATCATTTCACGGCAACGTCGAGAACGTGAAGCCAGGTATTTAGAACGGCCAGATGTAATGAACGAAAGGGTACGCGAACAGATTGAAAAGTTTGTGGTATTACCCATTGTGGAAAAGCTCAAAAGGGTAAAAGCTCAGCCTGTGGAACGTCAGGTAACGCACGAAAAAAGTGAAGAAGGTCGAGTAGGATTTTTACCTAGGTTTGAAAAGACAAGATTATTTAAAGGACTTTTACGTGGCGAAAGAGTTACGCCTTTAAAAGTTGAGACCACCACAGAGGAACATACGGTAGAAGATATTGCACCCCCAGCAGAAGAAGTACATATCAAGCTTTTTTTAGATGCCACTCCAGAATTACTTTTAGCTCCAGAACGAATACGGAGAATGATGGAGATGATTATTGGTGTGAGCGAACTAGACAGTCATGTATTTAATACTCACCAACAAGTCACTGAAGTAAAGAAAGTCAGTCTGACTGTTTATATCTTGCAATCGACAGTGGATGGACATCGAGTAGTTAAGCTGGGGACGGATCTTTCTACTCAGCAGCTCATGGAAGGATACATGCGGCAGTTAAAAAGTACGGTTACCCATATTGCCGACGAAGAACGGACAGTCTTTAGTCTTTCTCAAAAGATTCTTGATGTATCAAGTGTTTCTCATCAGCTTTTCAATGCAGAAAAACAGGAACCGAATGTGGTGTTTGGACATACTCTAGTGGTGGATCATGGAAGTGACAGTGGAATTAAACCTCGCTACTCTACAGCTACTCCTTATAGCGTCGTTTTTATTTAATCTATGACTGAAGCACGGATCTCTTCACCGCCTCTTACTTCTGCTGATGCACAAGTCACTATTCAAGAGCAACGTTCAACTCGTCGAGTAGAGAAGCTCTATCAAGAAAGCAGTACGCTACCCCCGGATCAACTCCATCAAGTTTCAGCTTTTATCGAAGCAGCTACTCAGCAGACACACAGCGTTGAAAAAAGAATTCTGGATCAGTTAGCTATTGAAGATGAACAAGTTGATGAGTTGATTCAACAGTCTCAACACTGCCATACGCTCTTAAAAGAAGCAGCTCAAGTGATTAAAGAAAGTGGCGAGCTTCCTTTACAGCTTGAAGCTCAACTGGCAGTCCTGCTTCCTCATTTTGATACCTATCAACAAGAACTGTGGAGAACAGTCCAACAAGGTCAATTTGCAGAAGATGTGACTGAAGCTTTGGAACGCTTAGCCGCAACACTTATTGCACCTGACACATTGTGGAGTATGGTGCTGCGACTAGAGAAACTTCCACTAGGTGTGATCGAGAAAGAGTTGGAAAATGGGGAAAAGGTCAGTTACCTGGAAGAGGTATCTTTCTGGATTGAGCTACAAAACGTCATTATGGGTCTTGATGCCGTTTTAGCTACCGAGCGGAACAAAAAACAACGACGACTTTTACGCGTCAAAGCATTTAAAGAAATCCTAAGAGGCAGAGAGCACCTTATTTCTGCCAGCTTCCTCGAAGATTTAGTTGAAGAACGTTACGACGAAACAGATCCTTGGATCACAGGCAATATTTTTGATTCTTTCCTTAGCATCGAAGAAGAAGCAAAGAAAACTGAACAGAAGCTAAGTCCCACCCAGCGGCGTTTAATGATGGTTATGCTGGGGGTGTTAATGGGCATCTTAATTACTGTGAGTGGTGGGGAAGATCTCCACTCTCAACTGCAAGAAACATTTTCTCACCTGCGTCTTGGTGCACAGAGTCAAGAGTATACGCCACCCCAAACAGAGGAAGGTTCTACTACTGAAGAGGAGGCAGCCGAAGAGGAAAGCGAAAAGGCTCCTTCTTCTCCGCCACCGCTTGAGAACCGTTCAGTTCCTGAGAACTCAGGTGAGTTCCCAGAGGGCAGTGTTTGGCAGATAGAGGGCGAAGTGCCAGATGGATATTTACGAGAAGCCACTGCCACCCAGTGGTATACGAACAACGTTTGGGGCGTAGAGTCGGGCTATGGATCTTCTCTTTATCTGCCACGGACGAGTGATCGGGCAGTCTCTCACTTTCTCAGTGATTTCACTGTATCTGGTCCAACTCGTTTTGCTCTTCCGGCTCCTTATCAAGGGTATGAAGTTGTTTCCGTAGATTTAGGTGAGGGTGATTACTTTGTGCGACTTGATCCACAAGGAACATACGTGATTGATGTCCGTAGCATCGAGGCTCCAACTCAGGCCCGAATTGGCTTTGGCAGAGCTGACACTGCTGTTACTGATCTACCAGAAGAGGAAGACTCCAATGAACGAGCATTGATTCAGTCAATGGACCAGCTGCCAACAGAAGTACAGGAGCTGATGGATGGGATAGAGAACTATCCTATTCCAGAGCGGGTAAATAGAGTTACCAACTTTGTTCGAAACTACTTTACCTACTCACTTAACCCAGAATATACCAGATATCACCTCGATAACTCAGGGCCTGGGGTGTATATCCAGCGTGTCTTCGACCTACCCTATGGAGACTGTGATGTCGTAAATACTGTTCAAGTTGCGTTACTTCGTGCAGCGGGCGTTCCTGCTCGTATGGCTTATGGTTATATGAATAGTAGCTCATTGCTTGGAAATGAAGGTAACTCAGTTGATAGAGCAGAAAGACATGGTTGGGCTGAGTACTACTATAACGGAGAGTGGTTGCCGGCGGATGCTACCCCTTCCCAAGTTGATGATTACACCAGAGAGAGGTTGGAAGGACTAAACGGTGGTCAAGGTATCGAGGCTGTGATCGATCTATCGAACTTAGTTGAGATACTCAAAATGCAGCTACTTGATATCAAGGACTGGTTCCGAGTATATGGTTTCTCAACCGTGACCTTAAGCATCTTGGCCACCTGGATTGCTTCGCTTGTGTTGATCAATCGATCCAATAAAAGACAAGACCGACGCCGGGAAAAGATTGTCAACGAAATTAACATGAGTCGCCGGCAGAATGCAGCTACGGTTCAAGATCGGAATCTGACGTACTACATGGTTGAGCGCGGCCTGAACATTCCTAAACTTGGAGAGAGAGGGAACTTTAACTTCGCGCTCTTTCTTTTTGAACACATTACAGTACTACCTGTTCTGTTGATTAATCGACTTAATCATCATCGTCTCACACAGGCAGAAAAAAAGATTGAAGAAACTGACTTAAAGTCGTTTCGTGAGTTTCAGTACACTGAGCTTATTACTCAGCTGATGGATATTCCTAGCGCTGATGTACGATCTCGTATTTTAAGTGCAAATAATGAGCTCCATGGTCCTTGTACTCACTTTTATAACAAACTTGGAACTAGCGCTTATGAAAAGTTACAAGTGGACTTTCATTTCCAGCCAGCTTCATTTAAGTATGCAAATGACGCAGAGACTATTGCAGCTTTAGCCGAAAAAAGTTCATCACAAGCAGAGTTTCTCAACACCATCACAATGCAGTACTATGAAGCCTTTCTTAGAGCGTTGCGCAAAAGGAATAAGCAGAAACCAGATGAGTTAATACCAGAAGTCAGCTTATCAACATTTGCCGAAGCATTAGCTGATCCGTTTGCTGATCTTTCCATTATTTATGAACGTATCAAAACGATGCAGCGGCTCAAAGAGGTATATAAGCAACATGAAGCCGAAGATGCTCAGGAAAAAGCTCAACAAAAATAGATTGATATCCTCGCTTTTGCTTTTTTCTCTAGATGCTGATAAAATACCCAAACTTGTGTGAAGAGATTCTAGCCTCGCTAGACACCCGGGCCTCGGGAGTAATACAAGGAAATCGGCACTTCTTGCTTTTTTCCTCAAGTATTTCTTTTTCATAAGTTGATCAAAATAAGATATTTTGACCGATAGTTTTTTAGTAAGGAGCATAGGAATGCCAACAATTAATCAACTTATTCGTAAAGGTTCTCGCAAGAGCTTAGCTAAGCGTATCAAAGCAGGTGCTTTGCGTCGCAGCTATAACAACAATACGGGTAAGCCAGTCAAGACCACTAACCCACAGAAGCGTGGCGTTTGTACTGTGGTTAAGACCATGACTCCTAAAAAACCAAACTCAGCTTTGCGTAAAATCGCTCGTGTTCGTTTGTCGAACAAGATGGAAGTTACCGCTTACATCATGGGTGAAGGCCACAACTTAGCCGAACACAGTATCGTTTTAGTTCGTGGTGGTCGCGTTAAAGACCTTCCTGGTGTGAAGTATCACATCGTTCGTGGCAAGTACGACTGTGCTGGTGTAGAGAAACGTAAGACCAGTCGCAGTAAGTATGGTGTCAAGAAATCTAAATAATTGAAGTTCACTTTACAGTAAAAGGAATCCAATGAGAGCCAAACGCGCAAAAATCAGAGAGACAGAACCAGATTTAAAGTTCAAATCAGCCAAAGTAACTCGTATTATTAATCGAGTTATGATTGACGGCAAGAAGTCGGTAGCCCAACGACAAGTCTACCTTGCTATGGACATCGTAGCTGAGAAGTTAGGGAAGAAACCACTCGATATTCTCGAAGAAGTACTCCACATCATTACTCCACAGATGGAAGTCCGTTCCCGTCGTGTCGGTGGCGCTGCATATCAAGTGCCAATGCCTATCCGAGGTCGTCGTGGAATGTCATTAGCCATTCGTTGGTTGGTTCAGGAAGCAAACAAACGTCCCAGCAAGCAGTATCACAGCTTCGGGGAGAAGTTGGCTGCTGAGATGATGGATGCCTTCAACAACGCCGGTGGAGCTGTTGCCAAACGTGACGCTGCTCACCGTATGGCTGAGTCGAACAAAGCATTTGCTCACTTCAGATGGTAAAGCACAACGCCTGATTCATTTCGACTGTCTAGGATTGGATTGATCAGTCATCATGGTGAATGGCACAATAACGAAAGAAATTACTAAGAGGAACTTATGGCAGGTCAACAAACAGTCAAGACAACGGATCGAAATCTTCCACTTAATCGGATTCGTAACATTGGTATTATTGCGCACATCGACGCAGGTAAAACTACAACTACCGAGCGTATTCTTTATTACACTGGTAAAACCTATAAAATTGGTGAAGTTCATGAGGGTGCTACCCAAATGGACTGGATGGAACAAGAGCGAGAGCGTGGTATCACCATCGTTTCTGCTGCAACTACCACGTTTTGGACTCCAGCTCTAGACACTCACCTTCCTAAAGAAGAGTATCGTTTCAACATTATTGATACTCCGGGACACGTAGACTTCACTGCTGAAGTTGAGCGTTCACTTCGGGTGCTTGATGGTGGTGTAACTGTTCTCGATGGAGAAGAAGGTGTACAGTCACAGTCTGAAACTGTCTGGCGTCAAGCTGACAAGTACAACGTTCCCCGTATCTGTTTCGTCAACAAGATGGACAAAGTTGGTGCTGACTTCTTAAAGACGGTTGAAGATATCCGTAACAAGTTTGGAGTTACTCCAGCTATCATGGTCTTACCAATCGGTGCTGAGAACACCTTCAAAGGTGTCGTTCAACTGCTCGAGCGAAAGGCCTATGTTTGGGACAAAACCCACCTTGGTGCCGACTTCAATGAAGTTGAGATTCCAGAAGAGATGAAAGCAGACGTCGAGCTTTATCGTGCTCAATTAGTTGAACACATCGCTGGCTTAGACGACGCACTGATGGAGAAGTTCTTAAATGGTGAAGAGTTAGGTGTTAACGAGTTGAAAGCAGCTTTGCGTAAAGCAACTATCAGCTACAAACTGGTTCCAGTCTTCTGTGGTTCGTCCTTACGCAACACAGGTGTTCAACAGTTACTCGATGCCATCGTAGAGTACTTACCATCTCCACAAGATATTAACGAGATCAAAGGTACCAATCCCAAAACCGATGAAGAAGTCGTCCGTCACTTGGTCCCAGAAGAGCCATTCTGTGGTCTGGCATTCAAGATTCAGACTGACCCTCATGTTGGTCGGATCACCTACGTCCGTATCTATTCTGGTAAGTTGCAATCAGGTTCCTATACCTTTAACTCTACCCAAAAAGCCAAAGAGCGCGTTGGTCGTTTGCTGTTAATGCACGCTAACCAACGTGAAGAGATTAATGAAGCTCAGGCTGGTGAGATCGTCGCTGTAGTGGGTTTGAAAGAGACGAAGACGGGTGACACTCTCTGTGATGAGGGCCACCAAATTATGTTGGAAGGTATCTCATTTGCTGAGCCAGTCATGTCTCTTGCTATCGAGCCAAAGACCAAGTCTGACCAGGAAAAGATGGGTGTGGCTTTAGCAAAACTGTCTGAGGAAGATCCAACTTTCCGCATTAAATCTGATGCCAGTACTGGCCAGACCATCATCCAAGGTATGGGTGAGCTGCACTTAGAAATCTTGGTTGACCGTATGAAACGTGAGTTCAAGGTCGAAGCCAACGTGGGTGCTCCTCAGGTTGCCTATCGCGAAACAATCAAACGAGCAGCCGAAGGTGAAGGCAAGTACATCAAACAGACAGGTGGCCGTGGTCAATATGGTCATGCAATGTTGAAAATTGAGCCGTTACCTCGTGGCACCGGATACGAGTTCGAGAATGCCGTCACTGGTGGTGCAATTCCTCGTGAGTTCATCAACCCAATCGATAAAGGTATTCAAGAATCGATGGAGCGTGGTTTCATTGCTGGCTACCCAATGGTAGACGTCAAAGTGACTGTTTATGATGGTTCTTACCACGAAGTTGACTCAAGTGAGCTGTCATTCAAAATGGCTGGTTCACTGGGTATGCGTGATGCCGTTTCCAAAGCAGATGGCATCATCATTGAGCCAATCATGACTGTCGAAGTCACTACACCAGAAGAGTTTATGGGTGACGTCATTGGTGACTTAAGCTCACGTCGAGCTCAAATCCAAGGAACCAGTAACAGAGGTAAAGCAGTCATCATTAGGGCTCTCGTTCCTCTGGCTGAGATGCAAGGCTATGTTACAATTTTGCGCAGTATGACTCAGGGTCGTGCCGCTTCTGTGTTGTTACCAAGTCACTACGACGAAGTACCACAAAGTGTTGCAGCGAAGATCATTGAAGAGCGCAAAGGCGTAAATGTGCGCTAAAAATCCTTTGTCAAATCAGATTTGACGCGTTATAATCGAGGATTGCACACGCAAAGGTATTAATTAGTAAAGTACTCTATTTGTAATAAGTACTGATTGTAGGAGACATATGGCTGACAACAAATTTGTCCGCAACAAGCCACACGTCAACATTGGTACCATCGGTCACGTCGACCACGGTAAAACCACTTTGACTGCGGCTATCGCAACTACTCTCGCTAAGAGAGTCCCATCACCAATCAACGTAGCAAAGAGCTACTTGGATATCGACAACGCCCCTGAAGAGGCTGCTCGTGGTGTTACTATTAACATTTCTCACATCGAGTACGAAACTGACAAACGTCACTACGCTCACATCGATGCTCCAGGTCACGCTGACTACATTAAGAACATGATCACCGGTGCCGCTCAAATGGACGGTGCTATCTTGGTCGTAGCTGCTACCGACGGTCCAATGCCTCAAACTCGAGAGCATATTCTGTTGGCTAAACAAGTTAACGTTCCAAAACTGGTCGTTGCGCTTAACAAAGTCGATATGGTCGATGATGCTGAGCTGTTAGACCTCGTCGAAATGGAAATCCGTGAGCTGTTAACCAAGTATGGTTACGATGGCGACAACACGCCAATCATTCGTACTTCAGGTCTCAAAGCTTTGGAAGGCGACGAGAAGTACATGGACTCTGTCATGGAGTTGATGAACACTGTCGACGCTACTATCCCAGATCCAGTTCGCGAACTCGACAAGCCATTCTTAATGCCTGTTGAGGACGTCTTCTCTATCAAGGGTCGTGGAACTGTTGTTACTGGTCGTATTGAGTCTGGTAAAGTCAAAGTCGGTGAGGAAATTGAGATCGTCGGTATTCGTGACGCTCAAAAGTCCGTTGTCACTGGCGTTGAAATGTTCCGCAAAATGCTCGATGAGGGTCAAGCTGGCGACAACGTCGGTATCTTGCTCCGCGGTATTGAAAAAGAGCAAGTTGAGCGTGGACAAGTTCTGGCTAAACCAGGTAGTGCTAAACCACACACTGAGTTCGAGGCAGAAGTCTACATCTTGAGTAAAGAAGAGGGTGGTCGTCACAAACCATTCTTCACTGGATATCGTCCTCAGTTTTACATCCGTACAACTGACGTGACTGGTGAGATCAAACTCCCAGATGGTGTCGAGATGGTTATGCCTGGCGACAACGCCAAGATGACTGTCAAGCTCATCGTTCCAGTAGCAATGGCAGAGGGTCTGCGCTTCGCTATCCGCGAAGGTGGTCACACTGTCGGCGCAGGTGCTATTACTAAAGTTCTTAAGTAATAGCTTCGATATGAACAAGAAAACCCCACCGTACGGTGGGGTTTTTGGTTCGGTTGACAAATCCTACCTTGATCCGCCATGCTAGAGTGACTATTCATATCCAAGGAGTATTATGGCAACCAAGAATGAGTATCTTACTTTTGAGAAAATGATCACTCCAGTGGTCATTAAGATCCTTTTTTGGATTGTCGTGGCGGCGTGCGTCTTGGGTGGTCTTTTCATGTTACCTCAAGAGCCAGTCAGTGGTATCTTAATGATTATCTTGGGGCCGCTGGTGGCTCGGATCTATGCTGAGATCCTGATGGTGATGTTTAAAATGAACGAGCATCTTTTTGAAATCAAAGAGCTTTTAGCCAAGAAAGCCGATAAGTAAATCATAATGAACTGGTGGTACCGTCTTGTCTCAGAGTGGAGGAGTCAAGACAATCGAGAACAGCGCAAGTGGGATGCGCTTGTAATTGGTTGTTTTCTTTTTTTATTGTTTTTCTTACCGCGTCCAACCTTTGATGATGGTTCATATATTGTTTGGGCTCAGTATATTCGGGATGAAGGTCTCTCGCATATCTATCATCTGCACTACGTCAACTACATGCCGATTAACATCTTCGGTCTGCAAGCATGGCAGTTATTGAGTGGGTTGTTTCAGATTGGGTTAACCGAGGGAGTTCACTACTTCAAAATTTTTCCGCTGTTGTTTGACTGCTTAACAGTGCTGCTACTACTGCGTTTTGCCAAGCGATATGGTATCGGATTGATAGGAGTTTTAGCACTTTTTCTGCCCAATATCGCTTTTTGGTATAACTCATTTATTTGGGGGCAGTTAGATAGTATTTATACTTTTTTTGTTGTTTTAACCTTCTACCTTCTGCTTAAAAGACAGCCATTAGCTGCTTTTCTGGCATTAGTGTTGGCCTTAAATGCGAAGCTACAGGCCGTTATTTTCTTGCCCGCACTTGGGCTTTTTGCTTGGGTATACATTTTTCAGCCACAAAAACATCCCGTGCGAAAACTCATTCAGACTGTCGGACTTAGTGGAGCAATAGCTATGATCGCTCAATTCCTGCTTTTCGCACCGTTTTGGGCGCACTCACCAGCCCAGATCATGACTTTAATCTGGGAGAGGACAACTGCACTCAGTACATATGTGACTTTTAATGCCGACAACTTCTGGATCTTGGTAGGCGCACAAAGTATGGTGACGCTCGATACCAGTCCCTGGCTTTTGGGTATGTCATACCATGCTTGGGGATATCTGCTTTTTAGCTTAGCTACTTTTTTGGCCTTTTTGCCACTTATAGTAATGTTCTTAGAACAGTATTGGTCTCACCTTACAGCGTTGAAAAAGTTCCGTTTCCTTAAATTTTCAATGTTGGCAGAAGCAATGCAAGCGGAGTTACTTTCCTTAATCCTCTATATTCAAGGACTAAGTTTTTTCTTCTTTTTAACCCAAATGCATGAGCGTTATAGTCACCCCGCAATTGTTTTTGCGGGCATCTTTGCGCTGCTTTCTAAGAAAAAAGCCATCTTTTTGTGCACTTGTATAGCGTACGTGCTGAACTTAGAGAGGATCGATCTTTTTTGGCAGGATACCATCGACTTAAGCCAAATAAGCTGGATAAATCAAATTTCAGCTTTGTTATACATGATCGGATTGGGGCTAGCATTTTGGCATCTTTATCGGCTATATTTAACCCATCAGCGATTGAAAACAAAGCCGTAATGCAATTTTAAAATTGCTCATACGGAAACTCTTTACTTCTATTTCTAGAGTCTGTATAATCCACCTTTGTCTTTGAATTGAGCTAGTCGAGAAAACAGAATAAAGAATAGAACATTCACAACATGGCAGCTGTAACTGATAAAAAACAAGCACAATATAAGATTCGCGTTCGGTTGAAGGCGTATGACCATCGTGTCATCGACGAAGCCGCTCGTAAAATTTTAGAAACTGCCATCTCAACAGGGGCAAACATTGTTGGACCAGTTCCACTGCCAACAAGTAAAAAATGGTTCACAGTTTTAGCGTCTCCACATACTGATAAGAATGCTCAAGAGCACTATCAGATTAAGACGCACAAGCGCTTGATTGACATTGTGAACCCAACAAGCAAAACGATTGACTCACTCTTACACTTAGAGCTTCCAGCCGGTGTGGGAATCCAAATCAAGATGTAGTAGGAGAGTGCATGGCACATTTCTACACTGTAGAACTCTCGGGTTCTTCAGTCCTGAAAAAGACTAAACAGAATAACAGATATGATTACTCAAGTTTTTGCGACCAAACAAAAAATGACCCAGGCTTGGACCAAGCTTGGCAAGCGCATGGCCGTCACTCAGCTGAGTGTGGTCAATAATCTCGTTATCGGCCAAAAACTTTCTGAAGATCAACAACCTCTCTCTTTTGAAGTCGGTTATGGTCAACGAAAATTGAAAAACGTTCAAAAGCCACTTAGATCTAGATTAGAGAAGAGTGGCTTTTCTGTTGGTGTGGCACATCTCAAACAAGTAGCTGCCGAAAAAGACTCTCAACTTAAAGTTGGTGACACTGTTAAAGTTCAAGATGTTTTAACCGTCGGAGACGTGGTTAAAGTTCAAGGTGTAACCAAAGGACGTGGTTTTGCTGGTGCAATGAAGCGTCATGGTTTCCAAGGTCAGCAAAAAACTCATGGTCAGTCGGATCGTGCTCGCGCAGTCGGTGCTATCGGTAACCGTACCACTCCAGGTCGTGTTTTCCGAGGTAAACGAATGGCTGGTCATTATGGTACTGAAGTGCAGACAGTTCTTGGTTTGACCGTTTTACACGTTGATCCATCAACTCAAGTCATTTGGCTTAGTGGTCCAGTTCCAGGCCATATGCAAGGTATGGTCCAGATCACCAAGACTGGTGAGAAGCGCCAGATTGAACTTGATATCAAGGCCAGCGGAATTACACCTGCTGTGGTTGAGTCAGCTCCTCAAGTAGAAACTCCAGAAGCTGCCCCAGCAACAGAAACAAGCGAAACTTCAGCTCCAGCGGTTGAAGACGGAGGTGCTCAATGAAACTTCGCGTAGCCTCCACCATTGGTAAAGACAGTACAATGACCGTTGCAGATGCAATTTTCAGTGCTCCATTAAATGAGCAGCTGATTGCACAAGCCGTTCGTGTCTACTTGTCCAATCAACGCCAAGCAACCGCCAAAACAAAGACTCGTTCTGAAGTTGCTCGCACCAAGAAAAAATGGTTCAAGCAAAAAGGCACAGGTAATGCTCGTCACGGCGCTCGTACACCAAGTCTGTTCGTCGGCGGTGGCGTTGCACACGGTCCTACAGGTACTCAGAACTATAATCTGAAGCTGAGTGCCACAATGCGTCAAACAGCCTTAAAATCAGCTTTAAGTGCCCAACAAGAGCGAATTTTAGTCTGTGATGACCTCGCCCAGCTTGATGGAAAGACTTCTTCAGCTCAAAAAATGTTGGTCAAGCTTCTGCCAGAAGCGACCAGTATCTTAATTGTGCTCGAGAAACCATCTCAAATGGTCAAACGAAGCTTGCGTAACTTACCAAATGTCTTCGTGACTAACCCAGCTCAGCTGACAACTTTCGATGTAGCCAGCTCAGATGCGATCGTCTTCACCAAAGATGCCGTCAAAGTGCTGGAAACCCGTTTAAGTGAAACCGAAAGCACCAAGAACTAAGTATGCAAGCACACGTTTTAAAACGACCAATCATTACCGAAAAAACGCTATTTTTAGCAAATACTGCTAACGCGTTCACTTTCGAAGTCCAGCCATCTGCAACCAAGACTCAAGTAGTTAAGGCAGTAGAAGAGTTGTTTGGCGTTAAAGTTACAGGCGTAAGTACAGTCATGCGTGGCCGTTCTATGCGTCGAACAGGTAAGCGTCGCACGACCATCATCGTCCCACGCAAGAAAAAAGCGATTGTTACCTTGGCTAAAGGTCAAACTATTGCTCTCTTTGATATCAGTAACGGCGGGAACGCCTAATCACTATGTTAATTAAGTTAAAACCAACCAACAACTCCAATCGACATTACGTCCGAATTGGCCGTGCCCATCTTCACGATGGTGCTCCCGAGAAGTCTCTGCTTGCGGGTGGTCACTTGAAACGTCAAGGTCGAGGTGCTTCTGGTCATGTGACCGTTCGGCACCGTGGTGGTGGCGTTAAAAAACGTCTTCGTCTGATTGATTGGAAGCGCAACAAACAAGATGTCCCAGCAGTAGTTAAGCGCATTGAGTACGATCCAAACCGATCTGCCAACATTGCCCTGCTTTACTACAAAGATGGTGACAAGCGATACATTTTAGCTCCAGAGAACTTAGAAGTTGGTCAAGAAGTAATCGCTGGACAGAATGTGGAAGTCAAGGCAGGAAATGCCATGCCTCTTAAAAATGTTCCGGTCGGTGTACCTATTCACAACATCGAGACTCGGGTTGGTAAAGGTGCTCAGTTAGTTCGGGGTGCTGGTACCACCGCAATGATTCAAGCCAAAGAAGGTGACTACGTTACACTAGCACTACCTTCCAGAGAAGTTCGCTTGATAAATGCCGAGTGTTTCGCTACAATTGGCCAGGTCGGAAATGTGGATTGGAAGAACCAAAAGCTTGGTAAAGCAGGCCGAAAACGGCTGATGGGTATCCGACCAACCGTCCGTGGTACTGCACAACATCCAAACTCTCACCCACACGGTGGTGGTGAGGGTCGTAGTGGTGTCGGTTTGAAGTATCCAAAGACACCATGGGGCAAACATGCCTTAGGGAAGAAGACTCGTAACAAGAAGAAGACGACCAATAAGTACATTATTAAGGATCGTAGAAAAAAATAACAAAGTATGTCGAGATCAAGTAAAAAAGGACCATTCGTAGATCCAAAATTGGTAGCAAAGATTGTCAAACAGAAAAACTCTGGCGACAAATCAGCTATCAAAACCTGGAGCCGCGCTTGCGTCATCTCACCAGACTTCGTTGGTCACACCTTCATGGTGCACCAGGGAAAGAACTTTGTTGAGGTCTACGTGAACGAGTCAATGGTTGGTCACAAGTTGGGCGAGTTTGCTCCAACTCGTACCTTCCGTGGACATGGTCGGGTGGTGAAACGAACAATGACCAAGACGTAAAGAGAGTAAGACAGAGAAAACATGCTGATTAAAGCAACACAAACCTATACTAGACAGTCACCAAGAAAGATCCGCGTCGTAGCCAATACGATTAAGAACTTAAGCTTGGAGGATGCAATGGCTCAACTGTCAACGATCTCCCGTCGGGCAACTGATGTTGTCTCAAAGGTGCTTCGTCAAGCTGTAGCCAATGCCGTAAACAATCATGGTTTTCAGGTAAGTGACCTGACTATTGATGAAGTATTGATTAACGAAGGACCTCGCTATAAGCGTTTTAACGCTGTTAGCCGTGGTCGTGCCCACAACATCATTAAGCGAACAAGCCACGTAACTGTGGTCTTGAAGACGAAAGAAGAATAAAGGACACATGGGACAAAAAGTAAACCCAACTGGCTTTCGATTAGGTAGCTTCGTTACATGGAAGTCTACTTGGTATGCTGATCCATCACAGTACTCTGACACGATGCTTGAGGATCATAAGCTGCGCGAGTTTTTAGAGAAAAAACTAGTTGGAGCTGGAGTAGTTCAGATTAGTATTGAACGTTCATTAACAATGATCACTGTCGTTTTACACGTCGGTCGCCCTGGTGTGGTGATCGGTAAGGGTGGTGCTAACCTCGAAGTCATTAAAAAAGACATTGAGCGAATCTTGAACGTTTCTAAACAGAAGAAAGACAAAGTTAAAATTGACATTCGCGTTCAAGAAGTAAAGAAGCCAGACTTAAGTGCAAAGTTAGTTGCCGAGCGTATCGTGGATCAATTGATCAAACGTTACCCACACCGCCGCGCCGTGTCTCAAGCAATTGAGAAAGTAATGGGTGCAGGTGCTAAAGGCGTTAAGATTGCTTTAGCTGGACGTATCGGTGGAGCTGAGATCAGTCGTACTGAGAAGTACTTTGAAGGTAAAGTTCCAACCCAAACCCTTCGCGCCAACATTGACTACTACGAAGTTCCTGCTCGAACTCGTTCTGGCTATGTCGGCATTAAGGTCTGGATCAACAAAGGTGAGTTAAGCAACTAATATGTTACAGCCAAAGAAATCAAAATACCGCAAAGCATTCCGAGGAAACCGTAATGGTGTTGCCAGTCGTGGTACCACTGTTGTGTTTGGTGACTTTGGTTTGAAAGCAACTTCAGCTGGATGGGTTTCGTCTCGCCAAATTGAAGCTGCCCGTAAGAAAATTACCTACGCTACCAAACGTGTTGGTAAGTACTGGATGAGAATGTTCCCAGATAAACCAATCACCAAGAAAGCAGTTGGTGTCAAGATGGGTTCTGGTAAAGGTGACATTCATGAGTACGTCGCAGTCGTCCGTCCAGGTATGGTACTGTTTGAGATTGGTGGCGTGACACCAGATGTAGCAAAGAGTGCATTTAGTAAAGCTGCACATAAGTTATCAGTAAAGACAACGGTCATTGAAAAGTAATATGAAGAATAAAGATAAAAAAGCACTGCGCGAATTAAGCGTTTCTGACTTGAACAAAAAGTTGTCCGAGTTAGAGCTCGCTTTCGCTAAGAACCAAATGGAGAAAAAAGTAGGTAAAACTACCGATCTTCGCATGGGTTCAAAGTTGGCCGATGACATCGCTCGCGTCAAAACTGTCATCAGAGCTAAGGAAATGGAAGCCTAATGAAAGCATTACAAGGAACAGTCACTTCAGCAAAGACGCCAAAGACAGTTACTGTCGAGGTCGTTCGTAAGTGGCAACACCCTCTGTACAAGAAGTTTGTGAAGATCACAAAGAAGTATGCTTGTCACGTTGAAGGGATGGAGCTCAAGGAAGGTGACACCGTCACTATTCAAGAGTGCCGACCGATGAGTCGCACCAAACGATTCAAAGTGACCGCTAAGGTTGAGGTTTAAACGATATGATACAGCTTCGATCAGTACTACAAGTTGCAGATAACAGCGGTGCCAAGCGCATTCGCGTTATTCAAGTTCATGGCGGTTCTAAGCGCGTCTATGGATATGTCGGTGATGTGGTGACCGCTTCGGTAATCGCAGCTGATGCCAAAGGGAGTGTCAAAAAAGGTGACAAGGTAAAGGCAGTCATCGTTCGCACTCACAAAGAAAAGCGACGTTCATCTGGCGAGTACATTCGTTTTGATGACAACGCGGCAGTCTTAATTCAGTCTCGAAAAGAAGAAACCCCAGTTGGCACTCGCGTCTTCGGACCGGTTGCCCGTGAAGTAAAAGAGCGTGGGTTTAACAAAATTGCAAGTTTAGCAGCAGAGGTTTTATGAAGTTCTTGGTAGGTGACAACGTCATCGTAACCGCCGGCAAAGACAAAGGAAAAACTGGAAAGATTACCAGAGTGTTTCCTGCGGAAAACAAAGTGACGGTAGAGAATGCTAACATCTACGTCAAACACTTGAAGCCAATGAACAATCAGGCTGGTCAACGTTTAGAGAGTTCACGTCCAATGTCTACGGCAAAGGTCGCTATTCTCAACGATGAGAACAAACCAGACCGAATTGGCTACAAAGTCAAAAAAGATGGCAGTAAAGAAAGAGTATTTAAGAAAACTGGCAAAGTAGTGCCAACACCTGAAAAGTCAAAGAAGTAATATGAATCGTTTGAAACAAAAGTACCAGCAAGATGTCGCTCCAGCTCTCAAAAAAGAGTTCAAAATTGACAACAGTTTTGCTCTTCCAAAAGTAGAGAAGGTCGTTATCAACATGGGTATCACTGATCAACAAAATCGCGAAAAAGCAATTGAGAGTGTGGTTGAGCAGTTCAAAGTGATTACTGGTATGAAGCCAAATGTGACTCGTGCCCGTAAATCAATTGCGACCTTTAAGACTCGCGCTGGTGATCCACTCGGTGTAATGGTGACTTTACGTGGTGAGTACATGTGGGAGTTCTTAGACAAATTAATTAGTTTGGCTTTGCCCCGTGTCAAAGACTTCCAAGGTGTTTCTCGTACAGCCTTTGACGAAAAAGGTAACTACAACCTTGGTATTGAAGAGCAGATCGTTTTCCCAGAAATTAACTACGATACCATCGAGTCAATTCGCGGATTACAAATAACGATCGTAGCTAAAACAGCAGATAAAGAGAAAGCATTCCGAATGCTAGAGCTTTTGGGTATGCCTTTCGCAAAAGAGAAGAAATAAGGAAATAAGAAACTATGGCGAAAAAATCACAAATCGCTAAAGCTAAGAAGTTAATCGCACGTCGTGAGATGTTAATCCAACGCGGCGAGAAACATCTGAACTTGGTTTCGACAAGAACAGTCAACCGGTGTAAAATATGCGGACGCCCTCGGGCTTATATTCGCCACTTTGGTCTTTGCCGTCTTTGCTTCCGCGAGATGGCGCTTCGTGGTGAGCTCTCAGGTGTAACAAAGGCTAGTAAGTAAATATGAACGATCCGATCGCAGACATGATTATCAGAATTAAGAATGCTCTTATGGCACGCCATGAGACTGTGGCTGTTCCACACTCTCGTGTCAAAGAAGAGATTAGTAAAATTCTGGTAGCTAATAACTACGTCGAAAGCTACGAAGTGAGCAAGAAGATGCCACAGTCTGATTTGGTCTTCAAGCTGCGCTACGTTGGTAAAGTACCCGCCATCACTGATGTGCGTCGTATCTCTACCCCAGGTCGCCGTGTTTACTCAACATCAGCAAAAGTTCCAAAAGCTTTAGGTGGCTATGGTATTACCATCGTCTCTACAAGCAAGGGAGTCATGACTGACAAAGATGCCCGCAAACAGAACGTCGGCGGTGAAGTCCTTTGTCAAATTTGGTAAGGAATCTATGTCACGGATTGGAAGAAAAGCGATCACTATCCCAGCCGGCGTCACAGTCACTGTTACAGAACAGGAGATTGTGGTCAAAGGTCCTAAGGGTGAGCTCAAAGTCGTCTGTTTTCCTGGAATTACCGTTCAGGCAGTCGATGGTAAAGTCACAGTTGGTCGCAGTAATGAAGAGCGTCAAACTCGTGCATTCCACGGTTTAGTTCGAAGCTTGTTAGAGAATGCTATTGATGGAGTCGCAACTGGCTATAAGAAAACCTTAAAGTTAGTTGGAACTGGATATCGTGTAGCTGCTAAGGGTCAAGGTTTAAGCTTGTCACTTGGTTTCTCTCACCCAGTTGTCTTCGACGCTATCCCAGGCATCAAGTTGGCTATCGAGGGAAATGACACTATTCACATTGAGGGAATCGATAAACAGTTAGTTGGCCAAGTTGCCGCTAACATTCGTAAGATTCGTCCACCAGAGCCTTACAAAGGTAAAGGTGTTCGTTATGAAGATGAAGTCGTTCGTCGTAAAGCAGGTAAAACAGCAACCAAGTAAAGTTTGAGTTATGTCAAAAGTAAATCACACACTAACTAAAGCCGAGAAACGCCAACGTCGCGTCCGCATGAAAGTGCGAGGTACCACTGAGCGTCCACGTTTGCACGTCTTTCGTTCAAACATCGGTACCTACTTGCAAGTGATTGATGATGCTCAAGGTAAGACTTTGGCAGCTGCCAGCACTGCAGGTATCAAGGTTAAAAAAGGCGAAACCAAAACCCAGCGCGCTGAAGCTGCTGCAGCTGAGTTAGGCAAGAAGTTGAAGAGTATCAACATCACCAAGCTCGTTTTTGATCGAGGTGGATATAAATATCACGGTCGCGTTAAAGCAGTGGCCGAAGTGATCAGAGGACAAGGATTCGAGTTCTAAACGTCTATGACAGAAGCACCCCGCGCCAACAAGCAAGGCAACCGTAACAGCTACAACTCAGCTGATAAAGAGCCAAAAGAATTTGACGAAAAAGTCATCTCAGTTTCTCGTGTCTCTAAGAAAACCAAAGGTGGCAACAAGATGGGCTTTTCTATCTTAATGGTTGTTGGTGATCGTAAAGGTCGAGTTGGTGTTGGTTTAGGTAAGTCTAATGACGTCCAATCTGCTATTCGCAAAGGCGTGAAGAAAGCTAAGAAGAAAATGATTACTGTTCCATTAGATGGAACAACCATTCCTTTCTCAGTCACTACTAAGTTGGGTTCAGGTGTAGTTTTACTGAAGCCAGCTCCTAAAGGTTCTGGTGTTATCGCTGGTGGTCCAGTTCGCGCCGTCGTCGAAGCTGCAGGTATCCGCGACATTTCAAGTAAGATCTTAGGTTCTAGTAACCAATCCGTAAGTGTCTATGCGACATTTGAGGCTTTAAATAGAATTCAAAAGCTAGTTGCTATTAAAGGGATTAAGCTAAAATCTATTGCTGAGATTGAGCGCGAAGAAGCAAAGAAGCTGCGCGAGTTAAGTGAGAAAGCTGCTGCCAAAGCAGAAGCTCATGAAGCTGAAGAAGCAAAGATCAAAGCCGAACAAAAAACTGCTAAGGCAGAAAAGAAAGCTCCTGCTAAAAAAGCAGAAGTGAAGAAAGCCGCCCCAAAGAAGTCAGAAGCTAAAGTCGAAAAGAAGTAACGTATGTCAATGTTGAACCAACTCAAAAAAATCACTACTTCCGGTTCCAAGCGCGTTGGTCGCGGTATTGGTTCTGGTAAAGGTGGTCACACTGTAGGTCGTGGTACCAAAGGTCAACGTGCTCGCAAAAGTGGTCAAGCTCCTGCTTGGTTTGAAGGTGGTCAACTTCCTCTCATCAAACGTTTACCAATGCAACGTGGTAAAGGTCGCTTTAACGTCTTGGTCCCAACTGCCGCTGTGTCACTCTCTGACGTTAATAAGATGAAAGCTGATGTCGTGACTCTAGATTCTCTCAAGTTAGAGAAAGTCATTCACTCACGATTCCAACGTGCAAAAATCATTGCAAATGGTAAGATTGAACGGAAAGTAATCGTCCGCGGCCTGCCAGTTTCAGCTGGTGCAGCTAAGCAGATCGAGCAAGCTGGTGGCTCAATTGAGTCAGCATCTGAATGAACAAATATATAGCAGCATTTCAGCGAGTTCTGAGTAATGCTGACGTTAAGAAGAAACTGCTTTTCACTGCAGCCATCTTTTTCGTCTTCCGCTTTTTAGCACACGTTCCAGTTCCTGGTGTTGAAGTAGCACAGATTCGTTCACTGTTCGTGGGCAATCAGTTATTAAGTGTCTTAAACCTTTTTTCCGGTGGAACCTTAGCAAACTTCTCAGTGATGGCAGTCGGTATTAACCCGTATATTACCTCGTCAATTATTTTGCAGTTAGCAGGAATGGTTTTCCCAGCCTTGAAAGAACTTCAAAAAGAGGGTGAATCTGGTAAAGAGAAGTTGAATCAATACACACGGATGCTCTCTGTTCCCATCGCGGTGATTCAAAGCGTATCTGTCTTAGCGTTGTTACGTTCTCAGGGCTTACTCTCTGCCAGTGATCCATTGACCTTCATTGCCATGATCTTTACTTTGGTAGCAGGTGCGATGGTCTTGATGTGGTTGGGTGAGTTAGTTACGACATATGGAATTGGCAATGGTATCTCGATGGTGCTGTTTGCTGGTATCGTTAGTCAGCTGCCAGTGGCGTTTGCCCAAGTCATCTCAGTTACTTCAGCCCAAGATTTAATAAAAGTGGGTATTTTTATGGGAGTCTTTTTAGCAGTCATTGGTTTAATGGTCTTTATGAACGAGGCTGTTCGCAAAGTGCAGATTCAGTATGCCCGTCGCACTCGCGGTGATCGCAGTATTGGTGGACAAGTCACGCACTTCCCAATCAAGATTAATGTGGCAGGTGTGCTGCCCGTGATCTTTGCCGTCTCATTAATGTTGGCACCATCTTTTGTTGGTCGTTTCTTAGTTACCCAAGCTAATCCAGATATTGCCCGACTTGGTCAAAACTTGATTATTTGGTTCACTGAAACGTCACCAGTTTACATGGTTACCTACTTCATTATTGTCTTTGCCTTCACGTACCTATCAGCCTTAATCTTCTTCAATACCGATGAGATTTCTGAAGAATTAAAGAAAAGTGGTGCGTTTGTTCCCGGAATTCGTCCAGGTGGTCCAACCAAGAAGTTTCTTGACTTTGTGGTAACCAGAATTACGTTTGTCGGAGCAGTCTTCTTAGGATTTATTGCCGTCATGCCATCAGTTGCACAGGTCTTTACGGGTGTTCAATCATTGGCCATTGGAGGTACCAGCATGCTGATCGTGGTCTCTGTGGTCTTAGAAACAGCAAAACAAATTGAGGGAATGCTCGTTGGTCAAAACTACGACAAATTCATCTAAATATAAAAAAGGAACACAAGGAGCGCTATGAAATTGGTGCTGATTGGCATTCAAGGGGCAGGAAAGTCCACTCAGGGCAACATGTTGTCTGAGAAACTGAACATTCCTTACTTATCTTCGGGACACATCTTCCGTGAGATGTCTAAAGATAAAAGCCCGTTGGGTCGAATGTTGAAAGAGACATTAAATGCCGGAATGCTTATCCCAGATAAGCTAACATTGGAAATTATTACTGAGTACTTAAAACGTCCAGAGTATGTTAATGGTTTTATTCTTGATGGTTTCCCAAGAACCGTGCCACAAGCTGAAGCTTTTGAGGGAAACGTCGATAAAGTCATCTTTATCGATGTCTCTGATCGTGAAGCACTTTGGCGCATCTCTGGTCGTGTCTCTGATCGTCAGGATGAGACACTCCATGCTATCCGTAAAAGAATTGAGCTGTTTCATGAGCACACCGAACCAGTGATTGAGTACTACCGCGACCGCGGCCAGTTGATTCGGATTAATGGTGAGACCGAAGTAGACGAAGTATTTGCTCAGATCATGGAAGCCTTAAAGTAACGAAGTTATGGATAGTTTTTTGAAACACAAAGCAACTATTATGCGTGAAGGCGGGCGAAGGCTCGCCTTTGTGCGTGACTCGCTGGTTGATTTTGCGCAGCTTGGAGTCAATTTTGCTGAAATTGATCAAAAAGCGTTTGAGTTAATTAAGTCACAAGGTGCCAAAGCTAACTTTGCGATGGTCCCGGGCTACAAGTGGGCAACTTGTCTGATGAAAAACGACGAAGTTTGTCATGGTATCCCTTCGGCAGACAAAGTGATTGAGCCAGGAGACTTTATCAAGATAGACGTAGGCTTACTGTACGAAGGATTTCACGTTGATACGACCGTCTCTTTTTACCGTGGAGAAGTCTCTGAAGGTACGAAAAACTTCCTCCAACACGGACAACATGCCTTGGATAGGGCTATTGCTGAAGCTATTCCGGGCAATACAGTCTATGATATTTCTTTTCAGATGGAGAAAACTTTAACGCGGCATAATCTTGGGGCAGTCTATCAACTGACAGGACATGGAATTGGTAAGCAGCTCCACGAAGATCCTAATATTCCGTGCTTCGCCCAGAAACGAGATAAGAAAGAAAAGTTGTACGAAGGCCAGACAGTGGCGATTGAAGTCATGTACACACAAGGAAAGCCTGATTTAAAACAAGACGCCGATGGATGGACGTTTCGAACAATAGATGGATCTATCGGCGGAATGATCGAGGAAACAGTCTTAGTTACTGCCAATGGACCTGAGATTCTGACAAGGCCTATAAGCTAGATTTATCGCCCTTTTTTTGATATAATAGGAAGATATGGGAAAAGTACAAGAACACAAACGAGCTGCTAAAGCAAAACGCCAAGTTGATAACAATAGTTCATCCGAAAAACGTGATGATGCTTTTGAAATTGAAGGTGTAGTTGAAGAGTGTCTGCCAAACACGATGTTTCGTGTAAACGTGACATCTTCTGCTGTTCCTCAACTGGTGGGGCAAAACTTGTTGGGAACTCTCGCCGGCAAGATGAGATTGTTCAGAATTCGAGTTCTTCCTGGTGATTCCGTCAAGGGATATGTCTCGAAATATGACCTCAAAAAGTGTAAAATAACCTATAGATCAGTCCAAAAAGCTTCGCAGTAAAACTCAGGCTTTTCAAATACTCGAGGATAAGGTATATTTCACCTTTGTCTCTTGAGGGAGAAAAAACATGAAAGTACGCACTTCAGTCAAAAAAATGTGTCGCTCTTGCAAGCATATTCGCCGCAAGGGTGTATTGTTTGTGATTTGCTCTACCAATCCAAAGCACAAACAACGTCAAGGATAATAGTTTATGCCACGTCTTGCAGGTATCGATATTCCAGATGATAAGAAAGTACGGATCTCACTCCGTTACGTTTATGGTATTGGGCCAAAGTTAGCTGAAGAAGTACTTCGCGAAACTCAGGTTAATCCAGATAAACGTGCCAAAGACCTGACTGGTGAAGAAATAAACAAAATTCAACGCGTATTAGAAAAGTACAACGTCGAGGGAAACCTGCGTCGTTTAATTCGTGAGAACGTCGATCGCTTAAAACGAATTGGTTCTTACCGTGGTTTACGTCACAAGCTTGGTTTACCAAGTCGTGGTCAACGTACTCGCTCGAACGCTCGTACCCGCCGCAACAAGAAACGTGTCGCAATTGGTGCAATCAGTAAGGAAATGGCAACTAAGTTAGAAACTGCTTCTAAGAAATAACCGTTATGAGTCCAATTTCAAAATCTCCAACGACTAAAGTTACGCGCTCCATTCCACGGGGTCGGATCTACATTACTGCAACATTCAACAACACAATTGTCAGTATTACTGACGAAAAAGGGAATGTTGTGTGTTGGGCTTCTACTGGTGGGTCAGGTTTCTCTGGTTCACGCAAGTCAAGTCCTTATGCAGCCACGGTCACTGTTGAAAACGCAATTAACAAAGCCAAGTCTTATGGTATGCACGAGATGGAACTGTTCTTAAAAGGTCCAGGTCCAGGTCGCGACGCAGCACTTCGAGTGCTCCGTGCCCAAAAGATTCACGTGCCTATGATTGCTGACTTAACTCCAGTTCCACATAACGGTACAAAACCACGCAAACAGAAGCACAACAGGTAATCTGATATGTCACGCTACACAGGACCAAAAAACAAACAACAACGTCGCATCGGTGAAGACCTTGGCCTTAAAAC
>DBDU01000004.1 GCA_002293725.1 Patescibacteria group bacterium UBA924
AGATGTGTATAAGAGACAGCCTCTATATTGTTCACACTTAGCTTAATTAGACCCAAGTTATAACGAACTTTTGGATCGGTGGGAGCCAACTCACTCGCAGCATTTAAGACACTTTCTGCTTCATTGAGTAACTCTGGATCTTGGGGTGAGAGCGTAGCCAAGATACGGGTCTTTGTTTTATAGAAGTTGAGATTGTTTGGGTTAGTAGCCATCATTTCATTGGCTTTCATCACCGCAGCCTGACGATACATGGCTGCGGCAGTAGCCTCACCGGCATCAGCAAAGGCAGCGCTTAACCAGCTGTATGTCTCACCCAGCTCCTCGGCAAAAATACCTTCACTCCCACCAATCTCATATGCGTGTTCAAGTGCTTCAATTCCATCACTGTAATTTTGGGACTGGTTAAGTTTTTTGCCTTGGGCAAGAAGGTAGTCGGCTCGCCACGTTCGCCAAATGAGTAACATTCCAACGAGTATGGCTAAGGCAATTACCCCTGGCCAAACCCACTCTCTGACTGTTAACTCATCATCTGCTGAGTGAGAGGGTGTCTGTGTGTTGGCTACAGTAGGTGTTGGTTGGTTTAGCTTCCAGGCTATCGCTGGGAGCAAGAAAAGCAATACTGTGACCATGACTGTAGAGAAGCCTAGTGCGTTGGAAATAGTCAAAGCAACTAAACCGGCGCTGATACTCCACAACATTACGCGTTCTTCAGTTGTTTGTTCTTTTTTTGTTAATGCTGACCATGCTGGATAGCCAATCAATACGACTAACAACACAACATAAGTACCCAGACCAACTATCCCAGTGGTAGCCAGGAAGTTAAGGAACTCGTTGTGGGCTTTGTTATAAAGAAAGTCCCACTCAGAAACAGTGTTGTGTTCCATGGGTCGATCTTTGTAGTAGCTGTAAGCAAATGTTTCTACTCCAGAGCCAAAGATTGGGTAGCGTTGCCACACCTTTACTGCACCTGTCCAAACAATCTTCCGAATTTCTCCTGAGTCGGTACCACCTTCATCTAAACGGTTGACCACCATAGGTGTTTCTGTCACTGGAGCAGGAGCAGAAGGTTGAAGCAGCTGAGAGAGAGAAGGGGTATAGGGAGTGCCGAACAACGCAACGCTGAGCAAAATACATGCCAGAATACCGCCGGCAATGGGAGTATAGGCAGAAAGATGTTTTACTTCCTGGGTGCGTTTTTTACGATCTAAGTACTTGATAAACCATACTGCTGCGAGTCCCACAAACCAAATGCTACCGATAGCCAAACCAATAATGCCCGAACGTGACTTGGTGAAGAGCAGTGAAAGGAAAAGCGCTACGCTGGCGATGCCAAACACGGTTTGTTCGCTAACTTTTTTGCGAATGACTGCCAACACACTAAAGAGAGGAATTAACGTAATGGCAAATGCCGCCAACCAATTGGGCTGCCCAAAAGTGGCAAAGACACGAGTTTGGACATCTTGTATCCAGCACTGAGCGTTATACGAGTTCCAGAGTTGATCTGGAGCCAGCACTACACCTAACGGTTGAGTCTCGGCTAAATGGCTACTATTAATCAGGACGCAACTAAATGAGCGACCAAAGTGCTCAGGAATAGCAATCAGAGAGACAATAATGCTGCTGATAGCGAGAGTTTTGAGAAAGTCCCAAATACGTTGACGGGGAACCATTTGAATGAACACCACAAAGAGTGTGACGTACGCAAAGGTAGATAAGAGCCCGCCATGAAAACGGGTATAGTAGCCAAAAATTGATGTCCACGGATGCATCGAGAATAAGGTTGAAAAGAGCTGGGAAAGGACAAATAGACCTAATGGAATATCAAAAATAGTTTTTTTCCAGTGTAGACGACGATGAACGGCGAGGTGCGCTAGCCAACACCCACCGACAACGAGCGCAACAGCATAGGCAAACAGCATTTTATTAAACTCGAAAAGTTCTTCATTAAACCAAGTAAAAAGGAGTGGTGTTACAAAAAAGAGTAGCTGATACGACCAGGTGACTGTGCTAAGAAGAAAGTGCTCAAGTTTTTTCATTAGCGCTAGTATAGCGTTTCATCTTCTGATATATATAAGAGAAGACACAGCACAACAGCTGTACTTTCTGTAGACTCTATAGGAGTTCACTATGACCGATCAAACTGCCCCATCTCAAGTTTCTTCAGACACAGTAAGTCAAGCCCTGGAAGACCAAAACATTTTTGAGTTACTCGGCATTACCAAAGCAACCGACGAAGAGAAAGAAGTTTTTCTCGACGAGTTACAGCAAGTGATCTGGGAAGATTTTGTTGAAAATGATGTTTCTTTATTACTCACAGAAGAAGAACTGGCTGAGTTTAAGAAGATTGGTGAAGATACTTCACTAAAGGAAGATGAGCGTCAAGGGAACATGATTGAGTTCTTAGAGAAGTTAATTCCAGATTTAGAGAAGATCATGTTGGAGAAAGCATTAGAGTTGAAGGAAGAACTCACTCGAGAAAGAATTAGTGATTATCAAGAGTTTTATAAGAGTGATGCTGCAAAGTTAGAGAAAGTAAACGCATCACTAGCCCTTGCCGATAAACAAGAGTGGAAGAACGTTGCGCAAACACTCAATACCTTGTAGCGCCTAACGGTATACTTGTCTCATGACTCTATTTGAGAGCTTCGCCAACCGAGCGGGAGTTCGTTCTCGTTCTTCTGATGCTATTGAAAGACTTTGTCTGGATATTGGCTCTCACACAACCAAGCTTCTTTTAAACGGCAAGACAGTGCGAAGGTATCCCACCTGTTTTTTACGCCATGTTCACACCAACTCAGTAGTGAGCGTTGGTCCGCAAGTACGAAAGATGTTAGGGAAGTTACCCACTGATGTAGTTCCAGTTTTCCCGCTCCGGGTAGGACAAGTAGTGGACTCTGAAGGATTAACTCAGTTCATTAAAGTTCTTTTACAAGACTATAACCCGGGTGGACTTTCTTCATTTTTTAGACCTCCTCAAATTGAGTGCGCGCTACTTTATCCTCAGCTAGATATGCAGCGAACTGCTATTGGTAAAGCAGTGCGACAGATCAGTTATAAGGTCAAGTTTCAGCCAGTATCTGCGGCGCTATGGCAGTTTGTTAAAGCCAAAAATATCTCGACGGGCCAAGGATGCGTGATCGACATTGGCGCGATGACTACAAAAGTGTATCTTTTTGCTGAGAATGCTCTGGCCGGAAGTAGAGTTATCGAGTTTGGTGGCGACGACTGGACAACGAAAGTCATTCAAGCCTTACGACAAGATTCGCACATAGAAGTAGGGTGGACAACTGCTGAAGAGCTCAAAGTTGCAGCTGTGCATTTTGGGGGAAAAGAACATAAACACACAGTCCAAGGGAAAGATATTGTCACAGGTTTGCCAGTCACAAAAGTGGTTAACGATCAAATATTTCGAGCGGGTTCTGACAAACTTTTTCTTCGTTTGATCGATCTGTTCGAAGAAGTTTTCCAGGAATCAACGCCAGAGTTGGTGGCCAAAATTTTAGAACGAGGAGTGTACTTAACTGGTGGCGGAAGCCAATTAAAAGGTTTGGCTGCAATGCTGCAAGATACCTTAAAACTCCCTGTAACTGTGGCAAAGTATCCTGACGAAGACATTGTGCGGGGTTTGGCATATAAGGAAGAGTAGGATGGCAAGAACAACCTTTGGTCTTTTTGAACGTCAGCGCTCTCAGCTTAGCTTCTGGTTAGTAATTGGATTGATCGTGTTACTGGTTGCTGTCTTGGAGTATGCAGGAGTACTGATATGGATGAGAGGTGGTCTTGAGCAAGGAGTGAGACCATTACTCAGAACAGGAGCTTTGATAGTGAGAGTTGTTCGGTATCCTGCAGAGTTAATTAGGGTAGCAACCCGTCGGTATACCTATGTGCTGGACTTAGAGCTGCGATATGCAGAAAGTGCCGCTCAACTTAGTGAGTTAGAAAGGCTGCGTCAAGAAAATCAGTCACTACGGACTATTTTAGAAGGAGAGCAAGCAACTCGGAGCGCAACCGGCCAACAGCGGCGCCTCGCAGCCGTGCTTTCTTACGCCCAACCGACAATTGGTTTGGGCAATCAAGATGGGCTAAAAGAAGGCAGCGCCATCTTTGTTCAAGGTGCATTGATTGGTAAAGTAACGCAGTTAACTGAGCATCAGTCTCAAGTAAAGTTACTCCAAAGTTATGGAGCAGGTGACTTACTCTTAGTCCAAACGGAGACGGGTGTTTCTGGCTTACTCTCTGGTGATGGACAAGACATTTTGTTCAAGGAGTTACCCATTGATGCTCAAGTTGAAGTTGGACAACGAGTAGAGACAAGCGGGCAGGTCGGAGTGCTTCCGCGGTTATATATAGGAAGGATTGAGTCTATTCGACGTGAAGAAGGATCGCCTACTCAGACAGCGGTAATTGATCAAGGTGTCTCACTGTATCGAACGTCAATTGTGGAGGTACTACCATGAAGTTGCCTCGAGCTACTACGGTCTTTTTAGCAGCTATTTTGGTTCTTAGTGTGGCTATCGAACAAGCGTTTACTTTTCCAGTCGTTGCGACAATGATTTTATTTGTTCAACAGCCTTTGCTAAGTGATACCGAAGGCGTGAGTTTGGCTACGCTAGTAGGAATGCTGGTAGCGGTTACCTATCATGTTCCATTTGCCCTAGGAATGTTGATCTTTTTAGTGGGAACGTTCTTGGCTAGAACCATCCTAGAAAAGTCCCACGCTCAGCTGAGAGACAGTCTTTTAACGGCGGTAATCTCGCTTATCTTGGCAGTAGTGACGCAAGCTGAGTTTACTTGGTTTCACTTATTGGGTTTTGCTGTCTACTTTAGCGTAGTAATGATTCTGTTTAGGGTGTGGATTCGAAGAAAGTCATACATGTTTCAAAAGTTAAAACGATGAAACAACAACAAAAAATACCAACGTCAGAACCAAGACAGCTTGGTCAAGCCACTTGGTTAGGAGTGGCTACGATCACGTGTATGGTCTTTACGTTGTTGTTTTTACGCTTAGGTGATATCCAACTGGTAAAAGGGGCTACCTTTCAGCAGCAAGCTGATGACAACCGATTTTTTCACCAACTGCGACCTGCCCAAAGAGGCCTTCTCTTGGACCGATATGGAGACCCCTTAGTTTGGAACGTCGAACAACACTTTCAAGTTTCTGATAAAGAAGTTTTATTTCCAATCTTGACTCCCATTTCAAGGGAAGATGCTTTACAAACAATTGCGACTCAGGGTGCGGAAGCCGTAGTTACCAAGCCGCAACGTCTCTATCGCTACCCAGCTTCCTTAGCACATGTGGTGGGATATGTTGGAGAGGTTACCGCCGAAGACTTGCAAAAAAATAGCTTGTTTAAGCCAGGAATGGTAGTTGGTAAAGCAGGGCTTGAGTTGCAGTATCAAGATGTTCTGAGGGGTCAAGAGGGAGAGGTTGTGTATGAAGTTGACGCTTTGGGAAGAAAGCAGAGAGTAGTGCAGACAAAGCCTCCTTTGCCTGGGAAAGACATCGGCACAACCTTGGATCCGTACTTGACTGAGTATGTAAATCGACAGATGGGAGATATCCGCGGAACCGTGATTATCACTGATGCCAAGACAGGAAAAATCCTGAGCATGACGAGCAAGCCATCTTTTGACCCTAATATTTTTAGCCAAGTAACCGAGGATCCACTCAAAGAAGCAGAGCGCAAACAACGAGTTCAAGAAACATTTCTAGACCCACGGAACCTATTTTTTAATCGTGCCCTCTCAGGAGCATATCCACCTGGCTCGATCTTTAAATTAATGACGGCGCTGGCGGGTTTGGAAAATCAAAAGATTAATACGACAACCACGGTGATCGATGAAGGAACGCTGAAAGTGGGAGAGTATCAATATGGGAACTGGTACTACAGGCAGTATGGAAGAACAGAAGGTGAGATCGGCCTAACCCGAGCCATAGCGCGAAGTAATGACATTTTTTTCTATAAAGTTGCAGAGTGGGTAGGTCCAACTGCGTTAGCAGAGTTCTCACGACTGTTTGGGTACGGCGAAAGAACAGGAGTAGAGCTACCAGCCGAAGCGCGTGGGATAGTACCTGATCCTGATTGGAAGCAACGAGTGAAGTCTGAATCATGGTACTTAGGGAATACCTATCATTTTGGAATTGGCCAAGGAGACGTGCTAACGACGCCGTTACAAATCGCACAGATGACGCAAGCAATAGCCAACGACGGCATGCTTTGCCCAGTTTCAATATTGGCTGGTGGCCACGAGGTAGGAACTCAAGTGGCACGAAACACTCCCGAATGTCACCAAGTAGGAGTGACCAGTGAACATTTGCACACAGTGTTGGAAGGAATGGTTCAAGCGTGTTCTGCTAACGGAACTGCTTTTCCATTTTTTCCTTACAACGCCACGAAGTTAGAACCAGGTAAAACAATTGAGTACTCTCTAGCAAACGGCGCAGTAGCGTGTAAGACGGGAACTGCTGAGTTTGGGGGAGCCGACGCACAGGGACATCGTCGAACTCATGCTTGGTTCACCTCATTTTTAACCTTGAAACAAGCAACTGAGAGTGCACAACTGCTCACAGCAACTGACTCAGCGACGGTTCAAACGATAACGTCTCCACTGCAGCCTGTCGGAGAGTTAAGTGATGAA
The DNA here is from genome assembly GCA_002293725.1 of Patescibacteria group bacterium UBA924. Lineage (GTDB taxonomy): Bacteria > Patescibacteriota > Microgenomatia > UBA1400 > PJMF01 > UBA924. Next base: position 6,640 of record DBDU01000004.1, read on the forward strand.
CAGCTTCATCAGTTTTGGAAGTCAAAGGCTGGACAGCTGGGGTTTCCAGACATGCTCACAATTTCTGTGTTAGTAGAAAGTGATGATACAGTTCCATTTCGAGAAGGTTCTGCAGATGCTGCCCCAATTGCCAAAAAGATTGTTGACTGGCTCGTTTCACCATAAGTTTTCATATTACAGTTCTTGCTAGGTTTGAGATGTACCGTATCAAGCATGGACTGCGCTGTTGAAACATTAGCTGCCTTGTTGGCAGTACCATCTTTTACTAAACTCACTATTCAAAAGTTGGTAGCTGGTTGCTTGTCTTTAGGAGTTCAACCTGAAGAGCTGTGGCAAAACTCGCGGCGCTGGAAAAACAGCAAGTTTGCACTTTCCGAAGAACAGCGTGCTAGTTGGAATCTCTTTCGTCAAAGATGGTCACTCCAAGGATATGCGGAGTACTTAGATCAGTTGGAAGTAAAAGTGATTGGGCAGAAGGACTTTCCACTTCTTTTGCGTGAAGCTCCAGATGCACCGCTGCTGCTTTTTTTACAAGGAAACTCTATGTGTCTTAAGCCGCCACATGTGGCCGTAGTTGGTTCACGTACTCCAACGCGGTATGGTCAGTGGGCTACGCAAAAGATTGTAGCCGGGTTAGTTGCTCGAGACGTAGCAATCGTCTCAGGCTTTATGGTCGGAATTGACTATCAATCTCATCAGGTGGCTGTTAAGGCAGGTGGAAGATCAGTGGGAGTACTGGGCTTTGGTTTTGGGCAGATGTATCCTGCTCATCTCAAGCGAGCGGCCGCTGATTTTTTAGAAAAGGGAAATCTGTTCGTGACAGAGTATCCTCCGCAAACAGAACCTCGTCCTTGGCAGTTTGCAGCTCGAAACAGTATCGTAGCCGGACTTTCGGCAGCAACAGTTATTGTTGAAGCCAAGGCAAAGAGTGGAAGCTTGATCACGGCCCAGTGTGCACTTGATGCTGGAAGGGTAGTTGGAGCAGTCCCAGGGCCAATTGATAGTGTATATAGTCAAGGGACTCACCAACTTTTGAAACAGGGCGCAGTGCTTATTTGTAGTGGTGACGATGTGTGGCACGAGATCACTGATGCGGCGACTGACCCAAGTAATAAAATGTAGCTTAAGGTCTTAGACTGTCACTCTCTAGAGGGGCTGTGATATTATGCCCTGTACGGAATTGGCTATGAAACTTGTTTTAGTAGAGTCACCAACCAAAGCGCGTAAGCTCAGTGGATACCTCGACAATCACTATATTGTACGGGCTTCTGTGGGGCATATTCGTGACTTGCCTAAGTCAAAGCTGGGTGTAGATGTTGAGCATGGTTTTGAGCCTGAGTACTTGATTCCAAAAGACAAAGCCAAAGTTGTCAAAGAGCTTCAGCAACTTGCTCAAAAAGCAGAGCTCATTATTTTGGCTACTGACCCTGACCGTGAAGGCGAGGCAATTGGTTGGCATCTCCAACAGATTCTTGAACCAAAGATAGATAAAAAAACAACTTTTGTTCGTTCTACTTTCCACGAAATTACGAAACAAGCAGTTTTAGATGCCATTAATCATCCAGAGAAGCTAAACATGTCTTTGGTTGATGCGCAGCAGGCTCGTCGCGTACTGGACAGACTAGTGGGCTACTCCGTGTCTCCTGTGTTGTGGAAGAAAATTCGTTATGGTCTTTCTGCGGGTCGGGTACAGTCAGTTGCGCTTCGTTTGATTGTGGAGCGCGAGCGCGAGATTGAAGCCTTCAAGCCGGAAGAGTATTGGGAACTAGATGTTCTGTTAGACACACGACTAGGGCAAGTACCAGCTGTTGACCAAGCTTGGAAAGATGGGAAAGCTGAAAACACTCCGGCAGGTATGATCGTAGCGAGACTGATCAAGTTGAATGGAAAAGAGTATCAACCTACCAGTGCTCAGGATGTTCTTCCCGTTGTCGGCTACTTACCGACTGCAGTCTACAAAGTTGACTCGATCGAAAATAAAGAACGTCGAAGAGCTGCCCCACCGCCATTTAGCACTTCTACATTGCAACAACAGTCGGCTACTCGTCTCGGATATACCTCCAAGAATACGATGCGGTTAGCACAGCAACTCTATGAAGAGGGTTTAATTACTTACCATCGTACCGACTCGTTAAACATTTCTGCTCAGGCTATTCAAGCTGCACGTAGTTACTTGGGAACGAGTTATGGCAATCAGTATGTGCCTGAGAAACCAAACTACTACTCAAATAAATCAAAAAATGCCCAAGAAGCACACGAGGCAGTCCGTCCTACCACGGTGGAGCTCAGTCCGGAAAAAATGAGAAATCAAGTTGGGGCAAAACTCACTGAGCAACATGCCAAGTTGTATGAACTTATCTGGCGCAGGTTTTTAGCCAGTCAAATGCCAGCAGCTATCTATGACCAAACAACTGCTTTAATTGGTTTTGAGTCTGCAGACAGTAGTAATACCGGTCAACTAAAGGTTAATGGGTCGGTATTAAAGTTTGATGGCTGGATGAAGTTGTTCCCTAATCAAGGTGATGTCATTCTGCCAGCCATGGTTGTGAAACAAAACCTTGAGTATCGAGACCACTTAGATGCCCAGAAGTTTACCCAACCGCCTCCAAGATATAACGACGCGTCCTTGATTAAGACGCTGGAGCAAGAAGGAATTGGTCGTCCAAGTACATACGCCTCAATTATTTCTGTAATTGAAGACCGTGGGTATGTTGATCGTCGCGAGAAAAAGTTTTTCCCCACTGCAATTGGAATGGCTGTGAGTGATTTCTTGTTAGCGCACTTTACTAATATTGTGGACTATAAGTTTACAGCCAAGATGGAAGACGACTTGGATGCTATCTCTCGGGGAGAAAAAGAGTGGCGAAAGATTATTGCTGATTTTTATGCCCCATTAGAAAAGACAGTTGGGCAAGTTGTTGAAACCGCAGACAGAGCACAAATTCCCGTTGAAAAAACTGGTCAGAGCTGTCCGAAGTGTGGTGCCACCGAAGGTGGCGAGGTGGTTATTCGGACTGGACGCTTTGGCAAGTTTAAGAGTTGTAGTCGCTTTCCAGCCTGTGACTTTACCGAAAATATTGTCAACAAAGTGGAAGGGGTAATGTGTCCGCTGTGTCAAAAAGGAGAGGTTGTCATTAAGCCAACTCGATACGGTCGAGATTTCTATAGTTGTACGCGTTATCCAGAGTGTGACTGGGCCAGTTGGCAGAAACCGAAGCCCGGCGATATCTTGACCAAAGAACAGTGGAAAGTCATGCAAGAAGAGCGCGCGGCACGTCGCAAAGCGAAAGAAGCGGCTGATGCTGGTAAAGGTACAAAACCAGCAGCTAGACGCACAGTCAAGAAAGCATCCAAAACAAAGACGAAGACTTCGGCGAAAAAAACTAAATAAGCTGAAAGATGACAGACTCTTCTGAGAAAAAAATCGTCGCCCTCTTTGGAGGGAGTTTTGATCCGCCCCACTTGGCTCATCAACACATTCCTTATTTTTTACTTGCTAAGCAGTTTGTTGATCAAGTGTGGTACGTGCCAGTTAAACATCATCCCTTTGGCAAGACAGTTAGCTCGGATACAGACAGACTAGAAATGCTCAAGTTGGTTCTCCAGGATGTTCAGCAAGAGTGTCCAGAATATGGGCAACGAGTGCGAGTGGAAACCCTTGAGTTGGAACAGGATAAAACAAGTTACACGATTGAAACGCTTGAAGCTTTAGCGGCAAAATATCCTGAGTACGACTTTCGTTGGGTAGTTGGGTCAGATAATGTGGCACAGTTTAAGCAGTGGGATCGCTACCAAGATATTCTCAACTTCGGACTTTTTGTATACCCCCGGCAAGGGTATGAACCCAGTCCATTATTAGCTGGAATGACATATCTATCAGAAGCACCTATTGTGGCTGTTTCGTCTACGGCTGTCAGGCAAAATGTGAAAGCACAAGTTGATATTAGTCAGATGGTTATTCCTTCAGTAGCAGAGTACATTCGGTTACATGGACTATATCTTCAGAGCTGAAGACAGTGCTCAGTCTTTCTGGCCTTGTGATATAAATACGGCATGTCACTCATCCTTAGTTCCCCTGAGCAGTCAGTTCAAGAAATTGTTGCCTTCCTAAAAAAAACGTATCAAGAACAGCAAAAAGAGAGAGCAGTAATTGCCGTTTCTGGCGGCATTGACTCAGCCCTTTCTTTGGCACTTTTAGCGCAGGCTCTACCAAAAGATAAGATCACCCCACTTTTTCTGCCATATAATGATCAACCTACTGCTGATGCAGAGGCTATGGCTAGCTTTTTAAGCATTCCTCAGGAAAACTGGCGCAAGATTAACATTGCACCGATTGTCGATGCCGCTTCAACGCTGCTCATCTTGTCTGAGACCGAGAAGTATCGGCGCGGGAACTTAATGGCACGAGCCAGAATGATGGTAGTTTACGACAGCTCCAAAGAGTTAAATGCCTTAGTGTGTGGAACTGAGAATAAGTCAGAACACTTCTTGGGTTACTACACTCGTTTTGGGGATGCTGCATCCGACATTGAACCCATCTCTCACCTTTATAAGACGAACGTTCGGCAGTTGGCTGAGTATCTCGCATTTCCCCCTCAGTTTTTGAGTAAAGCCCCAACAGCAGGTTTGTGGAAGGATCAAACGGATGAGCAAGAGATGGGTTTTACGTATGAGATTGCTGATCAGGTCTTATATAAGTTGGTAGACGAGCATCGGCAGCCCGAGACAATCTCTCTGCCAGGAGTAGACCCCGCAGTAGTTCAGGCAGTACTTGAGCAAGTAAAAGCAAATAGATTTAAGTTCCACGTTCCATACGTGATGATGTAGGAGGTACGTGGCAGATCACCATCAACCAGCTAAGATTATTTTTGAAGATAAGGAAGTGCTTCCTGTAGTGAAGAAGTATCGGAAAGAAGGCAAGTCAATTGTATTGACACAGGGTGTGTTTGACTTGGTGCACATTGGTCATGCTCGCTACTGTCAGGAAGCAAAGAAGTATGGTGATGTTCTGATTGTGGGTGTCGATAGCGATGAGAAGGTTCGACATCGTAAAGGCCCAGACAGGCCAATTGTTCCTCAAGAAGAGCGGCTAGAGATGCTCACATACTTGCGAGCGGTAGATGCGGTAGTTTTAAAAGAACTAAATGCGGTAAAGCTAAACTTAATTAAGCTAGTACAACCTGATGTCTTGGTAGCTACTCGAGATACATATACTGACCAGCAGCTTGAAGATTTGAAAGAGTTTTGTGGCAGAGTGGTGGTGCTTGATCCGATGGCGACCACTTCTACAAGTGCTAAAATTCGCCGTCTCCAGATTGGGGCGGCCAAAAAAATTGGCGAAACATTAAGTAATAAGTTGATTGTCACGATTGAAGAGGTGCTCAAAGAGCTCAAGGGTGAGAGTGCAGAAGAAGAAGGAAGTGAAAGTAAAGCTTCTAGAAAGAAAGCCAAGCTACATGTCTAACCAAAAACACAAGATTGTCGTGGCCTATGTGCCAGTGCTTCAGCGTTCCTACTTAGATTTCTTCAAGAGACACGCTGATGCAGACTTCTTTTTTGTTTTAGATGCAGATATTCTGGCCGAGTTTGACTGGCTGAGAAAAGACATTCGTGCGCTATCTTCAGAAGAAGCAGCAGAGGGTTTGCGAAGCATTTTGCTTGATCAAAACGTCAGAGTTTCTGTTCAGTTGCTGACAAAAAAACGGATGCAAGAATTATTAAACCCGAAAAAGGATCGATTGATCATGCCAGACGAGGATATCATGCACAGTTTGGCCACAGATTTTTTGCCTAATTTTGACATCGAGTTTGAGAGTGTTTTTTTGCGATGGGACAGTCAAAAATCCTTAAAGCAGTCGGATGTCGTGACTGATAAAAAACAACCTATAACAGAATTTTCTAAAAATATTTTGAAAATTGCTCGAGGAGAAGCAACCCGAAGTGCAGATTGGTGGCGACAAGTTGGAGCGGTACTCATTCGCGGGAATGAAGTACTCATGACCGCTTTTAACCATCATGTGCCAGATCAATATCAACCTCTCTTCCAAGGAGATCCTCGAGGAAACTTTAAAAAAGGAGTTCACATCGAGTTAAGCACTGCTATTCACGCAGAATCTGCGTTAATAGCAGAAGCCGCCAAAAAAGGGACGTCATTGGAGGGAACAGAGTTATACGTGACCACTTTTCCTTGTCCTAACTGTGCAAAGTTAATTGCTTACTCTGGAATAAAAAAAGTCTATTTTCAAGATGGCTACTCGATGGTGGATGGCCAAACTATCCTTGCAGAAAAGGGTGTTGAGCTTATTAAGCTTGAGGAAGACAGCTAAATCAAAAGCTGCTATTTAATGGCGAACGCTTGGTCTAAGCTGTTGTGGCGGACCGTAAATCTGAGGTAGTAACCAAACGGATCGACCGTGCGAAAGTCTTTCAAACCCCAAGGTTGAAGTACCAACTCTTCAACAACGTTGGCAAAGTCTTTGACTTGTTGGTAGTACTTTTTAACATCTGCTACGACGATCACAACCTCAACTCCATACCCACGGGGAGTCTCATTAGGAAATTTTTTGAAGTAAGGTTGCTGGTAAACATACTCATTCCCAGCCCAAAAGCAGAGAAGATTCTGGTCCATCTTCATGATCAAGTAACCCTTCATCTCTTCTGGTGTCCTTTCCCAAATTACCTCAAATCCCAAGCGACCATAGTACTCTTTAACTTGTGTAAAGTCTGGGACGTGTAACTCTATTTGAGTTGAGGTGAGGACGGACTCCATACTTATCCTTTTCCTAGCTTGACCCTAACTGGTTTAAAGCCAGGTTGAGTAATGTTAGGGACGATGAACTGGACGTGTAAGTGATTCACAGTCCCAGCTGAGTAGTTTGTATCACCAAAACGCATGGCTACGCCGCCACCAGGTATTTGATACTCTTTTTCCAGCCAAGCGATCATCTCAAAAAGTTCTTTGCCCGCTTCTGGGGGGACTTCAGACAGTTTCTCGGCGTGTTCTTTCAGAATGGCTAAGAAGTGATGCTGAGTAAACTCATAGGGCCATTGGTTGGGAGTGAGCAACCAGTACTGTCCTTCTTTTAGGATCTGTTGCTTATGATACTTGCGTAAATTTTCTAAGCAGAAGGGACAGCTTTGGTCATCGATAATCTGTTGCATCACTTGTCGCTGCTCATCTTCTCGGGCGTTATCTAGATCAACAAACTGTTTTTTGGTCTGATCACTCATTGAGCCTCGCTTCTTAAATAGCTACCGGAATGTTCTTGATTCCTGGGTGTGGGTTGTAGTCAATCAACTCAAAGTCATCTTTGCGGAAAGCAAACAGATCTTTAGTTGGATTTGTCAGCTTCATTTTTGGAAGTGGGCGAGGTTCCCGCGCCAACATCTGTTCAACAGCTGGAACTTGGTCAACGTAAATATGGGCGTCAGAAATGCTATGAATATACTCGTAAGGTTCGACACCTAAGACTTGTGCCAGCATTAAGGTTAAGGCCCCGTACTGCACCATGTTTGAGGGGACGCCTACCGGTACATCTCCTGACCGTTGGAACATGTGAACCGTCAACTTGTTATCTAAGATACGAAAGTGCAACCAACCGTGACACGGAGCAACGACTACTTTTTGTTGTTTCCCAGTGCCGCGGATGATGTACTGAGGAATCCAGGGTGAGATAAAGTGGGTTCTGAGATGAGGAAACTCTTGCATCTGTTCAACAATGTTTTTGAACTGGTTGTAAGGAGTTCCTTCAGAAGTGGGGAAGTCATGGAACGCCGCTCCGTATGAGCCAGGACCAAGGTCCCCGGTTTCTAACCCCCGCTTGTGACATTTGGCTTCGGTACCCCAAGCTGCCCACCAGTAACAGCCATATGATTCTAACTGTTCTAAGGTACGAGCCCCGTTAATAAAACCAATAATCTCAGCGATTGCTTGCTGCCAGACGGTAACTTTTAAGCGTTCACTTACCTTGGGAGCCATATTCCGCTCAGTGATCATCGGGAAACCTTCGGCTAACTTAAATCGCATTGGCCCTGGAGCCATCAACGTGATTGCGTCAGTTTCTTGTTGGGTATTGGTTCGAACGCCGTGATCCAAGATGTCTTGCAGAATCCGGCGATACTGGAGCTCAGGATGAGAGTCTTGAAGAGAAGAAGAGTGTGTCATGAGCCGTAGACTAACAAGCAGAACTTCGGGATGCAAGTGAGGAAGTTCTTTGTTACCATCCAGACATGAAGTTGACGATAAAACTCTTTGATTCTGAGCTCCCAGCTCCCGAGTATAAAACTGAAAAAGCGGCGGCACTGGATCTCTACGCTCGGGTAACAACGGTAATTCATCCCGGGGAAGTCAAGCTTGTTCCTCTAAACATAGCTCTGCAGCTGCCCAAAGATCATTGGGTATTAATGGCTGCGCGTAGCTCACTGTTTAAAAAGGGAGTGATGATGGCCAACGGTATTGGCGTAGGTGATGAAGATTTTTGCGGAGATAACGATGAGTATCATGCTGCCTTACTTAACTTTACGCAGCAGCCAGTCACAATTGAACGAGGGGATCGGATTGTTCAGATGATCGTTATGCCTCGCGAAAGGGTTGAGCTAGAAGTGGTAACACAGCTCAGTGGTAAAGATCGGGGTGGCTTTGGGAGTACGGGCAAAAAGTAGTTACTCAGAGGAGTGTGGTGAACTTCAAACAAGTTTGTCGATATCTCTCGATTCTTTTACCTGTTTTGGTCTGTCTGTTCCTGTTGGCTATCTACTTTCCAAGATTACGAACGTATCAGCTTTCTGGTGATGACTTAATCTTGATTACTTACTCACCTAAAACGTTCTCAGAAGGTTTGGCACGTTTTACTCAGATAAGTGGTCAATACCGCCCGTTGACGCATAACCTCTTTGCCATATATCGGGCAATGTTACCCCACACTTGGCTGATCCTCGCCACCAACTTTGTCTTGATGTCTGTTGTTGTGAGCTTAACTTTCCTGAACATGAAACGACTGTGCCGGCCGATATGGGCGGCTAGTATTACAGCAGCTCTGTTTCTGTCGCCGATCTTCTACTATCACTTTTTTTCGATTTCAGCCCTAAACAATACGCTGCTGCTACTTTTTGGACTACTATTGTTAGGTCTTGTTTCTATTCCAGGCGCAAAGAATGTTCAACTTAACAGAAAAGTAGTACTAGGAAGCGCAACGGCTCTCTTTTTACTATCGATGATTAGCAAAGAGTCCTTCCTAGTGAATGGAGTTTTGTATGGACTCATCTTGCTTCAGCAGACAGCGAAGCAGCAACGATGGATCTCTCTTTCAGCACTTGGAGTAGTGGTGGCAACCTACTTTATTGCTCGTTTCACCTTGCATGATGCAGTGGGAGAGTACTCGGTCAGATTTTCAGTGGCGACTGCAGCCAAAAGCCTATTAGATCTCTCGGCTTGGCTAGTAGGGTATCCTCGGGGGTGGCAGTATGGGGCTCCGGAACCCAAGACCTTCTTTACCTACCTTACAACATTAGTAACTTTAGTTAGCCTGGGATTAGGAGTATATCTTTTCCGGCCCCTTAAACTCTGGAAAGAAACACTTTTAGGGATAGTTTTCCTAGGCTCAAGCATAGTGCCATTCTTAATCATTGAGCGGGTCTTACCGTTTTATTTTGATACAACGTTGCTAATTATTGTTTTTTTGTTAGTGTATGGCGCCCGCCACGCTCAAAAAAATGTCTTACGTTTTTTCTACGCGCTCCTAATCTTCAGCTTTGGGCTGCAGTTTCTCTGCTACTCACGACAGTGGCATACGTATTCTTTTGTGGCCAATGCCAATACGGCAGTTCAAAACTACTTACAGACTTTACGGGAACATAACTATACAAATTTTGATCAAGTTTGCATCGTGAATCACACCACCGGAACATGGGGCACAATGCAGGGAGAGTCCGTGACGTACTTGTATGAGTATCAAGGAAAAGTTATCTCTGTGGCTGAGGATCAAATCCCAGAAGAGTGTCGTTCGCCGGAGACGTTGGTATTGAGAAACGATGGGTTAGGATATAGCAGAGTAACGATAGAGTAATACGATAAAGGAAGTATGCACATTTTTTTAATTGCGGCAGTCAGTATTGATGGGTATATTGCCCAAGTTACCGATCAAGTTTCTACAGCGTGGACGAGTAAGGAAGATCACAAGTTCTTTGTTCAACGAACTAAACAAGCAGGGGCGATGGTCTTTGGTTCAAAAACGTTTCAAACTTTTAACCGTTTACTGCCTGGGAGAGCCAATATTGTTTATACGCGTGATCCACAGCAGTTTATGCAGTCAGTTACGCTTCCTACAGTGGAAGTTACGATCGAAACTAGCACATTCGAGCAAACGGATGTGTTGTACGTGACAAAACTGGCACCTAAAGAACTTGTCACTGTCTTAGAAAAGGCCCAGATTACAGAGTTGGCTATCTGCGGGGGATCGTCAATCTACTCCCAGTTTATGAAAAATGGTCTCGTGCAAACTGTTTATCTGACGGTAGAACCAGTGATCTTTGGTAAAGGTGTCCCGTTGTTTGGCGAGCCATTAGACGCCAAACTCGTACTGAAGAAAGTGGTTAACCTGTCAGACCAGACGCTGTTACTGGAGTATGCAGTACAGTAGAGCCTTATCCTCTTCGGGCCATCAGATGCCAGTGGTGGGGATCAGATTTCTGAATTTCTTGCCACATTTTACGTGCTGTTTCTGTAAAGAAGCGCGATTCTAGTGCGTCTTGTCGAGAAGGCATCAACACCTGACCGAGCTTATTGCCCATAGCTTCTAACTCTCTCAATTCAAGGTCAACGTCCAGGTGATCAGCATCTTTGACAATCTTGGCCTCTAACGTTTGACGTTCCTCGTACTCTTCCCAGATTGGTAAGAACTCATCTAAGAGCAGTGTATCGCCTAAAGTGTCACTAATAGCTTTGTCTTCATGGCGATCGGCATATTGACGGGAGACGTAGTTAACGTCAACGCTACGGCTTTCCGAGATGTCATGAACCAATGCCATCTTAATAATCTTGGAAGTATCTGTGATACCTTCATGTTTGGCTAATACCAAGGCGATCCAAACAACGCGTAGAGTGTGCTCAGTCAAGTTTTGACAGTTGGGATTTAAGAACTGGCTCCAAGTGCGAATGGCATACCGCAGACTACCGACCTCAAACAAAAAGTCGATGTGGCGAGCAAGTGAAGTGTTGGTGGGAGTAGAAGGTTGATCTGTCATAGCTGCTTCCTTTAGGTACTGTCTGTATTTTACCAGAAGACCTAATCTGGAGAGAGCGTAAAAGTCCCGATCAAGGGCTACGAAAATCCTCTTGTCTTTTTGGGTTTTCTTCTTTAACCTCCGTAAAGGATATTTTGATGCCGAAAGCTACAGAAGTTTTTCAGCAACTAGATGGTGAACTTCGCTCCCGCGAGGGTGAGCAGTATCCACTGATGGACGCCTTGGCACTGCAGATGCGTTTGGCAGATCACATCCAACGTTTACTTGATACCTCCCAAGAAGAAATTACGGTTCCGCCAGCAATGCTAGGTGAGTACCATCACTCGAGGCGGTCGCGGCCACATAGTTCCACTGGTGAGGTTCTCTTCTTAGAGCGACCAGATGGGCAAAGAGTAGCCATTAAGTTACTGCTCAAGCTTGATCCTGCTCTGAACTTTCAGCCTAATCCAGATCAAACGTATGCTTTTGAACATCCTGCTGTCCGCTTGATGACCGCAACTGGTGAAAGTTTAATGGGAAAAGTAGCGAATAAAAAAGCAACTTCCCAGATGTACCATGGTGTAGCTGGGCTTCGTAGCGTTGGCAATGAAGTCGTAGAAGTAGTTCAATTTTCAATTGATGAAGTTCTCGATGGCAAGATGGAGCCAGTCGTTATCATGCGTCAGATGGACGCGTCTTTAGCTGACGTATTGCTTGATCAAGTTGAAACATCACCCGAAGCTCCTCCAGACCTGCTTCCTGATGAGGCTCAACTTGCTAGATGGGCACGAGAAGTGACTCGACAAATAGTTGAGGCCAGTATTGCGCTACCAGAAGATATTGCGGCTGAGATCGGCTCGCCTAAAGAAGTTGAAGAGCTCCTGACGGGCAAGACGATTGGTTGGCTAACTAGTCGCATTACGGAAGCAGAAATTGTGGCTGACCCGTTTCTGTGGAAGACAGTTCGCAGCGCACAACTCGTTCAATCAGTTTTTCGACAGTTTTTTGCTATGCGTGAGACCCAAGAACAGCTCCAACTTCGTGCCAAGCCGTTAATTGGGGAAGGCGAAAGTACTCGTTTGGCTCAGACTTTTGGGCCTGGCGATACAAAGTTGGGGAATGTGATGCTTGAGTATAGTGACACTGGATCACCAACAGCTGGTCTGTTCGATCCACAGTGGTTGGTACTCAAACCAGGTGCAATTGGAAATGAAAAAGCTATGTTTGCTCCATGGCCGTTTGCCGACTTAATGCAGATCATTGCCTATACGGCGGCTCAGCCGACGGCGTATGGCTTTCCTGGTTTGGTAGCGGATATCCGTACCGAGCTCCAAAACTACTATGGAGCTGAGCATTGGTCGAGATGGCACGATCTCTACTTTTCTATGTTGACCGCTTACAAGCTCCTCGTAGACGTTGCCTATAACATTGATCCTTATCTTGATAAGGTGAAACGAGGTCAACCACTCCCGCGTCAACTGAGATGGATCTTAGAGGCTCATCCCCAAAAAGCAGTGGAGGTGGCAGAGCAGGCGTTTGCTCGGTATCATGAAGAAAAGGGCAACTAATTTACCATGGCAAAAAAACTCCCGACAAAGAAGACCGCTGAAAATGTATTGAAAAAGTTACTGTCAGGCAAAGACCTGACAGTTTTACTTCGCCAAGCAAAAGTAGTGCTTATGGTGGGAATGCCAGGTAGTGGCAAGTCGACAATTAGCCAACTCTTAGCTTCGGCGTATGGGTTTTGGCGTTTTTCAAGTGATCAAATTAGAATGGAAGAGCTTTTCCCGGATCAAGAGCATCGCCAGGCCAACCAACACGATCAAGTCATGCTGGCTCGGTATCAGGTTTACCAAGAACTGGCTCGCCGAGTGGCACAGGCGGTGCAAAGAGGGCAACGCGTAGTGGTGGATAGTACTAACCTGGATGACAAACGTGACATGATCATGAAGGCTTTACTGGAAGTGACTAAGCCAGAGTCAATTGCGATGGTCTGTGTCAAAACCCCAGAAAATATCATGAAGAGTAGGTTTAGTTGGGAGGGGGAAGATGCAGCACAAAAGTGGTTCTCAGTGTATGAGTTTTGGCAGAACTACTTAGCTGAAGGAAAGGCTAGTTATCCAAAGGCTAAAGACTATCCTGGTGTTCATATTTGTACTGTTAAGCGCTATGACTTGGAGACGTTTGATTGGATAGCCGAAATTGGAGTGATTGTCTGGGACGTTGATAAAACGCTCTATGCTTCAGTGTCCGCAATTACTACGGGTATTAACGATCTGATCATGAAAGAGATGATGCAGAAGTTTAGTTGGAGCCTATCGGAGGCCCAAGAGCAGTTCCATGAACAGCACTTAAAGCTGAAATCAACTACTTTGACACTCGATCACTTTGGTCTTGATGGTCGAGCAGTGATTGATAGGGCATTTCAGGAAATGGATTTAGAAACGCATTTAAAACCAGATCTGAAACTGAAAAAATTGTTTGAAAGCCTGCCGCAGTTTCATCATGTCATCTTGTCGAATGCTTCGCGAGCTTCTACCGAACGTAAACTGAAAGCATTGGGAGTCCCTCTCAAGTTTTTTTCTGAGATCTTTGCTACTTACGAGCTCCCGGTAATTAAGCCCGATCCACAAGTTTTTCAACACGTGATTAAGCAAACTAACTTTGCACCTCATCAACACCTGATGGTGGGGGACGAGCCCAATACTGACATCTTGCCTGCCAAAGCGGTAGGAATGCGTACCGCCAGGATTGGTAAACCATTTGAAGCGGCTGATATTTCATTTGAGAACGTGTATGGTGTGGGAAGATTATTTGGAGTTGAGATTGAACAACGCAAACGGAAGGTATAAAGGAGGAAGATGGCAAAAAAGGGAATCTTAATTAGCTTTGAAGGCGGCGAAGGCGGTGGTAAGTCAACCCAGATTGTTCGGATTCGCGAAAGGTTAACTAAAGCTGGTTATGATGTGATTGCTGTTCGTGAACCAGGTGGGACCGCTGTGGGTGAACAGATTAGAGAAGTAGTTTTATCAAGTAAAAATACCGGTATTTCCTTTACGACAGAAGTTTTGCTTTTTCAGGCTGCGCGGGCACAGATCTATCGCGAGATCGTGCTGCCTAGTCTTAAAGCGGGCAAAGTGGTACTGATGGATCGCACGCGCGACTCTTCGGTGGCGTACCAAGGTGTAGTGCGTAAGTTTGGGAAAGACCTGATTGAGCAATTGAACAACATGTCTACTCAAAATACGTATCCTGATTTGACATTTTTGCTTGATGTTCCAGAAGAATTAGGTCTTGAAAGAAGAGCAAAAGCCGGAGGTATGGATCGTCTTGATATGGAAGCCAAGAACTTTCATACCCAAGTCCGGAGAGCATATTTAGACCTCGCTGACGAAGATACAACAGGTCGTTGGGTAATAATTGACGCACGTCAAAGTTTGGATGACGTCGAAAACGACATTTGGCAACAGATTCAAAAAAAGCTGAAGTAACTACGGCTTACTTTGTCCCTGGAAACGTCCGTCGTAGTTCGCCGTTCCTTCGCATCGTTGAAAGGCCAGCTGACAGATCTTGGTCCCGGCATGCAGGACGAGTACATTCGGACTGAGATTAGTGATCTCTAATACTTGATGATTACTAATCCCAGGTTGAATGAGGCCAGCAGAGATGTGAATGAGCAGTCCTAGGCGAGCAAAGCGGCTGCGCCCTTCTAACCAACCACAAAGATTATTGGGTAAAGTGATCTTTTCCAGCGTCACACCTAGAACTGTCTCTTGAGGACAAAGGATGAGTTTGTCGGTAACAACTTCTTCAGTTAAGTCTTTGTAATCTGTGCCTTCAATCAGATCCACAGTATTATTAGTTTTTTTATAGATACGGAAAGTATTTCCCAAGCGTAAATCGATAGAAGCCTCGCGAATTTGGTCAGGCTCTAAGGCTGGCTCGACGATGATCTTTCCTTCGGCAATTTCTTGAGCAATGACGTTCTTAGTCAATACTGGCATGGTTGATCTCCTCGAGATCATTATTATACATGCCTGAAAGAGTTTTCTACGCACACTTTACACATTTGACCCTTGTTGTAAGGAAGTTATAGGCTTATACTAGCGTTCCTAGTGCACGTCACTAGGTTTTTTGTTTTTTTCCGCTTAGTGCTTGCACATTTCCAGGTCTGCTGAGTCATTCTTTTCCTTACAAATCTCATAGAAGGAAGGCTCAGCTCGGGTCAAAAAAGAGTAACCAGGAGACTGTGTATGAGCCATCCACCAGAACTTGGCAAGCGCATTTTAAATGAGCTTCGCGTGGCCACTAACCAACCTTTACGACATGAAGCGGCCAGTCACCCCTTTTGGACGTCACTCAATCTGAATCGAATTCCAGACAAGATTGTAATTGCCACGAGTAGCTACCGTAAGGTAGTTTTATTTACTTTGCAGTTCTTGGCACTAAATGAGGAGGCGATGCCTCCTTTTTTTGAAGAGTTCGGGGGTGACCCACTCGTTTTCTTAAAAACAATCAAAGCTGCTTTTAGTAATAAAAATGGTGAAAGTAATGCCGAGTTTTATGTGGGTGAGTTATTTGGCGTTCCTATCTATGCTCAACCTACGGAGGGAGAAAAGCACGAAGAAGACTTAACACAACGCGACGAGGCACTTAATAAGGCGCTGTGGTTAGCAATGCACCCATACAACGACGAGCCTAACTACAACACTTGGTATGTTGGTGTAGATGCGCTAGACACAATCTGGGAAGAGACAAGTGGTGGGCTCACTCCCTTAGGGAGGTTACCTAAACCAAGCTCTTGGTCAACTTTCCCCAAAGACTTTGAAACAAATCCTGAAGAGTATCGGCGTTTTAAGCTTCATACCATCATGAGTCGTTTTCCTCAGAATGGAGTTCTAGAAGGAGTGACTGCTGGTGTGATTGTGGATGGAGACAGAAATGAACGATCAGTTGGCTTCACCAGCGTGAGTACCCGTATCGACCAGCATAAGTTACTGGAGGTAATTGATCAGTTTGATCATAACGCGTCTGCATTTGGAGTTTTACAGCTGTTAGTAGATCTGGAGCGAGAGAGCTTCGGTGAAGACGGCGATAAGATGCTTGAATTCTACTTTCCTGATCTCCCGCCAGAGAAACGCAAACTGGCGGGCTTTTTTTTGTTAGCCCAAATCATGGGTTCTCCAGCATTATTGATTTTGGAGTTGGTGGCAGCTGCTGGAAGTCCTGGAATGGAAGAGCATGAAAAAGCCGCGGTAGTGAGTCAGATGCGACAGTTTAAGCCGCTGCCGGGAGAAGAGAATAAGAGCTCATATGGTCCGGGGTACGCAGCGGTGTAAGATAGAGCATGACCACAGATCAAAAACGCAACCTCCTTAAACAACTTTTTCTCCAGTCTGCTTTTGTCAAAGACGCTCAAAAAGGCTATGTGGTAGTGGAGAGCTTTAACCTAGCAATCGATCCTGATGTGTTGGATTTAGCTTCTCGGTGCTGGGCAGATCTTTTTCAGGAGCATAAAAATATTGACGCAGTGGTGGGTTTGCCCGATGCTGGTGCGCGGTTAGCACCACTTTTAGCAGAGAAGCTACACGCCCATGCCATCTTACCTTCCAAACGAGTTCCGCATCCTCCAGGAGCTTGGAAAGATGTCATCAGTTATAGCAATGTCTCTTTCACTACCAATCAAGATGAAGTGCGCAGTCACATTGGCTTTGTAAAACCAGGAATGAAGGTTTTGTTAGTGGATGACGTTGTTGCCCATGGAAATACGGCGGTGGCGGCAATTCAAGCCCTTTTAAAGGCTGGCGTAGAAGTGGTCGGTTTGGCGGTCTTGTTTGACAAGACATGGCAAAACGGGACACAACGGGTTTTAGAAGAAACGGGAGTGCACGTCTCCTCACTGATCTCGATTAAAAAAATTAATGAACGTGGAGAGTTACTCATATGACCACTTCTCAGGTTGCAATCCTCGATGCTGGGGCTCAATATGGAAAAGTCATTGATCGTCGAGTGAGAGAGTTGGGAATTGAGTCAGTGTTGCTGCCTTTTCAGACTCCAGCAGAAGAGCTCAAAAAATATAAGGCTATTATCTTGTCTGGTGGTCCAGAGAGTGTGTACTCGCCTAAAGCCCCTGCCTTCGATAAAGCACTCTTTGAGTTAGGTATCCCAATTTTAGGCATTTGCTACGGCATGCAGCTGATTAACTATGTCTCGGGCGGAACGGTCAAACTAAAAGATCGACGTGAAGATGGGGAGTGCATAATTACCGTTTCTCCAGACTCAAAACTCTTTGCTGGCTTAGAAAGTACACAAGAAGTGTTAATGAGTCATGGAGACACTGTGGATCAGGTTGCCAGTGGCTTTCGTGCAGTTGCTGACTCTGACGGCTTGATTGCAGCAATGGAAAATCCTGATCGTCAAATCTATGGTGTTCAGTTCCACCCAGAGGTCGATTTATCTAAAAATGGCAAAAAGATCTTAGCCAACTTTCTGCTTCAAATCGCCAAAGTTCCAGCGACTTTTACGGTCAGTGACCGTAAGGCTGAAGCATTGAAAACAATTCGACAGAAGGTTGGGGACAGTCAGGTGTTAGTTTTAGTGAGTGGAGGAGTCGACTCAGCGGTTTGTGCTGCACTCCTAAAAGAAGCACTCAAACCTGAGCAGATCATCGCCTTGCATATTGATCATGGCTTTATGCGAAAGGACGAAAGTAAAAAAGTTGTTTCTGCATTAAAAAACATTGGTTTGGACGTTCTTTCAGTAGATGCGAGTACTACTTTCGCTAAAGCAACAACAGCTATTCAAGGTCAAAAGACTCTTCCCCTGAAAGAAGTTACCGCCCCCGAGGAAAAACGAAAAATCATTGGTGACACTTTCGTCAAAGTAACAGAAGAGGAGTTGGCTAAGCTTCATCTCAATTTAGACAATGTTTTCTTGGTGCAAGGAACGCTGCGTCCAGATTTGATTGAAAGTGCATCAACTTTGGCTAGCTCCAAGGCGGATACGATCAAGACTCACCATAACGACACTCAACTTATTCGTGATCTCCGAGAGAGAGGAAGAGTCATTGAGCCGTTGAGTGAGTATCACAAAGATGAAGTTCGAGAGTTAGGTACCCAACTGGGACTGCCAACAGAGTTGGTCTGGAGACAGCCTTTCCCAGGGCCTGGTTTGGCAATTCGCATTTTGTGTGCAACCGAACCTTATCAGACAGAAACATTTGACGACGTCCAACAACAACTTCACAAGTTTGCTGGTGATGAGGTGACGACGGCACTCTTGCCTGTGCGAACAGTAGGTGTTCAAGGTGACGGACGAACGTATAGTTACTTGGCAGCACTGAGCGGCAAAACCGATTGGCCAGCTCTATTTGATCTCGCCCGAAAAATTCCTAAACATGTGCACCAGGTTAATAGAGTAGTCTATGTTTTCGGCGAAAAACTGGATACAGTTCCGTCTACTATTACTCCAACTTTGTTAACAAAAGACGTCCTTAATCAACTTCGAGAAGCCGACGATATTGTGAACCAGGTTTTGCTCAAGTACGACTTAATTCGTAGTCTTAGCCAGGTTCCGGTCGTTCTCTTTCCAGTCAACTTTGGGGAAGAGGGAAAACGAGCGATTGGAATTCGTACCTTTATTACCAATGACTTTATGACTGGAGTGCCAGCCTTACCAGGAAAAGATATTCCAGAAGAAGCGCTCAAAGAAATGGTGGATCGTATTCAAGCCAATGACCCTCAGGTTGTCCGCGTTGTTTATGACTTAACTTCAAAGCCACCAGGCACAACAGAGTGGGAGTAGAATATCGCCCTATCAAGATATGTCACTTCCTGAACGAAAACTACTATTTGATCCTTTAATTGAGGCAAAAATTTCTAAAGATACACAAGCAATCGCTGAACTCCTTAGAGAACGTGAGTTCTCAACAGTTGTGGTATTAGGGAGCGCAGGGGCAGGGAAGTCGACAGTAGTGGAACGAGTGGCCCCTATGCTTGGTGCAGAAAAAATTATGGCGGATGAAGTATTTGGGCAAAATCCATTTTTTGGACCAGATAAAACTGACCGTAAGCGTTGGGCATTTTCAAGTAATGTTTGGTTTTTAACCGAGAAGTTCAAGCTAATTCGTGATCGTTATTTGCATCTGGCTGGGATTGAGTCGCAACCAAAAGTGATCATGGATAGTGGACTGACTATGGGATTGGTCTATGCCAAGCTTTGTCTCGAACAAGGTTTGTACACCTCCGAGGAGTACGAGTTGTTTAATCAGCTCTCAACAGAGTTAATCACTCAGCTGCCTCAACCAAATCTGTATCTCAGACTGAAAATGCCACCTGCTCAGTTAAGACAACGGGTCTTACAACGAGGAAGACAGTTTGAAATTGAGAGATATACCGAAGAATATTTGCGTTCTTTAGAAAACGCGCTTTCTGAACAATGGGAAACTCTCCAAACTAGTGGAATTCCAGCTCTAGAATACGACCTATAATTTTACTACTTGCAAAATAAATTAAAGAATAGTTTAATACTCAACACTAACAAATTGAGTGAATAATCGCGAAGGCATCACTGCTTCGCTCCCAAGCCACGAATCTTGATTAAACAAGAGGAAACCAAGTGAGCTGAAAGCTGAAGTGCCTTTTTTTTATAAAACACGAGGAACACCAATATGTCTGTAGATCCAGAAAGAAAGCATCAATCTTTTGAAGGTGAAAGTGGAAATGAGGAAAATACCTCTCCACTAATAGGAACTGCTTTTTTACGCGAGATTTTGGATCTTCCAGATGATGCATACGAGATCGTCTCCAAATCTGGCGAAGTTTTTGATGTCAGATTTATTGAAGCCGAAGATGCTGAGGAGATCTCTGCTATTGTGCAACAGAACTTCGACGAAGCTCCGAGTTATGCAAACCTAACAGCAGAAGCGCGTCAGAAGTACAAACAAGCAAATACTCCAGAAGGAATTCTAGAAACGAGCTCTGATGCTCGGAATATTGCCAGTTTAGTAGTTCGAGATAAAGACGGCAAAGTTGTCGGATATCGTGTGATTCGTAAAGGAGTACTCAGAGAACCTTGGAAAGGTTATGAGCGTGGTACTCCAGTTGCTGAAGGTCGACGGATGCATATTGCGCGTGGCTTTGATGGCCAAGGATTAGGTACTGAGCTACTTCGTTTATCTGAGCGTATTGCAACTGAGCGTGGCTACACAATGATGGTAGTCAATGCTAGTGGAGACTCTTATCACTTTTTCATGAGAGCTGGATATGAAGTTATTGCTCATGAAGAGAATCCCGATCTTGCAGCTGATGGGGTTCGTGCAAACCGTACATATCTTGGTCGAGAGCTTATTAAGCGAGACGTAGTATAAAAAAGGATTGGGACTTACACTGTTGAGTCCCTTTTTGTATATGGCGCTATTTACAAAATCTGTCCAAGTTCCTGCTTCTCCCGAAGATGGTATTCGGGTGTGTATTATGCGTCGTCCTGGAGAAGATGTGGTCTGGGATATTTGGATGCCTCATTTAGCCCCTTCTCATGAGGTCTTAACCGCTCGTCATCAAAACACAATGACAAAACCTGAGTTTAATATTTGGTTTGCCGAAAACGTTTTAGAAAAAGAACGTCAGTACATCGATGTGCTGATTGAGATGGCGAAGAAACATACGGTTACTATCCTGTGTTGGGAAGAAGATCCAGTTACTTGTCATCGTAAGCTGGTAGCAGATGAGTGTAAGAGAATTGACCCATCTCTTGATGTGGTTATTAAATAATTGTGATAGATCAACAACCAATTTCTAAATATACCGAAGCTGACATTCTATTTGCTACGCAGTCTGCATCAAAGGTAGAAGCGAATAAAAAGACTGTGCAGGAGATAGGTAATAGTGTAGATATTCAGGTTAGTATTGGCTCTATAGATCCCGAAATTTTTGAGATGGAGTCTAATTCTGAAGAGCCCGATCAAGTAGCTTGGGATAAAACTGAAACTTTGCGTAAGAATGTTCTCTTTAATCCTGAAAAGCGTACATTAATAGTTGCATTTGACGTCGTTACCTGGATAGCAGAGTCTCCAGAAGACTTTGAGAGTGGGAAAGGAGAGGATCTTAAACGCTTGTTGCGTCAAGTTGATCTAAATGCAGACATTGATAGTGCCTTACTCTGGGAAAGTATTATTAATACTTTAGAGACTGAACGCATTCGTATGATGGAAAGATGCGCCAACGGTGCATTTTGTATCGAGTGGCATATTGGTTTCGCCTTAAACTCCAGCGATCAGCAAGTGTCTAATCGAGGAGTGTTGGTGCTTCAAGCTTCATTTTCAGCCTTTAACCCTGAAGTTATTATGCAAGCGTTTGCACTTACTGATGCGCTCGAAGAGAAACGCACCCTGGGCATTCGACCTACTGAAAAAGATCTCGTTAACGGAGTCAGAGCATTTGCAATTGGTCCTCGATTACCATTCGTAAAGCTGATTCCAGAGTATGCCGATCCTGAGAAACTCAAAGCATTTAATCGGGATTTTCCTGATGAAGTGGGGACTTTAAGTGCAGAGCAGTTTCTTAGCCTTGTTCGTGACTGTGCACTCAGCCCGCAAATGGCCTTAAGTCTTCTTGCAGGTTCAGAACAAGAAGATGGCCAAATAGTCGCCGCACTTGACAAAGAAACTGTCAAGTTCAATTTGTCCTCATGATATAATCGCAACTGATTTCTCTTATATATGACACAATCACACTCAATCGAGCGCGGTTTAAACACACCAGATGAGCTGGAACGTAAGCTAGCCTTTCTGCAAGTTTTGGGTCAGTATAGACTGGTTCGACTTGATGAGTTCACAATTGGGGTAATTGATCCGAATGATTTAATTGAGGGAGATGAAGCTCGTCTATTAGCATCTCTAGATCTTACTCAAGAGCGTGGTCTTGACGAACTATTCATGACTTTAGTTGGTCCTGCTATGTTTCATGCTGCTGCTGATAGATCCTTTTTGGTAGGAAACGTCAACGACGTACCTAAGTAAAGGAGTACATGCCTAGATACCGGTTGGAAGCCCTTCAAGTTGCTGCTGACGATCAGAATTTCACCGTCTCTAACACTGACCAGGTCGTCGACGGGGCGCCTGCTGATCTTATGGCTATTGACTTACGCAACCCAAGAGATTTAGATAGTTTCTTACGTATGTTTATTCCTGTTCTGGTAGGAGCTGGCATTGATTTCGCTAAGTACTTTCCACCATCTTCCAAAGGTGAGGAGCACAATGATTAAATCACGCATCTCGGCTCTTCAGCCTTTCTCCAGCGCTCAGTAATGGTACATTGGAGGGCTGCGTTGTTTGTCTACGCAACTCTCCTCCCGTGTGTTGCGCGTCTGCGCTATAGTCACTAATACACAACAGGAGTGCCATGACAGATCAAATTTTCAGTCTCATTGAACAAGAATATCAACGCCAACTCGATAAAGTTGGACTCATCCCATCCGAGAACACGGTTTCACCCCAGGTTTCTGAGGTACTGTCATCGTGTCTTTCAAATAAATACTCCGAAGGATACTCAAATCGTCGGTACTACGAAGGAAATCAAATCATCGACCAAGTAGAGCTCCTCGCAATTGAGCGGGTGAAAAAGCTTTTTAGTGTCCCGTATGTGAATGTGCAGCCATACTCTGGTTCACCGGCCAACTCTGCCATTCAGTTTGCCTTATTACAGCCAGGTGACACGCTAATGGGTCTAAAATTAACTATGGGTGGGCATCTCACCCATGGTCATCCTGACGTGACGTTTTCTGGAAAGTACTACAACTCTGTTCAATATGGCTTAGGAGCAGATGCACGGATTGATTTTGAGCAAGTGCGAGAGCTCGCTCACAAGCATAAACCGAAGCTCATTATTGCCGGAAATACCGCGTATCCATTTCTGTTAGATTTTGCTCAATTCCGACAAATTGCTGATGAGGTGGGGGCATGGCTGATGGCTGATATCTCCCACGTGACTGGTTTAGTTATCGGCGGGGAACATCCATCTCCAGTTCCTCATGCTGACGTGATTATGTCTACAACGCATAAGACCTTTCGCGGTCCCCGAGGCGCAATGATTCTGGTTACTGAGCGTGGTTTAGCTCGAGATCCTGAATTAGGAAAGAAAATTGACGCGGCAATTATTCCAGGACTGCAAGGTGGGCCACACAACGCCACCACAGCCGCAATCGCGATTGCGGCCGCCGAAGCATCCCAACCGTCATTTACCCAGTATGCTCGCCAGATTAGGCTGAATGCTCAAACCTTGGCACAGACCTTAATGGACGAAGGTATCCCTCTGGTTGGTGGGGGAACAGAAACGCACTTAATGATTATGGACTTGAGTTCATTCGGCTTTGGTTTGGGCGGACAAGTATCCTATGCCATGGATGTCGCTGGTATTTACGCCAATCGTAATACCGTTCCTACAGAGCCTAGCTCTCCCTTTTACCCGTCTGGGGTACGACTGGGAACCCCACTGGTAACTAGCCGTGGGATGAAAGAAAAAGAGATGAAGAAGATTGGCAAGTGGATCGCCCAGGTTGTTCGCCATGTACAGAAGTATGAGCTGCCACAAGACAAAAAGTTACGATCCAAGTTTTTGAAAGAGTTTCGCGCTGAAGCTGATCAAGATCTCAAATTATTAGAGATTGCTCAACAAGTTAAAGCCATGTGCAAGAAGTTTCCGCTCTTTGCGGAGGAAGGTCCTCATGCGTGAAGTCGGCGGACATGTATCAGCTGCAGGTGGAATTGAGCTAGCGATTGAAAGAGGGGCCGAGATTGGTGGCAACTGTGTCCAAGTATTTTCGGGAAGTCCACGGGTATGGGCACGACCTGAGCTATCACGATTTGATGCCAAAAAAATTGCTGCAAAAAGAGCAGAAAAGGGCATTGGATCAATTATTACTCACTCTTTATATTTGGTGAATCTTGCCTCCGAAAATCCTGAACTCATTACCAAGTCTATGACTGCTTTAGCTTTTGACTTAAAGTTTGACGCGCATATTTCCGGGAATGGAGTGGTCGTTCACGTTGGGAGTCACAAAGGTGCTGGCTGGGTAGCATGTCGGGAAGAAGTGAGAAAGCATATTCAAACTCTAGTTGATGAAGCTCCTGAAGGCGCTACTTTTTTAATCGAAAATGCAGCTAGCCCCAACGGCAAAATTGGTGGCAAACTTGAGGAAGTTCAGTGGTTAATCAACGAGATTGACTCTCCTAAGTTGGGGTGGTGCTTTGATACCTGTCATGCGTTTACCGCTGGATATGGGTTAGGTAAGTCTCAGCCCGCAGGTTCGGCTCTCCCCAGAACAGCGGCTGAAGAGATAGATCACTTGGGGCTGTGGGCAACCTTGAAGTGTGTTCATGTGAATGACAGTCGCGATCCATTTGGTTCTGGTCGTGATCGCCATGAGAACTTGGGAAATGGCTTGATTCCTCCGGAAGACATGGAGTACTTTCTCAACTTACCCCAACTGGAACACGTGCCTCTTATTTTGGAAGTTCCAGGTCTTGAGCAGCTTGGCCCCGATGCAGCGAACATTACTCGTTTGAAGAAGTTGATTCATGAGGCATAAACAATGATTCTTTTTGATGGAAATCAATTTGCTCAACAACGAGAAGCTGACTTACAGAAAGTGGTGGCGGAGTTGAAAACTCAAGGGAAGCACATTACTGTGGCTGCTATTCTCTTTACGGAGGATAAGGGCAGCCAACTATATACTGGGCTGAAACAGCAAGCAGCACAACGAGTGGGGATAGAGTATCGAGTGTTTTCTTTTTCAGTTACTGACTCTTTGGCAGAGATTCAACAGCAGCTAAAAACCTTAAACGAAGACTCTAATATAACGGGCATTATTATCCAAAAACCCTGGCGAAAAACTTGGGAAGCCGCTGTATTAGGGGAGAGCTCACAAGACTTTCAAAACTGGTGGCTAAGTTTGGTGACCACTATCGACCCACACAAAGACGTTGATGGACTTCATCCCGATACGTTAGCTTCAGTTAAAGATGGCAGCTGGAAAAGACAAGGAAAAGTGCTTCCTGCGACAGCCAAAGCCGTACTTTCTATTTTGGGTAGCTCTCATCAACTTCAAGCTGGCAAGTACATTGTGATTGGCAAGTCTGACATCTTGGGCAAACCACTTGCTTATGAGCTGCGCAATCTTGGTTTTGAGGTTGAGATGATCGGTAAAAAAGATCTAGAAAGCAGAGTACTCACAGGTCAGCTTCTGAAAGATGGAGATGTCGTCATTAGCGCGACTGGTCAGCAAAGACTAGTTACTGGTGAGATGGTAAAAGAGGGAGTAGTTTTAGTGGACGTGGGTGAACCTCGACCTGATATTGATCGACGAAGTGTGGAAAAAGTAGCCAGTTTTTTAACACCCGTTCCAGGTGGGGTCGGACCGGTAACTGTGGTCTCGTTATTAGAGAATGCAGTAGAGCTAGCAAAAAAAGTTTAGAACACTCTGTTATAAATCAAAATAATCTAGCTAATTCCTCAAGTTGTGGTACAATTCACCAAGTAAAAAATTGTAGTAGCGTGCTTGATATCTTTTTCTCCTGAACTTTAGATATCCTGCATACGAGCCGCGAGATTCACTATATCTCGATAAAAACGGCGAAAAGGAAAGGTTTTATGATTGATGTGAGTTCTTTGCCACAACAGGCACCAGATTACGATCTGCGAGAGCTTTTGGAGGCTGGCTGTCACTTTGGCCATCAGGCCCGTCGTTGGCATCCTAAAATGGCTAAGTGGATCTACACCGAGAAAGACGGTGTTCACATTTTTGACTTAGCAAAAACTGCCGAACAGCTCAAAGTTGCCTATAACTATGCCTACGATTTGGGCGCTAAAGGTAAAACCCTCATTGTGGTTGGTACCAAAAAACAAGCACGTGACATTATCAAAGAAGTAGCGGTGCCAGCAGGTGTCATGAGTATTACTTCTCGTTGGCTCGGTGGTCTCTTGACCAACTGGGAGCAGGTAGGTCGTTCACTTCGCCGAATGATCGAGATTGAAACTGGTCTGAAAGAGGGCAAGTTTGATATGTACACTAAACGTGAGCGCGTTTTACTTGATAAAGAACGTCAACGTTTGGAGCGTTTCTTTGGAGGAATTCGGGAGCTTAAAGGTAAACCAGACGCTTTATTCATCATTGACCCAAGTCGAGAGAAAGTAGCTGTTCTGGAAGCTTCACGCAATCACATCCCTATGATGGCGTTAATCGACAGTAATACCAATCCAGAGCTTATTGATATTCCAGTGCCAGCAAATGATGATGCTGTGAAGAGCATTCAGTTCATCGTCGATGCTGTTGTCGCTGGCTATGCCGCTGGTAAAAAAGCAAAGTAATACGGAGTTCCTATGGCAAACTATACTGCTGCTGATATTAAGAACTTGCGCGAGGAAACTGGCGCAGGAATGATGGACTGTAAGAAAGCTTTAGAAGAGTCCAACGGTGACATGGAAAAAGCTCGGGAGTGGGTGAGACAACGTGGTCTCGCCAAAGCGGAGAAAAAAGCAGATCGTGAGACTAAAGAAGGCTATATTGCTTCGTATGTCCACAACACTGGCAAGGTTGCAGCCATGGTTGAAATTCTCTGTGAGACAGACTTCGTAGCGCGTAACCCTGAGTTTCAAGAAATGGCTCGGAACGTGGCAATGCAAGTCGCTTCCATGAATCCTGCAACTGTCGAAGAGTTATTAGCTCAAGACTTTATTCGTGGTGATCAAACCATCGAAGAGTTGGTGAAAGGCCTAAGCGGCAAAATTGGCGAGAAGTTTGTCGTCAGCCGATTTGTGCGCTATGAAGTTGGTGAAGAGATCGCCGAGTAACTTGTCATAAAAACGATTTTGAGACAGGCTTACATTTGTAAGCCTGTTTTTTTTGCTTGACTGTGAGACAAAGAGTCAGTAGAACTAGAGAGCAACGCGTGTCTAGTTCTTAAACAAGGAGTTTTATGGTTGATGCAGAGCAAGGTATTCCACAAGATAAAAATATGACTGATAAAGAGCGCCAAAATCAAGCAGCCTTTTTGCTTGAACAACCTGAGGTTGCTCAGCGGCTGGCTCGCGCACAAGAGATCTCGAACATGGTTGCTGAAGCAATTGGTTTAGATGCCGAGAGCTCTGAAAAAGTAAAGACGATCACCAGAATTTTACTTTTAGCAGAGGGAATTCAGGGTCAACCTGGTGAGAGGTCGAGCGCTAAAGCAAAAGACGAGTTATTCAAAGGACTGAAAGAAGAGATGGTAGATCTGAACACTAAACGCGCAGAGTTAAAGCGAATTATGGCCAAACAGGCAGCTAGTGAAGATCTGACTCCTCAGGAGCAACAAACGTTAAATGAAGCAGACACAAATAAGGATGGCAGTGTCTCTGATGATGAGTTGCGTGCGACTATGCTAGAAGAAGTAGCCAAGCGACTTGAAAAATTTGGTTTCTCAGATGTAGCCCATGTTTACCGACGTAAACATAACCTCAAGATTGGTTAAGCTGTGGGTTCGCTAGAGAAGCTGTGCCGAAGGAAGAGAAAGACTTGAGTTGGATTAAGATTCATTCCTTCTTCATCAACCATCTCGGCTACAAAATCCAGCAGATCAAAAAGCTGAAAAAGGGCTTCATCAGAAATGGACCCGGATTCTTGCTGAGTAATATGATGTTTGAGCATTCCAAAAGTATCTAAAGCAGAGTGCTTTTGGTGCTGGGCGAGGATGTGCTCAGTTAAAGTTCCACTCTCACAGAGCTTCTTCATTTGCTCATAGACAGTCTCGTTTGCAGACCTCTCTAGAGAGTACCCATGCATTGTAAAGATAGTGCCAATGTATTCTGCAGAAAGGTAAGGCATATGTTTCTCCGAGTCACTCTGTTAGGACGAAATTATACATGGTAGTATCCCTGGTGTGACTAAACTTCCTCGAGCAATTCGCCAACTCATTGAAAAATTTGAACGTCTTCCAGGTGTGGGGCCTAAGTCAGCGCAGCGTTTAGTGTTTTATCTTCTTCATAACCCTGAGCACGAGCTACAGGATTTTGCTACTAAACTCGTTGCGTTGAAAAAAAACGTGGTGCTGTGCTCAACGTGTCACAATGTAGCAGAAGAAGATCCTTGTGATATTTGTAGTGATACAGATCGTGACGACACGGTCTTGTGTGTAGTTGAACAACCTTTAGATCTCTTAGCGTTAGAACGATCTGGTAAGTTCACTGGGAAGTACCATGTACTTCATGGCTCAATTGCACCTCTAAATAACATTGGGCCGGACCAACTGTACTTGCGTGATATTTTAAAGAGACTAGATCCTGTTCAGGAAGTTATTTTGGCTACTAACCCTACTATGGAGGGAGAGGCTACTGCCCTCTACATTGCCGAGTTAATTAACCAATCTCTCCCTGAAGAAAAACGTCCGAAGATCAGCCGTATTGGTCACGGTTTGCCTATTGGTGCAGACATTGAGTACGCTGATGGCGTCACTTTAGCCCGGGCACTTGAGGGAAGAAGATCGATCTAGTTTGATTCTCTTTGTTTTCTTGCCACTCGAGGTGTATTTTGTTATAGTCTGACATATAGAAGTGCTTCTACAGTTCTATTTTAAGGTTCTCTTTCACCCTGTACTTGAAAGAGAGAAAGGAGAAGACAATGAATATCATTGTCCAATCTAAAACCTTTGCTGTGACGGAGGCGTTACGCGCTTTCGTTGAGAAGCATGTTACTCGACTTTTTCGTAAGAGAGGTCGTATTTCCCAAGTCGTCGTCTACCTGGAAAGCGTTCCAAAGAAGAAGAACGATCTTTTCTCGACTTCGGCCAAAATTTATATTGATGTTCCTGGAAAGAATATTGTTGTCCAAGAAAAGGCAGCTGATCTTTACTTAGCCATCTCGCAGGCAGCACAAAGTGCGGCCAGGCAGCTACGTAAGACCAAAGAAAGGCGAGCCACACATGGGGCAAAATGGGCCTGGAACTTAGTTCCGGATTACAGAGACTAAGCATGTGAAGATGTCTATGAAGCGGCTCCTGACGGAGCCGCTTCTGTATTCAGACTAGAAGATCGTGATAGGATGAAAAACGTATGACGGATCCCGCACAAGCAGCCCTGCCACCACAACCAGCGACAACTCCTTCTACAGGTGGAGCCGGTGATGCAGCAGCAAAAAATCCCCTCGATATTTTGGATGAGATCCTCAAAGACGCTCAGACAAAAGCTGAAGTCGCTAGCGATAAAAAGCTCGTTGAGGATGAAGCGAAGAGAGAAGCCGAGCGGGAACGCCAACGCCAACTTGACCAGCAGAAAGTACAAGAAGAGCTGCAACATATTGAAGAGATGAAGAAGTCACCAGAATACTTAGCAGCCCAGCAGCAAAAAGAAGAAGTCGTTCAGCAACAGGAAGAGCATCACCAGCAGATGGATGGGATGCAGATTCTTCAGCTTCAACACAAAAAAATGTAGAGTGTTATGTCTGGATTTAAATCGCCACCACCAGGAGCTCTTCCTCCCGGATTAGGCTCTCCCGACCTCAGTGATGCCATGATGGATCAAGCTGCTGCGATGGGTCAGCAGACTGCCAAAACGGGACAGTTGCCAGGATCACAAGCGGTGTCATCGTTAATGCAAGGACACGGGGGCTCAGCCAAGACACCTCGTCCTCTCACTGGGCCTGTCCAAGAAGCAAAGTACGTTGCAAAAGACGTGGCTGGTAGTTTCCTCGAATTTCTCCCACCTGAGCTGCAAAGTATTTTAGGGGGATCGTCTTCTGATAGTCCTGAAGAAGCGGCGAAGAAAAAACAGATGTTACAACGGTTTAATCAAATGAATGCAGAACAGCAACAGTACGTTCAAAAAAAACTTCGTTCTGAGCAGATAGAGAAACAGAAAAAAGAAGAGGAAGAGGCAAGACAACATCAGAGAGAAGCCGCGCAAGCGGAAGACGTCCCGATTCCACAAGGAAAAGTAACAGGAGAAGCGGCGATGGGAGCTGGAAAGTCTAAGAAGTCGCAGACTATCAGTAAGCTTCAGAATGATCGAAAGAAATTAAGTAGCTCGGGATAAGCTTTTCGCATGTTATACTCATCGATAATGCAGACCACACAACATTTTCGCTGTTGTTGCCTGTCCAGTAACTAAACTTGGACTGGAGTCGCTGTGCAAACCGTCCAAGAGGCGGTTTTTTTGTAAATAAAGGAAGAAATGAAGCTTTATAACACCATGTCACGTACGATTGAAGAGTTTGAACCACGCTCGGCTCCAGACGTAGGTCTCTATGCTTGTGGTTTTACAGTGTATGACTATACCCACTTGGGACATCTTCGAAAGTACACCATGGACGATGTATTTATTCGTACACTTCGCCATGCAGGCTTCACGGTTAAGTTTGTGCAAAATGTGACTGACGTCGGACACCTTGCTTCTGATGCTGATACCGGAGAAGACAAGCTCGAAAAGGGAGCCAAAAAGTACGGTAAGTCAGTTTGGGATATTGCTCATGAGTTTGAAGACTACTTTTTTCGCTCTATGGATCTGATGGGGAACGTACGGCCCGATGTCAGTTGCAGAGCAACTGACCATATTCAAGAGCAGCTGGAAATGGTCATAGTGTTAGAGAAGAAAGGC
This sequence comes from Patescibacteria group bacterium UBA924, assembly GCA_002293725.1. Taxonomy (GTDB): domain Bacteria; phylum Patescibacteriota; class Microgenomatia; order UBA1400; family PJMF01; genus UBA924. The sequence goes on from DBDU01000004.1 coordinate 37,479, forward strand.
TATGCCTATGTGATTGAAGGTGATGGGGTGTACTTTGATACCTCCAAGTTAAGTGACTATGGCAAGTTGGCTCACTTAGATCTGGAAAAACTTCAAGAAGGAGCTCGGGTAGAGCGAGTGATCGGTAAACGGAACCCGACCGACTTTGCGCTTTGGAAGTTTGAACGACCTGGTGAGAATCGGGCAATGGTTTGGAAAAGCCCTTGGGCGGACCGAAGTTTCCCAGGATGGCATATTGAGTGTTCAGCTATGGCCATTCATTACTTGGGAGAACAGTTTGACGTCCACACTGGAGGGATTGATCACATCCCTGTTCACCATACTAATGAGATTGCCCAAGCTGAAGCAGCTACCGGAAAACAACCCTTCGTAAAGTACTGGGTTCATCACAACTTCTTGCGCGTAGACGGCGAGAAGATGAGTAAGTCTTTAGGAAACTTTTATACGATTGATGACGTTCTGAAACGAGGCATAGATCCGAAAGCTTTGCGACTCCTTTTCTTGACCACGCACTATCGTTCAGAGATGAACTTTACTTGGGAAAGCGTAGAAGGTGCGCAAAAATCATGGCAAAAACTAGCAAAGTTGATTTTGCAGTTTAAAACCGAAACTGGTCGTACAGTTCTGAGTGAGGATAAGTTAGAAAAGATTGACGAGTATCGACAACGTTTCTTTGGGCTGATGGAAGATGATTTGAAAACGCCAGAAGCATTGAGTGTGTTATATGAAGTGACTAAGTCAAACATTCCGGGCTCGGATAAGTATGATTTGTTAGTGGAGTTTGATGAAGTGTTGGGGTTAGGTTTTCGGACCCTTCAACTCACTGATCAGCCCACAGCCCTGATTACAGATCTAGCGACTGTTAGCGAAGAAGTTCGTCAATTGGTAGAACAACGCCAAACGGCTCGCACGGCTAAAGATTGGCAAGCTGCTGATACTGCCCGAGATTCGCTGGTAAAGCTGGGATACGAAGTAATTGACGTTACTACTGGCCCACAGTTACGCCCCATCCATCCAATCGTTGAAAAAGGTCAATAATCTCGGCGTTGTTACTGTATCCGTGGAGCACTCCGACTTGACCAGACCAGCTCGTTCCTAGGACTGACGAAAGTGGGTTAGTCCAGTCGATAAGGTAAATTAAAGGAACAACTCGCCTTGTTTTCCTCACGTATTGAGCTAGGGAGGTAAGCTTTTCAAGTTGTTCAGTAGGTGGGTATGAAGCGCTCAAAAAAATATAGTCAGGCTTACATTCATAAATTTCAGTCAGGATATGATCTGTTTCAGAAACAAAAGAAAGAATGACACTGGTTTTGCGTAAGGTAAAACACTCGCGTACTCTCTGAAATAGAGGAGTTTCCACTTGGTTTGGAGCGATGACTACAATATGATACATACCTGTCTCTTATACACATCT
>DBDU01000007.1:0-291 GCA_002293725.1 Patescibacteria group bacterium UBA924
GGCAGCGTCAGATGTGTATAAGAGACAGGTCCTAGACTCTGTTATACTAAAAGATATGAAAAAAGTACTTCTTTTATCCATACTTTTTATCATAGTTGTGGGTGGGCTTTTTGCTCTGAATAAGCGCTCACAAGACCAACAGCAACAGACCATTGTAAACACACCTGCACCCACAGTCTCACTCCAGGTTACCCCCATCACTCATGCCTCATTAATTTTGCAATCCGGTGAAACCGTGATCTATGCCGACCCGACGGGTGGGGCTGCAGCATATGCCGGACAGCCTGCACC
>DBDU01000007.1:544-57362 GCA_002293725.1 Patescibacteria group bacterium UBA924
CGACTATGGTGGTCGTAACAGATATTCACGGCGATCATTTGAATGCAGATACCATTGCGGCAGTGATAGGTGACGCAACACTAATTGTGCCACAAGCAGTTAAAGATCAGCTACCTACAGAGTTGGCAGCTCGCGCAGTAGTGATGGCAAACGGTGATGTCATTGAGCAGCAAGGTTTTACTCTTACCGCTATCCCTATGTATAACCTTCCGGAAACGGCCGATAGTCGTCATGTCAAAGGAAGAGGAAATGGCTATGTGATCGAAAAAGATGGACTGCGAATGTATATTGCGGGTGACACTGCTGGAACACCAGAAATGCGAGCTTTAAAAGATATCGATATTGCTTTCATTCCCATGAATCCGCCGTTTACGATGACAGTGGAGGAAGCAGCAGATGCAGTCCTGGCATTCCAGCCTGCACAAGTCTATCCATATCACTATCGAGGCCAGGATGGCTTGTCTGACGTAAGTAAGTTCAAAGAACTGGTCAACGCAGGCAATCCTAATATTGATGTAGTCTTACTTGATTGGTATCCAGAGTGAGACACTTTGGAAAGAGGGTAAGGAGTCCTTGATTGAGTTATGAAACAAGAAGTCAAAACAGAGTCTGCCCAAAGTGCAAAAGGTTTACTATCTCAGGCACTAATTGTAAATGGATTTATTTATACTGCGGGCTTCATTCATCTCACCGCTGACGGCAAACTTGTAGAAGGGTCAGTTGAGGATCGATTTAGACAAGTTATGCGGAATATAGAAGAGGTCTTAAAAGCTGCTAACGTAGATCTGAATGATATTATCAAAGTTACCCTCTACGTTACGGATATCTCCATTTTGGCAGAACTTAATCCTTTGTATGTGACCTACTTTCAAGAGCCATTTCCGGTTCGCGAAGCGGTTTGTGTCAAAGCATTACCGCTTGGTGCAAGTATAGAGATGAGTGTAATCGCGAAGGGTCAGTAATGTCTGACAAGTTTGCTTCAACTATCCAAACATATAATCAATTCGCGCCGCAGTTTGTGCAGCACTTTGAGAAAAAACTAGATACCACCGAGCTGGAAAAGTTTCTGGCCACTATCCCAACTAGTGGATACATCCTCGATGCAGGTTGTGGTTCAGCCAGAGATGCAGCTTTCTTCATCAGTAAGGGATATAAGGCTTTAGGGATAGATCTTTCGGAAGGATTACTAGCTGAAGCAAACAGCTTACACCCCGAAGTTCCCACCCAGCAGATGAGCTTAATTAAGTTAACTTTGCCAGACGAAGAGTTCGATGGAGTATGGTGTAAAGCAGCGCTTCTTCACCTTGATCGAAATGATATTCCACAAGTTCTCAAAAGTTTTTACCGTGTTCTTAAACCCAAGGGAAAGCTCTTTATTCAAACTAAAGCTGGTGAAGGTGAAGGAACACAGCCTGTTCCATTTGATCGAACAATGACGCGCATGTTTACTTTTTTTACTTTGTCGGAAATGGCAGAACAGATGAGCAAAGCTGGTTTTAAGCTTCTAGATAGTTATGAGTTTAACAGCCAAGATCGTGGTTTGGGTTCTAGAGATCAACAGTGGATAGTTCTGTTTGCAGAAAAATAATACTTATTTACATTTCACTCTTTACAATTAGTGGGAAACATATTCTAATATCAGAATATGTATTCTGAAGTATTTGAACTACACGCTGAGCTTCTCAAAGCATTAGCTCATCCACGTCGTTTGGAGATCATTCACCTGCTCCGAGGCCAAGCACTCTGTGTTTCCGACATTTACGAAATGTTGGACTTGCCGCAAGCAAATATCAGTCAGCACTTAATGATTTTGCGAGATGCTCAAGCAGTGACAGCTATTCGAGATGGTAAGCAAGTTATCTATAAGTTGAGCAATCCCAAAATTATTCAAGCCAGCGATATGTTGCGCGAAGTTTTAATAGATCAGCATCAAGAGTCTGAGCTAGCTGAGTACTTGAGTATGCCGATGAAAGATCTAGTTCCAGTTGTGCACGATCCAGTTTGTCAGATGAGAGTCTCGCCAAAGACTGCTGGCTTTAGCTTGCAGCATGATGGGGCTCACTACTACTTTTGTGCGAGTGGATGCTTAAAAAAGTTTCAACAAAAACCGGAGAAGTATGTCACCAACAACTAAGACTCAATCGACCGCCGTGGTTGGAATGCACTGTGCTTCCTGTGCGAGCACGATCAAAAGAAAGCTAGAAAAAATGGAGGGTGTTGAGTCTTGTGAAGTGAATTATGGAACGGAAAAAGCCACAGTTACTTTTGATCCTCAAGAGACCTCTATCGCGGCAATGAATAAAGAGATTAGTAAGTTGGGTTACTCTTTGGAAGAGCCGCAAAATGATGCTCACCATCACATGGATCACTCTCTCCATGCAGGACATGACATGATGACCCCGATTTCTTCGGATGCCAGTATCAAAGAAAGGAAGCTCAAAGAGTTAGCTACGCTACGTCATCACCTCAGGATTTTACTGCCTTTTATGGTAGTGAGTATCTTCGTTATGAGTTGGGAGATAGGGGCTGATCCACTAGGACTGTGGCCAGCTATGCCTGAAGTAGCAAAAATCTTTTTCCATCACCTACTTCCTATCTTTGCAACCTATACCTTATTTGTGGTTGGGGTGCCTTACTTGCAAGGACTAGCTCGTTTTGTGAAGCACCGTGTTGCAAATATGGATACGCTGGTAGGTATTGGTACGTTAGTTGCTTTTCTCTACAGTCTTACTATCTCTGCATTTGAAAAAGTTCTGGCGCCTTTTATTAATACCGAGCACACTTACTATGACGTTGTTATTGTGGTGATTGGCTTTATCACTCTAGGGAAGTTCCTAGAAGCACGGTCAAAGTTAAAAACCGGTGAGGCAATTGAAAAGCTGCTCAGCTTACAAGTAAAAAGCGCCATCGTCATACGTGATGGTAAAGAAATAGAGATTCCCGTTGAAGAAGTGATCGTAGGAGATATCTTTGTTGTTAAGCCAGGACAGAAAATTGCCGTTGATGGTCAGATTATTGAAGGTAGTTCGTCTATTGATGAGTCGATGATTACGGGAGAGTCGATTCCTGTTGATAAAAAAATTGGTGATGTTGTGATTGGTTCTACTTTGAATAAACAAGGCTCACTACGTGTTAAGGCCACTCAAGTTGGCAGTGACACGATGTTAGCTCAAATTATTAAAATGGTGGAAGAAGCACAGGGGTCTAAAGCCCCGATTGAAAAGTTAGTTGATCAAATCTCAGCTGTTTTTGTTCCGGTCGTTTTAGTACTCGCTGTTATTGTTCTACTGACTTGGTTAATTGTGGGTTCGCAGTTTATGCCCTTTTACCAAGCTTTGACTCTAGGAATAGTAAGCTTCGTCGGGATCTTAGTTATCGCTTGTCCTTGCGCTATGGGATTGGCTACACCTACCGCGGTGATTGTGGGGATAGGTAAAGCTGCGCAGAACGGCATTCTGATTAAGAATGCTGAGAGTTTAGAAAAACTGCGAGCAGTTAACTTTATGGTCTTAGACAAAACTGGTACCGTGACTAAAGGAAAGCCAGAGGTAACTGATATTCAGTCAGCCAATGACAGTACTCCAGAAGAAGTACTGCAAGTGCTTGCTTCTTTGGAGCACCATTCGGAACATCCATTAGCACAGGCAGTAGTTGAGAAAGCTAAAACTCAAAAAGTAAAAGTGTCAGCAGTCACAGACTTTTCTGTCATCGAAGGTAAAGGACTTCACGGTAAAGTGAACGGCCAAAAGTACTACGCTGGAAACGAAAAGTTAGCCAAAGAGTTGGCAATAGAAGTTGACAAGGAACTCGTAAATACACTTGCTTCCCAAGGAAAAACTCCAGTTATTTTAATGACCGCAAAAAAGGTGCTTGGTTATGTAGGAATAGCTGACACTGTTAAAGACGACGCGCAGCAAACGATTGAGCTGCTACATCAACAGCGTATCAAAGTCGCTTTGTTGACTGGTGATAATACACAGACGGCAAAGTATATTGCGCAGCAAGTGGGGATTGATCACGTTATTGCTGAGGTTCTGCCCGCCGATAAAGCGGACGAAGTAAAGAAGTTACAAGCGGCTGGGCACACCGTAGCCATGGTCGGTGACGGTATTAATGATGCACCAGCCTTGGCCACAGCAGACGTTGGCATTGCCATGGGAACCGGTACCGACGTGGCGATTGAGTCTGCCAGCATTACTTTGCTTGGTGGTCAAATCTCAAAACTGCCTAAAGCAATTACTGTAGCTCGGGCAACGATGAGGACGATCAAACAGAATCTATTTTGGGCATTTTTCTACAATGTAGTTAGTATTCCTGTCGCTGCTGGCGTCCTTTACCCTTTCTTTGGCATTCTTCTTAACCCGGCAGTAGCGGGCGCGGCAATGGCATTCTCAAGTGTGTCGGTAGTACTTAATGCGCTGCGGTTAAAGAGAGTGCGTATATAGGAGCAGTATGAATTTATGGGCAATTTTTCTGACGGGGTTAACGACGGGTGGACTGTCTTGCCTCGCGATGCAAGGCGGTTTACTGGCCAGTATTATTGCCAACCAAAAAGATGAAGAGATAGAGAAAAACGCTGCTCATACGACGCCGTCTTCGTTTGATCAACTGGATTGGTTACCAGTAGGACTTTTTCTCGTTAGTAAGTTAGTCGCTCACACTTTGTTAGGATTCCTTTTAGGTTGGCTTGGTTCACAGATGGAGCTTAGTCTAACGCTGCGTTTGTTTTTTCAAGGGTTCGCTGCTTTATTTATGCTGGCAACGGCAGCCAACTTATTACAGCTTCATCCGCTTTTTAGGTACATCGTATTTCAACCACCAAAGTTCATCCAACGAATGGTGCGAAACTCAACGAAGAGCAAAGCACTTTTTACACCAGCCATTTTAGGTCTACTGACTATTTTTATTCCCTGTGGTGTAACGCAAGCTATGGAGGTTTTGGCCATTACTTCAGGTAATGCTGTTATGGGTGCACTGATAATGTTCTTTTTTGTCCTAGGAACATCGCCTCTTTTTGCAGCGCTGGGTGTGGCAACGGCAAAGTTATCAGAAACCTTTCGTCAGAGTTTCCTAAAGATTGCGGCGGCGGTATTGATCTTTTTAGGACTGAGCAGTTTGAATGGAATCTTGGTGGTACTGGATGCCCCACTCACTTTTCAAAAAGTAACAGATCCCATTACGTACTACTTTTCTACCGAAAGATTGCAAGAACGAATAGAGACTCAAACTCGAATGGTCGATGGAGTGCAGCAAGTGGTTATTGAAGCAACTTCAAACGGTTACTCACCTCGTCATATTAAAGTTAAGGCTGGCGTACCAGTTCAACTAACGGTGCAAACCAAAGATACATACACCTGTGCTAGCGTTTTTGTGTTAAAAGCTTTCAACATCAAAATGCAGTTAGGCCCTACAGATAGCCAATCCGTTTCTTTCACGCCTACTGAAAAGGGTAAGTATTCGTTTACTTGTGTGATGGGCATGTATACCGGAGTTTTGGAGGTAATTTAAAGATGTTAAATCTGTTTAAGAAAAAAGAAAAAGTAGGAACCCAGGTATTCTTTAAAATTGAAGGAATGCACTGTGCGAGCTGTAGTATGAATATTGATGGAGAGTTGGAAGATACCACCGGAGTACTTTCTGCCCATACCAGCTATGCTAAAGCTGAAACTGCTGTAACGTATGATCCGCAACTCGTGTCTATTGAAAAGTTAAAAGAAACCATTGAGTCTTTAGACTATCGCGTAACCCTGCTGAAAAAATAAGCACCGAACAAGTGTTCTCTTTTGCTATACTCGGCTCATGAAAGTCCTGATCATTGGAGCTAATGGATACTTAGGTGCTCGTCTGTTTGAAGACCTAAGTCAACAGTTTGACGTTATTGGTACGTATCACCAGCAGCAGTTTAGGAAAGAACTTCTTGCCTTAGACGTGACAAATGCTGAACAAGTTCTATCACTTTGTCAGCAGGTACAACCAGACATTATTATTCAAACTGCTAATCACTCTAGCCCTCGTCCGGCGGAAGATGACAAAACTGGGTACGTTCACACAAACTACACGTCTACCCAGAATATTGTTGAAGCCGCTAATCTTGTTAGTGCGAAAGTTATTTTCATTTCTTCTTTTGCAGCAATTGAGCCAGATAATATCTATGGTGAGCTTAAAGCCAAGTCGGAAGATAAAGTTGAAGAGACACAAGCTGGGTACTTAATTCTTAGACCCTCACTTATCTTGGGAAAGAGTCCTAATACGGAAAATGACAGACCTTTTAATCGAATATTTAAGCTAATTGGAACTGACTCAGTTGGAGAGTTTGATACGTCGTGGAAGTTTCAACCAACGTACATTGGTCATATTTCGCAAGTGATCATCGCCGCAATCAAACAACAGGTGTGGAATAAGACAGTTCATGTGTTCTGTCCTAAGCTTACGACGCGTTTTGAAGTGGCTCGAGATATCTTGCAACCCTTTGGAGTTCAAGTCCGGCCAATAGATAAAAAGGAAAACATGAAAACTCAAGAAAAGGACGAACGGGAGCTAGTCGTACTAGGTTTACCTACTTGTAGTTATCAACAGATGCTCAGTCGAATTCATCAGGAAATACAGTAAGAAATTTTTTAGGTTAGAATAAATACATGACCCAAAAAAAGTCTGCCATCATTGGCTTTCTTTTATCTCTTCCAATAGCAGTTCTCCTCTCTAGCATTGTTTTTCGCATTACTGTCATTGAAAGTTTCTTAAAGATGATCTTAACCAATGATGGGGATAGACCTAACGGCCTTGGTTTTGCTTTTATGATTGGAGGACTCGTTGCACTGCCTTTTGCTTTGGCAATTAGTCTTTGGCCGATGTTACGAAAAGATAAAAAAGGTAAACGACACTTTTATCTCGTAAACGCTTTGGTGGCAGTTTTAGTGCTTATCCTGATGATTCCTACCTGGGGAGCTTTGGCGGAAGAGGTCTATCGTTGTGACGTGCTTCAAGTTCCCAACTGTGATTAGAAAAGAAATCAGGAAAGTTTTTGTTATAGTATATAAACATGCAAAAAATTACCCCTCATTTATGGTTCGATACAGAAGCCAAAGAGGCGGCAACATTTTATACTTCACTTTTCCCTGATTCAGCGATTCAAGAAACCACTGTTCTTCAAGATACACCATCCGGGACAGCCGACGTAGTGAGAATCAAGATTGCTGGCTATGAGCTCGTTCTTTTAAATGCAGGTCCTTACTTTAAGTTAAATCCGTCAGTCTCATTTGTAGTGAGTTGTTCTACAGCAGAAGAAGTTGATCAATATTGGAAGACGCTCAGCGAAGACGGATCGGTGTTGATGGAGTTAGCAGAGTACCCTTTTAGTAAGCGATATGGCTGGTTGCAAGATAAATACGGTCTATCGTGGCAGATTATGTTGGCAGATGCTTCACAAATTAAACAAAAAATTACTCCGACGATGATGTTTGTCGGAGCACAGTGTGGCAAAACAGAAGAGGCTGTCAATTTTTATGCTTCTGTCTTCCACAATGCGCAAGTTGGCTACATGCTGCGTTACGCAGGAGGTGAAGAGCCAGACAAAGAGGGAACGGTTAAGCACGTCTCATTTACTTTGGAAGGACTTGAGTTTGCAGCAATGGATAGTGCCAGAATGCATGACTTTACTTTTAATGAGGCCATTTCTTTTATCATTAGTTGCCAAACACAAGAAGAAGTTGACTACTATTGGGAAAAACTGTCGGCTGACCCAGCTGCCGAACAGTGTGGCTGGCTAAAAGATACGTTCGGCTTCTCCTGGCAAGTTGAGCCAATAGAGTTAGTTGAGATGATGAGAGATAAAGATCCACAACGCGTTGCCCGAGTTACACAGGCGTTCTTAAAAATGAAAAAGTTTGATATTGCAAAGCTCAAAGAAGCTTATGGGTAAGGTTACTGAGACGTCTTGAAAGTATTGAAGGTAAAATCAAACGTAGTAGATAGCGAAAGGAATCCATGCCAACAGTTTTAAATCCATATCTCAACTTTGATGGAAATGCACGTGAGGCCATGGAGTTCTATCACTCTGTTCTTGGTGGCAAGTTAGACATTAACTCGTTCAAAGATTCTCAGATGTCCCAAGAACCAGCGGAAGACAACAAAGTGATGCACGCGATGTTGGTTACCGACGGAGGGATAGTGCTGATGGCTTCTGATACACCCAAAGGAATGCCTTTCAACCCAGGCAAAAGTATCAGTATTTCTTTGAGTGGTGAGGATGAAGCTGAGCTACGTGGCTATTGGGAAAAGCTGAGTGAAGGCGGCAAAGTTAATATGCCACTCGAGAAAGCACCTTGGGGTGACACCTTTGGAATGTTAACTGATAAGTTTGGTACCGATTGGTTAGTCAACATTAACGCTCTAAAAGCTTAAGTTAAAGACTTGATGGAGTCTGATTATGAACACGTCGAATCGTAAGTTCACTACTATTGACGAGTACATTGCTATCTATCCCCAAGAAGTACAGCTTTTGTTACAGCAGTTAAGAAAAACGATTCATGAAGCTGCTCCTGAAGCAACTGAAGCGATTCGCTACGGAATTCCTACTTTTCAACTCCATGGTAACTTAGTTCACTTTGGCGCGTATGAACATCATATTGGCTTTTATCCAGCACCAGCGGGAATTGAGCAGTTTAAAAAAGACTTAGCTCCGTATTTAGCTGGAAAAGGAACGATTCAGTTTCCTTTAGATCAGCCACTTCCACTGGAGCTGATAAAGAAAATAGTTGAGTTTCGCATTCAGGATAACCTGAAACGGAAAAAATAACTTTTCTTTGCACACACGCTGGAATGCTGACCGGGAGTCTAATTTAGGAAGCTTCGCCCGGATTTGCTGGGATGCTTGAGACATCAATATATGTCACTTCCCATTGGTGTCCATCAAGATCTTCAAAGCTTCGTCCATACATCCAGCCATGGTCTTCTGCAGCACGAGTTTCTTTTCCACCAGCGGCAATAGCTTTGTCGACAATGTTATCAACTTCTGCTTTGCTCTCTGCACCAAGGGCGTTAATTGCTTCGGTCATCTTCGTAGCGTCTACAATTTCTTTTTTGGTAAACGTACTAAAGTAGCTTGGCACGATTAACATTGCATAGATATTCTCACCGAGAACTAAAGAAGCAGCGTTTTGGTCACTGAACTGAGGGTTGAAAGTGAATCCAACTGCCGTCCAAAAGGTTTTAGTAGCTTCGAGGTCTTTCACAGGTAGGTTAACAAATATTTGCTTAATCATCACGACCTCCTAGCTTAATGTAGCTGCATTGTATTTTCTAGAAATGTATTGGTCAATGTTATCTCTATAGAGTACAGTAATTTATATAGCCAACTAGTATAATCATGCCATGAACTTAGAACTAGAAAGAGAGTTTAAAGAGCTCGTTTCTCAACCACAGGAAGTTGAACAGATTTGTAGAACAGCAGTTGAGGGCTGGCGAGCTATTTTTAATAGGGAAATCTTTTTGGAAAACTTACAAAAGTATAAAAAGCTTATCGCTATTGCGGAACCATCAGAAGATGAGAGAGCCGAGTTGAGCGCAATTTTCAAATACTTTAAAGACGTCCGAAAAGCTTCGCAGTATTTACGTACAGCATATATTACTTTTGACGTTGCTCACGAAGAGCCAGAAAACTTTCATAGTTTCGTTTGGCAGCTTGGTCAACTAAAAGATACCTTCAAGTATCCGGAAAAATCAATTCCACATGCTGATATTTTGGCAAATATTCTGTCTGCCCCTGTGAGCTGGGGAGAAAACCAACTCAGACCAGACGCCATAGAAAAGATTTTGGACTATGCTCGACAACCACTAGATCGGGCGAGGACGCTGATTCAAGAAGAGACCCTTTCAGCGGAGGACTTTCACCATCTGCGTAAAAAGTTAAGAGTGTTCAGCATTATTTATACGTTGGCAGTAAAGTATGGGCGTTTGGGAAAAGTGAAAGAAATGAAAGAACTGCTCGTCAAGATTAATGATGACTTAGGCGATATTAATGATGAGATGGTACAGAGATCAGTTGAAGGTATCCAACGATATGAGGAACACTCTGTCACTTTAGAGCAACAAGTTCGTCGAAATATTCAATTGGTTCTCATGGGACAGCAGGAAGAGCAATAAAGCAACTGACTTTACCTGTAATCTACTTCACACAAAATTGAGACAAACTTCTTTTTAGTATCTTATTTTCCTCTGGTATACTTCTCCAGGTGAAAACTTTTTACCAACTCTTAGCCAACACTGTTTTTGTCTCAACCATTAACTTCACGGTGTGGTTCGCCATCACCTTTTTTGTTTTCTTACAGACACAATCAGTCTTTGCCACGTCTATTCTTTCAGGACTGTACTTAGTGGCTACGGCTTCAACGGGCTTTTGGTTGGGGAGTATTGTCGATCACAACAAGAAAAAAGACGTCATGATTATTTCGATGTTTCTTTCTTTACTCGCGTATGCAGCCAGCTTCGCTTTATATATCACAGCTGATCAGTCAGCTTTTCAAAATATTAGTAGCGTCACGTTGTGGACTTTTGTGCCACTGTTAATGACAGGAGTTATTTCTGGAAATGTACGTAATATTGCTTTACCAACGTTGATCACAACGCTAGTGGCTGAAGACCGCAGAGATAAAGCGAACGGTTTAGCTGGGACAGTTGGAGGTGTGGGTTTCTTAGTAACGTCAGTGATTAGTGGTCTATTAGTAGGACACTCTGGAATGTATTGGGTACTGATTCTCGCAGTAGCAATAAATATCCTGGGCATTATTCACCTGTGGCTTCTTCCAATTCCTGAAGATACAGTCGAACTAAAAAATGAAGAGCAGAAAAAGATTGATATTCGAGGAACTATTAAAGCCATTAATGCTATTCCTGGCTTGTTCGCTCTGATTTTATTTACGACGATTAATAACTTTTTAGGTGGTGTTTTCATGTCTTTGTTAGATGCCTATGGACTATCAATGGTTTCTGTTCAGGTCTGGGGACTGCTATGGGGCTTTCTAAGTACTGCCTTTATCATTGGTGGTCTAATTATTGCCAAGTGGGGATTGGGCAAGAATCCTTTACGAGCTCTGTTTATTGCCAATATTATTATTTGGACAATTAGCTGTTTCTTTACGATTTACCCTTCCATCTTTTTGGTGGTTGGTGGCATGTTTATTTACTTATGTGTCGTTCCTTACATTGAAGCTGCTGAACATACAATTATTCAGAAAGTTGTACCGGCAGAAAGACAAGGAAGAGTGTTTGGATTTGCGCAAAGTGTCGAGCAAGCAGCTTCACCAATTACTGCTTTTGCAATTGGACCGATTGCGCAGTTTATCTTTATTCCATTTATGACAACAGGTGCAGGGGTAGAGTTAATTGGTGACTGGTTTGGGACGGGACCAGCTCGCGGGATAGCTCTAGTGTTCACACTAACAGGATTTATTGGTTTGATAATTACATTGTTAGCTTTTAGCTCTAAGTACTATCGACAGTTATCTAAAAGTGTTACACGTTAAATCATTCAAGCAATTTGCCCTTTTCAGCAGTAAAATAGAAGCTCTCGATGTCAAATACTTTACGTATTATTAAACTTTCCAAACCGCTCCATAAATGGATTGTACTGGCAGGTTCGCTGATCATGTTACAGGCGATCTTGCAGCAGGCTACTCCCATTACACTGAAGTTTGTCGTTGATGAACTAACTGTCCAAATCAGTACCGGGCAAGGCGATTATCAGCGGTTAGTGTTTTTATTTGCCTTAATTCTGATAATTAATTTGGGGAGCATATTACTCAACGCTGTTAGTCAAAGAATTGGTGATCACATCGCCTCTCGTCTTGGCCGATATCTGACTGAGATGTACTATCGCAAGATCTTCACTTTGCCACAGCTCTACTTTGACTCTGAAGTTTCGGGCAAGATGGTCAATCAGTTGAATAGAGGTATCCTCTCGATTCGAGACTTCGTTGGAACGGCAACAAACTTTATCTTACCCGCGATACTACAGGCAATCTTTGGAATCGGAGTTCTGACCTACTTTGATTGGCGAATTGGTCTTTTGGCAGCAACGATGTTCCCAATTTATATTGCTATCTCAACGTACTCAACAAAAAAATGGGGTGAGATTCAGCAACAGAAGAATATTCATGAAGATGCCACCCGCGGCAGAATCCAAGAAGTTATTGGCAACATTAAGTTAGTTAAAACATACAACACTCAACGCCGGGAGTGGCAGTATATCTCCGATGAGTACACCACTATTAACAAGCTCTATGACCGACAGTCAACCCTGTATCACGTGCTTAACTTTGCTCGTGAGTTTGGGCTTGAAGTAGCTTTCGTTATTATCTTATTTTTGATCTTCCGTAACACATTCATGGCAAACTTGTCTTTGGGTGAGATGGTTTTAATTATCCAGTTACTTAATCAGCTACGCTGGCCTTTATATGGAATGAGTTACATCTTAGAACAAGTTCAACGTGCGGAAGCTGACTCCAAGGCTTTCTTTGAGGTGCTAGAACTTAAAGGCAATGAGTCGTACCAAACGCAGCAAGTTAGTAAGGTAGTAAGACAGCCCGAGCTAAAACTAGAAAATGTCAGCTTTGCCTATGAGGAAAACGCTCCAGTACTCAAAGACATTACTGTTCAATTTCATAAACATGAGTCAGTAGCTTTGGTGGGACATTCCGGTGCAGGGAAGACCACGTTCATTAACTTACTTTTAAAACTTTATGAACCAACTGCTGGCAAAATTTCACTATCGGGCCATAACTATGCTGATGTTGAACATGCTTGGGTTCGTGAGCACATTGCTTTAGTCTTTCAAGAAAACGAGCTTTTTTCCTCTACTATTCGTGAGAATGTTGCCTACGGTGTAGAGAATGCAACGGATAAGGAAATTTGGCAGGCATTGAAGCAAGCTAACGCTGATGACTTTGTACGCAAGCTTCCTAATGAGCTAGACGCCAAGATTGGTGAGCGAGGTGTTAAGTTATCGGGAGGACAGAAACAACGAATTCAAATTGCCCGGGCAATTCTGCATGACAAACCGATCCTGATCTTAGACGAAGCCACAAGTAGTTTAGATTCAAAGTCAGAACACTTAGTTCAAGATGCTTTAGAAAAGTTGTTTAAAAAACGATTAGTTATTATTATTGCTCATCGTTTCTCAACTATTCAAAACGTAGATCGAATTGTAGTACTAGATAATGGAACAGTTGCAGACGCCGGACGACCAGCTGAGTTGGCGAAACGAAAAGGTGTTTATTCCGAACTGCTTAGGTACCAAGTTGAGGGCAACAAGAAGTTGCTAAGTAAGTACGAGATCTACTAAGACCTGTAAAGACAGGGTTTCTTTTCTGTTTCTGCTTTTGCTATGCTCTACGTGTGAATCCGATTCTCGTGTGGGCACAAGATATTGGTGAGTTCCTCGATTTGGTGGGAGTATTGGTTATTTTGGGTGGGGCTGCTTTTTCGGCGCTCAAAGCAGGCCAAAGCATTGTAAATAAACAAGCCAAGCAAAATCTATATAAAACTTTCCGTCAAAATCTGGGTCGAAGCATCTTACTGGGACTAGAGTTTCTTGTTGCTGGTGACATTATTCGTTCGGTAACTGGCACACCTGACTTTACATCGGTAGGTGTCCTCGTCGTAATTGTGCTCGTTCGATCTTTCCTGAGCGTCACTTTTGAGATGGAGATTGATGGCCACTGGCCGTGGCAACGCGCTAAAGCTTAGGAGTAGGTTGAGTGTGAGTTGTCTGAGAGGGGATCATCATTCTGGCGAGTTTCTCTTGTCTCTTTGCCATGATAAATGCCGTTATTAAGACAGCAAAGAAAACGAGCACACCAATCATCACAACTTCAGGAGATGTTTGCACAGAAGCACTAACTCTCTTTTTTGCCATAGGTACACTATTCCAGAAGATTTGAGGCTGCGCAATAGCTGGTCAAACACTGAGTAATCAAGTTATCTGTTATCATCATGCGTATGAGTAAGACAAATCACATGGAAGAAACAAAAAAAAATAGAAAAGTGTCAGTCATCAAGTATCTAGGGATTTTAATGTTTGCATCTTTCCTTATTTCTGCCTGCCAGCCAAAAACACAGGGAGAGGTAGAAAGCTCGCCAACATCCATTACTACGCCTTCACCAGCAGAGGATACAACCTTGCAAATGCAGCATATTGTCACGCTCCGAAATGAGAGCGACTTTCTGCAAAGTATGATTCCACATCATCAGGAAGCTATAGACAGTTCAAAAATTATTACTAGTCAGCCCAATATAGATCCCAAGTTAAAAACGTTTGCCGAACAAGTTATAGCCGTACAGACGTCCGAAATAGCGCAAATGCAAACATGGTTGAAAGAGTGGTATCAACAGGAAAGTAGTGGAACTGAGTACTCACCAATGATGGGAGACTTAAGCACCTTACAAGGAAACGAACTGGAGTTAGCATACATAAAAGGAATGATCTTCCATCATCAGGGAGCAATTGAGATGGCAAAGCAGGTACAACTTCTGCAACCACGTCTTGAGGTTCAAGAGTTGGCAAATGGAATTATTGCTTCGCAGTCAAAAGAAGTAGCACAGTTAGAGGCGTGGCTGAAAGAAAAATACGTTCAAGATGTGAGCGCTATGCCCATGGATCAGGGTGACGCAGCTCATTGAAAAAAAACTGATCAGGCTTGGTCAGTCTTATCAAAAAGTTCCGACATGATTCTTTGGATCAACTTCTCTTCATCGATTCCGGTACGATTTTTGCCGATGTCTTTTTCAAGGTATTTTTCAATGTTATCTACAAACAGTTTTTTACCGTCTAGTTTATAGATACCAGCCATATCTGGTCTCTGCTTTCGCAGCATAACTACAAAGTCACTGATCGATAACTCTTGAGTCAACATTCGCCGGCATGCAATCTCAACGTCTATTCGCAACTGACTAATTTTCTCCTCGTTCCCTGGCTGTTTGCGGAGCTCATGTAACTCTCTTTGTGTCAGTTGAAATAAAAACCTGAGTGAAAGTTGACCCGTTTGTTGTTCAATGAGTTGTAAGAAGACAGCTTGAACGTCAGGGTGGGAAAGAGCCTGGCGATGGAGAACTGAAGCCAACTTTACTTTCCCAAATACAAGATCTTCTTCCTTCTTTAAACTAACACTTCTTTGCTCATCTGGTTGAAACATCTTCGTCAATGAGTCTTTGAAGTGCACGATAGTTTGGGTGCCTCTTTGGATACCCTCTCTCAAAGTATTTTGACTAATCTTGTATAACTCCTCATCTTGCACTAATCCCAACTGATAAAGTGGGTCAAGGTGACCGGGTGCCAAAATCAACTCACCTCTTTTAACTGGAATCATTCGATCGCTGCCCACAATATGTTCAGGTGGAAAGGTAACTCCTTCATAGAGCTCATATTGAAGAACTCGACTTGAAAGTACGTCAAAAGAAGCTCGTGCGTGAACAGCTCTTTCTCTTAATATCTGTGCGTCACCTTTAGCATCCATATATAGCTCAATCATAACAAAAAAAATAAACTGACGCCTGTAAGACTCTGTTATGATATTTTCAGCTATGTCGCTAACGATTCGCGCAACTATTGATATTAGAGAAGGTAATCCATTTATTCTCATCACTTCAGAGTTGGCGGAGAAGCTCAAAGCAGACTGGAAGAAGCCCATGCCAGTTCTGATTCAAGTCAACGGCAAGCCAACTCATCCCTGGAAAATAAACATGATGCCGGTGGGTGATGGGCAGTTCTATCTCTATCTCCATGGAGATGTCAGGAAAGCTTCAAATACTCAAGTGGGTGATATAGTGACCGTCAAAATAGAGTTTGATGATAGCTACCAAAATGGACCTCAGCATCCCATGCCTGACTGGTTTCAAGCAGCTTTAGATAAACATATGGTGGCCAAACGCAACTGGGATTCCCTCCCGCCAAGTAGGAGAAAAGAAGTTCTTCGTTACTTTTCTTGGCTGAAGTCAGATGAAGCGAAGCAAAGAAATGTAGAGAAGGCACTTCATGTGCTTTCTGGAAAAACTGGTCGTTTTATGGCCAGAACTTGGATAGAAGGAAAGTAGCGCTATAATGAAAGAAATGAAAAGACTCGTCCGTCCCAAAAAAGGTCGCCAGGTTGGTGGAGTTGCCCTAGCGATTGCTAACTATTTGAACATTGATGTAACGATTGTTCGTATTGTGTGGATCTTCTTGTTAATTCCTGGTGGTTTGCCTGGACTTCTGCCTTACTTAATTTTGTGGATTGCTATTCCTGAAGAAGAGTAGTCGTAATTTAGATTACATCTTCCCGCTACTTTCTTGTTACACTATTTGCATGCTTAAGCCTTCTCAAAGACGTGAGGCAATGTTTTACGCAAAGACGTCGCTATTTGCGGCAGCGGTTTTTCTTGCTTGTTTTGCATACTTGAAGTTTTTAGATATTCCTGGAGAAGTAAATAAATCAGTGGCAGATACCGCTATTATTTTGATGGGTCTGTCCATGTTAATTAGTAGCATCTGTTACTACTGGAACCGCTTCGACTGGACAATTATCTACAGAAAGTACCTAGGTCTAGTGGGATTTGCATTTGGCATTGCACACCTTCTCCTTTCTTGGGGTGCATTTGCTTCTTTGTTTCGAGCCACGACTTGGTCGAGTGGGGCGTATATGCCAGCACTAGCGGGGGTGGTTGCTTTAGGTATTTTCGCTATCATGGCAGCTGTTTCCAACACTTTTGCGGCGAGTAAACTAGGTGGGAAAGCATGGAGGTATATTTTGAGAACGGGATACCTAGCGGTGATCTTTGTTTTCCTTCATGTTGTTCTCTTAAAGTCCGCTCGTTGGGTAAGTTGGTTTACAGAAGGAATGAAGACGCTGCCATCATTGAGTTTATTGGTCTCTATTTTTATGGTGGTGGTTATTGTCATGAGGCTTTTACTCTGGTTTTCACTCTGGAAAGCTGCAAAGAAAATTGACCAACTGTAATTTTGTAGTAAAATACTTCTACAAGTTAATAACAACAAAAGCACTTGAGTCTATCGCAATAGACAAGCTGCGTGTGAAAAAGTCTTTTCTGACACAAGCACGACGGAAGTCCACCGTAAAATACGACTAAGCGTGTCGGCAACGGAGCGCTGAACAAATGAGACTTTCTCACTTGTCTAATGCTCCTCCGTAACTGGAGGATTTTTTATACCAAGTTGAAAGTGAACGAGGGTGGTACCGCGTTTTTGAAGCGCCCCTTTTGTTTCTTACCAATGTGTAGGAGGCAAGAGGGGCGTTTTTTTGTGTCTGTAGCTCAGTGGATGAGAGCACCAGGCCGCGGACCTGGAGGTCGTTCGTTCGATTCGGACCAGACACACCTCATCAATAGAAAGGAGGTGAGAAATATGACACAAAAAGAAAGTAGTAAAGGTTTTGAGCAGTTTATGGCGATGCCAGAAACTGTGTGGTTACCGTTATTGGAGCTCTTACAACAGTCACATTTAAGTATTGAGAGTTGGACTCTTGAAATGGCATCAGCCCTTTATGAACAGTTGGAACATCCTAACTGGGCGCCATGGTTAGAAGCGAGTCCAACGACGATGGCAGGAAGGTCGGTAGTTTTCCCTGAGGGCCAGCTTGTGATTAAAGACCAAAGCTGTTTAGCTGCTAGCTTGTCGATGAATAGAATCCAGTGGAACGGAGTGCCAGCAACCTTACCGAATTGGGATCAAGTCGCAGGAATAGAGGTCACTGACTACAGTCAAACGTATCAACCAGCAGGAAATACTTTGGTGATGATGTCGATGAACGTTGCGCCTGAAGCTAAGGGTAAACAACTACCTACAAAGATGATCGATTACGTTAAGCTCTTAGCACAGCATCTGGGGATAGAGCACGTTATTGGCTCATTCCGGCCAAGTGGATATGGTGTTGCCAAAAAAGCTGATGGATTTGACTTGCCATTTTGGCAGTACTGCCTCTCAACCCAGGAAGGAAGCGACAAACCCGTTGATCCTTGGTTGAGAAGCCTGTGGTGGAATGGAATGCAGATGATCCAAGAAGATCCTCAAGCCATGCAAGTGACAGTGCCATTGGCAGAGTTTGAGCTTTATAAAAGTAGCTTTAAGCCTGAAGCTTGGGTTGAAGTATCCCCTGGAGTTTGGGAGTGTGAGGAAGTAGGTAGCTGGCAAGTAACTGGTGACTCAGCAACCTATACAGAGGCAAATGTATGGGGAGTGATTCCACTCACCTAAAAGAGAGTTAGAAGGGCTTCGCGGGGCCCTTCGACTCGGAAAGACAATATGAAAAAAGCATGGTTTACGATTGAACAGCTCCACCCACAGATCTTTGCTTTAGCAGAGTTCTCACATTGGGAGGCTGTAGTGTCATATCTCATTATTGATCTGCAACGAGCATTTCTGATAGATACTGGTATGGGCTATCAGTCCATTGAGAAAGCAGTTCGCACACTTACTTCTTTGCCAATCACGGTTTTATTAACTCACGCACACTGGGATCATATTGGCGGGGTTAGTGAGTTTGATGATGTCCGCGTGTACGACGATTCTTTTGAGAAGTCAGCGCTCGAAAAAGGTTTTTCTTCGATCACTATTCCAGAGCTTCACAAACCTTCATTTTTCTTAGATGACTTTTTACCAAAGGAGTACAAAGTTAGAGCAAATAAAACATACAGTACTTTCCAAGATGGTGAGATGTTTCAGTCAGACTCCTTTGATATTCAAGTTATTCATACTCCTGGACATACGCCTGGCTCAGTCTGTTTTTTGATTCCGCAGCTGCATGCGCTGTTTACAGGGGATACTGTATATCCTGGTCCGCTCTATGCTCAGCTTCCCGAATCAAGCATCTCTCAGTATCAGCAGTCCATTGAGAAATTAAAGCTATATACCTCTCAAGCGGCTCATCTATATCCGGGTCATAACGCCATGGTAGCCAGTCCCGATCTCATAGATGAAGCTTCAACTCTTTTTTTGAGTATCACTCAGGCACAGCTTTCGTTACTTCCAGCTGAACTTAAAGGGAAGTTTCTTTCTATCAAACTCAAAGAGTAGGTTCTTCCACAGCTTCTTACAGAGTTCTCATCAGATCATTATTCAACCCTTTTTGTAGTAGGTCATACTGCAGACAGTATTAATTAAGGAGGTACTATGAATGACGCATATAAGGATAAAGCAGATGCCCAACGAGAGCAGTTAGAAGCCACTTGGGACAAGTTTAAAGCAGAGTTGAAAGAGGCATCTGCCGATACTCGAATTGCTTTTAAAGAAAAAGTAAAAGAAGTTCAGAACTTCTTTGATGATCAAACACGGTAAGTAGCTGTGTTTAGAGGAAATAAGTATCGAGAGTGAGGTGATCCAGTTGGTGGTACATGACGTACCACCAACTGAGTCGGGTACAGCGGGGAAAAGCTACTACAACGTGGCGAGAAGTTGACGGGCGGTATCACTGAGGAGTTCCGGGCGGACAGCCATCAGCCGCTTTCCGAGGTCGTTGGTGATGGGGCAGTCGAGACCCTCACGAGTCAACTGTTTGTCACAAATGCTGGCAAAGATCACCAGCATCACCTCTTCGGGCTGATTGAGCGATGCCTTATTTTCCACGCGCTGCATCAGTCTCTCGGCTCTTTCGATGAGAGTATGAATATCGCGCATCAGTGAAAGGACGACTCTGCCTTCCATCATCCGCAAGATGAGCGGGTAGCCATCTTTTCTGTCCGTGTCTAGATGTAGGAGTTGCAGGTAGTGTGCGGAGGTGCCGATCGGCATGTCATCGGCAGCCGCACCCTCAAGGTCTTTGATAAGCTGATGGATAACGCTCATCGTGTCTGTTCCCGACGAAGGCATCTGCGGCAGCCCTTCGTCCATGTCCACCAGTGACGACAGGTCAAACGGGAAGTCCCCCATGAGCATATCGAGAAAGTCAATGCCTTGACCTCTCCGTACACCCATGGGCACGAATGCCAGATGGGGCATCCCTTGTCCACCGAAAAGGCCGGTGGGATCTGCCATGTCGTCGATGAATGTCTCGTCGTCGCGGCGAAATGCTTCTACTACTTTTGTTTCAATATACTCGTCGAGGATTTTCCTCTCCGAGGGGGTGAGAACCGACAAGACTTCATGTACTGTCGTGAACTCAGGGCGGAGGCGGGCTGCCAAGTACATCCGGCAGCGAAGAACATGGTGAATCCAACTTTCCATTTTAACGAACCTACCTTGTTGAGAAACGGATGATAACCACCTCTTCAGCTCAAACTGTAGTACTTTTTCGCTGTTAAGGTGCGTAGCGCCGAAAGCAAAAGGAACACTCCTTGTGTTCCAGCTGCTACCCTTCTATTTTACCAAAATTGTTGTTTTTAGTAAACTATTGGGACGTTCAATCTAGTTAAAATGATGTTTAATAATTATTGACTCAGCTTTGTTCGGTCAGAACTTGCACCTCTACGGCTCCAAACTCCGAGTAAATATCGAGAATGGTGTCAGTGGCATCTGCTGCTACCGAGACAGCGACTAATGTTTCACCACTTTGGATATGATGCTCGTACATCTTGGCTTTTTCTTCCGGGAAGCCGGCGTCAACTAAGACACCTACCAACGTACCAGTTACCGCCCCAGCAGCTGCGCCAGCGAGGCCAGCGCCTAATGGACCTAAGACTAAAATACCAACCCCGGGTAAAACTACAGCCGCGGCACCAACCAGGAGTGTAGCCACTGCCCCTACTGCTGCACCCATCACTGCTCCCGCAGCAGCCCCACCGACTGCTCCATCCGTAACATCTTTTTTAACGTCGTGCGATTTTAGATGAGGGTCTGAGGTATCTTTTGAGATAACCGAGATATCTTTGGTATATCCTTTTTCCTTCAGACTGCTGATTGCTTTGCCTGCCCACTCACTATCTCGAAAAAGACCAGCGACTAAGTGACTCATAACACTCCTTTATCTAGCTGTTTTTCTACATTGCGAACCGCTTCTTTAACACGAGGATCTTTTTTGGCTTTAGTAATGGCTTCATCTGCATACTCTTTAGCCTGATCTTTAACGGTATTCAGCACTTTTTGAGCTTGTTGGCGAGTTTTCTTGTCTCGCAAAGCGGCTGCTGCAGCAACTACGCCTGCTCCTGCCACAGCTCCTACCGCACCCGCGATGATTGGAGAAACCCCTTGTTTCTGATCATTTTTTTGTGCATTTGGCATAAAACCTTTCTTTATATATATGAAGGTAAGGTAGCAAGCTCTAGTAATAGATAAAATGTGAGTATGTAAGAGAGAGGTAAGGACTACTACGCGGAGTCGACAACAAGTGCTAGTATTCCTTCAATGAAGAAAGCCATTATCAGTGATATTGATGGGACTTTAGCTTTAATTGGGGAAAGAGATCCCTTTAATCCACAAACTGTTGAAGAAGATCTCTTAAACAATCCTATTGCCAATATTCTGCACACTTACTCATCGTACGCAGCGTCAGATATTCAACTCCTTCTTATTACAGGTCGTTTTGAAAAGTATCGACAACAAACAGAAAACTGGTTAAAAAAACATCAGATTAAAGACTATCAGTTGTTTATGCGGGCCGACCAAGATTTTCGTAAGGATATAGTTTTAAAAAAAGAGATCTTTCTCAATCAGATTGCGCCTCAGTATGATGTGCTCTTTGTTCTTGAAGATCGGGATCAGACAGTTGCGATGTGGCGAAAAGAACTAGGTTTAACTTGTCTACAAGTAGCATATGGGAGTTTCTAATCTTCAATGAAAAAAGTACCCACACTTTTAATCATTATTGGAATTACGGGTGACTTGTCTCAACGGAAGTTATTACCCGCTATTGAGCAGATTGCGGTGGCAGGCGAGTTACCAGATGACTTTCGGGTGATCGGTGTTTCCCGAAAAAAAGAAGTTACTATTGACGATGTTCTACCTAAAGACAAACCCTTCTCTTACTTGAGAGAACACAGTGAGATCTTTCACATGGATCCCACTGAAGAGAAAGACTATCAAAAATTAGCAGCTCATCTTTCATCCCTAGAAAAAAAGTTTGGACAACCCACTCAGCGCATTTTTTACCTGTCGGTTCCGCCACAAGTTTCACAATCTATCATTGGTTTTTTGGGCACGTCAGGAATAGCAGCACTACCTCAAACAAAGCTGTTGTTAGAAAAGCCATTTGGCGTTGATCTCGCTAGTGCAAAAGAGTTGGTCGTCAACATCGAGAAGTACTTTGCAGCTGATCAGGTATATCGCATTGATCACTACCTAGCTAAGGAAACTGCCCAAAACATTATTGTTTTTCGAGAGAATAACTCTCTGTTCAAAAAAACCTGGAATAAAGACTTCATCGAAAGCATTGAGATCAATGCGAGCGAGTTTATCGGAATTGAGGGACGTAAAACATTTTATGAGCAGACTGGTGCACTGCGAGACTTAGTGCAAAGCCATCTTCTTCAATTAGCTGCCTTAACTTTAATGGACACACCTAGAGCGGGAATGCTCCACGAAGTTCCTAAGCATCGTCTTGCCGCACTACGACATTTAGTGTTGCCTCCTCACCAAGAAGTTGGCACGTTTGCTAAACGTGGGCAGTACTTGGGTTATGCAGAAGAAGTAGAAAATCCTGGTAGTACGGTGGAGACGTTTGTCTCGCTGACTTTATACTCTACCGACCCGCAGTGGGTAGGAGTGCCAATTACTTTAACAACGGGAAAGTCACTCTCACGTAAGAATACCGAGATCAGAGTTCGGTATAAAAAAGACCAAGGTTATGAAGCAAATGAGTTAGTGCTCCAACTCCAGCCCGACGATGGAGTCCAACTGTTTATTTGGGCAAAGAAACCCGGGTACTCTCATTTAGTAAGTAGCCACTCACTACGTTTTGATTTTAAAGAGTTTTATAGCTTTTTCCCTGAAGCGTACGAGCAAGTGCTCTTTAGTGGACTTAACTCCGATCATACTCTCTTTGCTTCCAGTGAAGAGGTTTTAGAAACATGGCGTATCCTTGATCCAATTCAGAAAGCATGGGGTCTCTCTACAGATGATATGGTGTTTTATAAGCCTGGAAGTGAGGTAAAGGATGTGCTGGCACTCAGTGCTAAAGCATAGTTAGTTTATGACTAAAGGTATTCATCACATCACTGCCATTGCATCTAACGCTGTGGAGAATCTTCAGTTTTACACAACAGTGCTTGGTTTGCGCTTAGTCAAAAAAACTGTTAATCAAGATGACGTTGAGACATATCATCTCTTCTTTGGTGACAGAATGGGTGAGCCGGGGATGGATCTGACATTCTTTGTCTTTCTTCCTCCTATGCAGGGAGCCCGTGGAAACGGTTTAGTAACAAATATTTCTCTTGCTGTACCGGAATCTTCCTTAGGTTTTTGGCAAACACGTTTTCAACAGTTGCACGTTAAACATGAAGTAGTGAGTGAGCGATTTGGTCAAAAAAGAGTTCTGTTTTTTGACCATGATAATCAGCAACTCGAATTGGTGGGGGTCGATGACACAGAGTTGATGGCGGACAGTGAACCATGGACAACGACACAGATTAGTAAAAAGGAAGCAGTGCGTAGTTTTCACTCTGCCACCCTGTCGGTAATTAGTTTGGAGTCAGTTGAACCTATTCTGACTGAAGTGCTGGGATACACAAAGCTAGATGCGGAAGAGCATGTACATCTCTATGGAGTGAAGCACTCTCAGCGAGCTTACTTGTTGGAAGTTAGTGAACAGCCCTCAACTGCAATGGGTTTCAATGCTGCTGGTACAGTGCATCATATTGCTTTTCGGGCTAAAGACGAAACAGAGCAGCTGTCAATGCGAAACAAAGTACTTGAACTAGGACTGTACCCAACGGAAGTGATAAATCGTTTTTACTTTAAGTCAGTCTACTTTCGTTCACCCGCTGGAATTCTGTTTGAGATTGCAACAGATGGTCCAGGATTTACCGCTGATGAAAAGGAATCAGAGCTTGGTAAAAAGTTGGCCTTACCTCCATTTTTAGAGAGTAGACGAAAAGAAATTGAGTCAAACTTACCAGAGCTGAAGGTAGAGTAAACATATGGAAAAAGAGCTCTCTCTGTTTGAGTATTCTTTCATCGATAATAAGGCCCCGCGAACGCTTTTTCTTTTTCATGGTACCGGGGGCACGAAGAATGATTTACTTTTTCTTGAGCAGTACTTAAGTAATAACTACAACTATGTAGGGTTGCAAGGAAATGTTGACGAACATGGAATGAGTCGGTTCTTTAAACGAAAGGCTTCAGGCGTCTTTGATCAGGAAAGTATTACTGAAGAAAGTACTAAACTATCAAAGTTTGTCAGTGCTTGGTATAAAAAGTACAGAACTACGGCTGCAGACAGTACTTGGGTGGGATACTCAAATGGCGCTAATATGATATTAGCGATGTTACTCTCTTATCCTAATCTAGTAGGAACTGCCGTATTGCTTCATCCCATGAAGCCAGCTCAATCTTTACCAACAGCTAACTTTTCTGATCATCGTGTACTCGTGACTCACGGTATGTTTGACCCAATGATCGCTCGCGCACAGCAACTTGAACTTAATCAGATACTGAAAGCATTAAATGCTGATCTGACCATAAAAGAGTATGATTCCGGACACGAGTTTTCAAGTTCGGAGTTGGAAGATCTGGTTAGATTCTTGCAATCAAGAAAGGTTTGATCCATGAGTGAAGAGCATTTAAAGAGTAGTAACATTTCTTTTAAAGAACTCAACGTAGATGATCTGCTCACTAGAGAACAGATTGACGCTATTCAAGATGAGATACTAGAACAGCAAGAAGTAGTGGTGTTGTGGGCAGATAAACCACTATTTACTATTGGAGCGATGGATGGACAACAGATTGCTGGCCTAGTGCAAGTTGCGGAATCCGGTCACGTTAATTACTTGGTTCACCCGAGTTATCAGCAAAGAGGAATTGCAACAGAGCTTTTGCGTCGTGCTATCGCACAGGCGAGGAAGGGTGATACTCCCACACTCTATGCGACAGTTAAAGAAAGCTCTGCTTCAGAAAAGGTTGTTCTCTCTCAGGGCTTTGATTTAGATGAGTCAATTGCTGAAGAAGGATATATCACTACTAACTTGTACAGTTTGCGATTACAGCAATAAGGGTTACTATGCCGAATCTTTTTTTGACATCGAATGCCTACATGACCCTGAATTTGTTGTTGCCTTACTTACCTAAAAAGCCCTCTCAGATGAAAGTGGCCTTTGTCCCAACTGCTTCACATCCCGAGCCAGATCCTTCATATATGCAGTTGGATATTGATGCGATTCAAGCAGCTGGATTTATATATCAAGAGTTAGATATTAAAGATAAAGATCAAAAAAGTTTAAAGAAAGTTCTTGAAGATATAGATATTGTGTTTGTGGCTGGCGGAAATACATTCTATCTCCTTCAGGAAGCCCGTCAGAGTGGCTTCGATGAAGTAGTCACTGAGTTTGTGAACAAAGGCGGATGGTATATAGGTTCTAGTGCTGGTTCGGTCTTAGCCGCCCCCGATATTGCTGTTATTAAGTATCTCGATGATCCTCAAGATGCACCGAAACTTACCTCAACTCGTGGCTTGGGATTAATTGATCTGCTTGTATTACCACATTGGGGAAAAGCAAAGTATAAGCAGCAGTACTTACAGCTGATTAATGACGCATACGAACAAGAAGCAAAATATATTGCTCTTCTAGATACGCAAGCGTTGCTTGTTCAAAAGGAAAGTTACCGAATCGTTCAAATCGAAGACAAGACTGCTGTAGCAGTCGCTACTTACGAGAAAATTGCTCAAACGTATACAGAGAAGTATAGCCAAGACTTGAGCGATAGTCCGGAGATTGACTCTTTTCTAGCAAAGCTTCCAAGGAATGCTACCGTTTTGGACGTGGGCGCAGGTCCAGGACAGTTTAGTAACTACATTCATCAGCAGGGTTTTACCGTCACCGGTATCGATTTTTCAATCGAGATGAATAAAATTGCTCGGTCGCTTTACCCTCAACTGAACTTCCAAGTGATGGATATGCGAAAGCTCCAATTTGAAAAAGAAAGTTTTGACGGAGTACTTGCTGCTTACTCACTGATTCATATTCAGTCGGTTGAGCTAAGAAATACCCTCAAAGGTTTTTTAACTATACTTAAACCAGGCGGTTACCTACTCATCATTGCACAGGCAGGTGAAGCTGATCGCATTATTGATGAGCCTTTCTTACCCTCCGAAAAAATGTTCTTTAACTTCTTTACTCCAGAGCGTCTACAGAAGTATCTTTCTAACGTAGGATTTGAAGTAAAGAGTATAGAAGAGAAAAACTCACTTGATCCTGATTCAGTCAGTAACAGAGTAATTTATGCCCTAGCTAGACGTCCCCGATAGAAGAAGGTCCTCTTTGACTTATAGGGACGTGGCTGTTATAATAATGTTCTTCGGTTTGAAGTTCGCTTATAGGCGAACGATGAGATTCTCTCCGCAGTTAGGAAATATAATGTTTAGACCATACACAGGTCGTGCTCGTTCTTTTCGTGCGCGTCCTCAACGTAGCTTTCAACCAAGACGAGCGTTTATTAAACACGATCGTTACATTAACACGGCTGTTCCACAGACCCAACAAGAAGTGTACGTGAATACATACACCTTCGATAACTTAGGGCTAGATCAGAGTGTGTTAGCCAATATCAAGAAACACGGATACACAAATCCGACTCCCATCCAGGATCAAGCAATTCCTGCGCTGATGGAAGGAAAAGATGTAGTGGGTATTGCCAATACTGGTACTGGCAAGACAGCTGCGTTTTTACTGCCTTTTATCCATAAAGTTCTTCAAGATCCTGATCAAGGAGTGATGATTATCGCCCCAACTCGTGAGCTGGCAGTTCAAATTAACGATGAGTTCAAAGCTTTTGCTCAGAATCTTCCACTTAGTGTCACGCTGTGTATTGGGGGTGGTAACTTACATCTCCAAATGAAGCAGCTCAGAGATAACCCACACTTTGTCATCGGCACACCGGGAAGATTAAAAGATGTGATTCAACGTGGAGTTCTGCGTACCGAAATGTTCAGCAACATTGTGCTCGATGAAGTCGACCGTATGTTGGATATCGGTTTCCGAAAAGATATTAAGTTCTTAATTGCTCAACTTCCTGAACAACGACACTCTGCATTCTTTAGTGCCACCATGAACTCTGAGACAGAAGAGATCATGCATGATCTTTCTAAGAAACCTGTTCGAATTAGTGTCAAGAAAACTGAGACGAATAACCACATCGATCAAAGCATTATCTCGGTGAAACCGGGAGAAAATAAAGTTGACGTGCTGCATAAACTCTTAAGCGAACCCGACTGTACCAAGGCGATTGTCTTTGGACGGACAAAACATGGCATTAACAAGTTAGAAAAATTACTCTTCCAAAGAGGCTTGCGCGTGACAGCTATTCATGGCAATAAAAACCAAAATGCTCGTCAGCGCTCTCTTCAAGATTTTAAACGTAACAAAGTTCAAGCGTTGTTAGCTACAGACGTGGCAGCTCGAGGAATTGACGTCGATGATGTCACCCACGTGATTAACTACGATGAGCCTCAGACGTATGATGACTATGTTCATCGCATTGGCCGCACTGGTCGTGCCGGTAAGATGGGTAAAGCCATCACCTTTATTAACTAAGTAAGAACGAGCTTTCTTTCTTACCTTGTTTACACAACTTCCATATTTGGTTCTCATGCCCTTCCTTTATTGTTGGAAGTAATAAAGAAAGGGAGGTCAAAATGACCGACGGCAATAGACCATCAGGTTCCGACTCTACTGGAGATCAACAAGATGGTGGACGAGGTGATTCGAACGACGACAGTCGTCGAAGTGCGCAAGGAAAGTCTGGTAAGGGTGGGAAGAAGTAATCACTTCGTTAACCCTGACACACAGAGCCGAAGCTCTGTGTGTTTTTTTTATTTCACTTTTGTAGAAAGATCAGAGGGTTCGCCACCTACCCAAGTGGTGATAGCGTTTCCATCAGCATCAACTTGAACAAAGGTGTGCTGGATGGTAATCCCGTATTGAGTTCTTAGCTCAGGAGCACGGTCATAATCTATCCGTAAAAGCACAATCCCCTCGGGAATAAGCTCAGGATCTTTTTCAATTTCTATATCCAGTGAAGCACAGGAAGAACACCAAGGTGCCCAAAAATAGAGGATGACTTTTTTCTGGCTTTCCTGGGCATATTGTAATGCTGCATCAGAATATACAAAGTATCGGGGAGCTAGTTCTTCCAGTCTTGTTTCAGCAGTGTCCGCAGGTTGCGTATGACAGATAGCTTGAGCTGGCTTGCACCAATTATCCTTGGTTGCTCCTGCAATAATACCTACCATCAGCAGGCCAAATAAAACAGCAATATGTGAAGGTGATTTCAACATCTAATGTTTGTACTTATTCTACGATCAACGTCCCAGTCATGTTTGGGTGTGGTGTACAGTGATAGTTATATGTGCCTGGCTCTAATGGTGCATTAAACTCTACGGTGGCATTTTCGCCAATATTTCCTGTGTCAAATGAAGCTCCATCATCGCTGGTAACACTGTGTCCCACAGTATCTCGGTTGGTGACAGAGATGGTTGCGCCCCGTCGAACTCTAATTGTTCCAGGTTCATAAGTAAAGTTACTAATTACGATGGAAGCTTCAGTAGGGGCTGGACTATTTAACTGGTTCTGAATCTGTTCAGGTAAAGAAATATTGCTGGCCGCCTGGCATCCACTTACCAAAAAAGCCGCCAGGACGATGCCGCTCAGCAGAATTTTTGTTCGAAGTACTTTCATTCTTCCATCCTAGCACAAAGAAAATACTCTGTATCATATAATCAAGTTTTGATGAATCTACGACCACACATTGTTATTGCTGATCTTCTTCCACTGGAAGAGCAACACTATCGACAGCTTCATTCGCTAGGAGAGCTAGCGGTTTATGATGACTATCCCACTGAAGATCAGTTAATTAAACGTATTGCGTCTGCTCGAATTATTACGACTAATCGAACAGCTATTACGGCAGATGTTCTCAAGCACTGTCCTTATTTAAAATATATAGTGGTTCCTTCAGTAGGGTGGGAGTGGGTAGACGGTGCTGCCGCACGGCAACGAGGAATAACCGTGGTCAACTGTCCCACCCATAATGCGCAAGCCACGGCGGAGTTAACACTAGCTCTCCTGCTAGCCGTAACGAGGAGGATTGTTCAATCTCAACACAGTTTCAGGAACAGTATGTGGAGACCTCACGGAATTTCTGGGTGTGAGCTAGCGGGCAAACAGGCTGTAGTGGTGGGGCGAGGAAATATCGGTTCAAAAACGACCCAAATGCTGAGGTCTTTAGGCATGACGGTACATGTAGTTCATTCTTCAACCACAGCGAAACAACTCGATCACCTTCTGCAAGAGACTGATTTCTTAATTCTCAATGTACCGCTGACTCCCAAGACTCATCACTTGATTGATAAAAGACGTCTTAGTTTGCTTAAAAAAACTGCTTATATTGTGAACACCTCACGTGGTGCGGTGATTGATCAGCAAGCGCTCTTATCTACTTTGCGCCAGGAGAAAATCGCCGGCGCGGCGCTGGACGTTTTTGAAGGGGAGCCTTTAGTTGGAAAACCTACTGAGGAAATGATGGAGCTGGCTCGTCTTCCCAACGTTGTTGCAACTCAGCACATCGGTTCGGCGACCGTTGAAACTCGTTATCGATTAGGTGAAGAGCTGATTAAGGTACTTCAGTCTTGTTTAGTCGATTTACCAATAAATAGAGTAAATGGTTAGTTCCGGAGGATATGATGCACGAAGGCTACAAAAGACCAATTGATGATAAAAATCATCAACCTCAAACAAGCCACAGTGAGGCACTCCTTTCTAACGTAGAAATAGTAGCTCTGGTTGATAGCGAACAGGCCCAACGAATGATAGAAACGGTTCAAAACAGAGCTGAAAAGATAGATATTCTTTTTATTTGTTACCACGGCAAAGGAGCGAGCCCTTCTCTTGCCCGTGATGCTGTAGATTTAGCAGATCGCTACAACAAACAGATTGCTGCGGGGTATGTTGGAGTTCAAGAGCTCAGTAACAGAATTCGGATGCGCGACAAAATCTCACCACATCCTGCAGACCAGGCAAGACTTGCAAGCTTCATTGATCAACTAGGTGAAGCAGTCAGCAAGGCTAAGGTAGTTTTATTCGCAATTAGAGAAGGCGTATTAAATACTGATGTGGAGCGCGCCATTCTAACGTCTATCAAAACTCACGCGGGCGATCGTTTCCATAACTTCCAAAGAGCAGATGGAATGCGTGCCTACGGACAGCTGCTAGGTATAGACCAAGAAGG
This sequence comes from Patescibacteria group bacterium UBA924, assembly GCA_002293725.1. GTDB lineage: Bacteria > Patescibacteriota > Microgenomatia > UBA1400 > PJMF01 > UBA924. The sequence goes on from DBDU01000007.1 coordinate 30,894, forward strand.
TAGTTAACTCTTCAGTACTTTTTCTAGACTCATCATCGCAACTCCTTGGAAGAAGTCGAGGACGGCAGCCAAGATTAAGACAGTTACCCAGGAAGAAATTCCTAGACCAAACACTTCTGCAAATCTGGAAGTAACCCAGAGAGCTACAAAGTTGACTACAAAATAGACAGCCATCAATTGCATTGGCGTAAGGTCCTTACCTTGTTTGTTTTCCCACTCCGTAACAAATGGTGAGGTAAAAGTAGTAATTAACCCTAGCTTTCCAGCACTAAGGGCAGTTGCCCACAGTACAGTCAAGCTCATCGTTCCTAAAACAACGTGGTCTGGGAACCACATGTGAGCAAAGTAAATCACCACACCACTCACTAGCGTGAGGAGTATATAAGATAGAAATAGTACCATCCCAGGATTTTTAGCTTCAACAGAAGCAGATGATTTTGGCATAGCGCTCCTTTTTGTACTTTTAAATAGCGTACTACACTTTAGGTGCTTCTGTCATCTCGACGAAAGCACTTCCTCAGTGTACCGTCTAGCTATGAAGAAAATCATGGACGTTTACTCTCGACAAACAGCAGACTTTCACCCCCAAGAAAGTAGGGCAGCTACGATGGGAAATCGAAGGGGGAAACAGTATGAAGTTGGAAACATCGAAGATGCTCAAGGTAGTAACCAGATTGAGCTTTTTACGAGAACAGTTGATGGCAAAGAGTACGCTGATATCTGGCAACTTTTTCGTCAGGCTGGGTTACCAGTTGTTCCACAACTATGGATTGATGAAGAAGATAAAATATACATGCCCAACCTCACAGCTGATGGCTCAGCTTTCTATGGCAAAGGATACGCGGATGCATATGCGGTTATGCCGCAAGAATTGGACCAAGCTTTCCTGCAGTTAATAGATCGTGATTTCGCGCGAATTACACAACAGGCCGATCGTCTAAGTCAACAGGCGACAGCAAATGGCCTTCTTTTACCTTTGGATGATGGTTTCGACCTGCATGTTTCAGCAGATGGTCGTCGCTTTGATCTCGTCATTCTTGACCTAGAGTATGGTGGGACTTTAGAAGACTTGTTAGAGAGAAAACAGCGCTTTGCTCAGGGAAGGGCTCAAGCAGCACTCCTAAACTTTCAGGGTAAAGGTATTGATCAACTAGACCATGGAGAGAGACGACAGTTAATTGCTTTGATCAATGAAACAACCAAAAAAGCTGCTCTGGAAGGAATGAAGCAGGCAGCGAGAAGAGTCAAAGAACTGTACGGAAAGTAATGTTAGGCAGAGTTGAAGGGTCTGTTATCATTGGCGTATGAAGACAATAATTCTTTCCACCAAAAACAGTCATCAAGATATTTTGAACTACGGAGCCGACTTACTTGAAGAGTTAAAGAAGCTCTCTCCTACCGCAACCTATGACCAGGTAGCGACCGACTTTAGTAACATTCCTGAGCTGTTTGATACTGATGAAAAGTTGGTGATGTTTAATCAGTTCTCTTTTCCGGATGGTTTCTCCACTTTTACTCAATACCTTCCTAAGTTTAAGAATATTAAGTTTCTTCTCTCGCCATACTCTGCCTATGAGGGATTGGACTTAGAACTCTTAAAGAAAATGGGTATTCGCTATCGAAATAATGGTGGGGCAAATGCCAAATCGGTTGCTCAGTATGCAGTCACCACTATGTTCATGCTGTTAAGTAAGATTCCAATTTTTACTCAGAAGAATGTGACACCTGATGGATCTATCGTAGGCGAAGAGTTTCATCAGAAGACCGCGGGCATCATTGGCTTTGGCAACGTCGGACGAGAGCTGGCAACTATTCTGCAAGGTTTAGGAATGCCGGTAGTTTACTATAACCGTTCGACAGTAAAACACTCAGCAAAACAAGTCTCATTTGAGGAAATTTTCAATCAGGATATCGTTTTCGTTACTATCGCTACGAATGACGAAACAAAGCGAACCTTAGCAAAGTTGCCGGACCTTCTTCAAGCCAAGAACTACCTCATTGATATCTCAGCAGCGGAAGATCTTTATGCTAAGCATAGGGTAGTTGAGCTACTCAACCAAGACAAGCTTCGAGGTTATGCTTTAGAGCTATTTGATCCATCTGTTGATCTTAAAAGTGAGAAAAACTTTATTGCTACTCCGCATATTGCCTGGTGTACATACGACGCTGAAAAACGCACAATTGAGAACTATTTAAATAGGGCCATGAAGATTATCCGTGGAGAGATAGATACGGTTGACTTCATTGTGTAATCTATGTTGAAGCGTACCATAGTGGCTGCCTTTATCTCTTCAAAAGATGAGAAGGTACTGTTTGGCAAGAAGAACCCTCAAAAGGGCGGTGTCTACTTAGACAAAGTACACATTCCTGGAGGTGGGGTTGAAGATGGCGAGAGCTTAAAACAAGCGCTTCAAAGAGAAATTCAGGAAGAAACCGGAATTATCTTGGAAGCTACAGCTATCCCTGAGCCCCTCACTCTAGAAACCTTATACACTACGAAACAACTTCCTGATGGCCAGCAAGTGCCGTGCGAGATGGAGTTTTACGTTTTTGTGATTGACCTTGCCGCAGACTCAACCCAAATTAGCGCAGTCGCTGGAGATGATTTTTCAGAGTTACTCTGGATTCCAAAAGATAAACTTAAAGACTACCCACATACTCCGCCAACCCTATCCCTTTTATTACGATTAGGCCTACTCACTCCTGAACAAGTTTTACCCCAACGACCGTTCCGAGATGCTGATCAAGTACCCACAGCGTATGACGGGTCACAAGTAAGCTGGCGGGTCTCAGCATATGCGCTGGTTGTCAAAGGAGAAGGGTTACTGATTATTAAAAATAGGTTGGAAAAGCTACACGATGTGATTGGCGGTGGGATTGAGTTTGGTGAAAGTGTGGAGGACGCACTTCATCGCGAAGCAATGGAAGAGGGTGGAGCTAGAATTAAAATTGGAAAGTTAATCTCTACTTCATTTGATTGGTTCTATCATCGTAAAGGTGCGTTCCATCAAACTATGCAACTCTACTATCAAGCTGAGTTAACAGCTGAGCTCCAACAGCCAACAGAGACTGATATTGAATGGGTAAAGTTTGTGCCAATTACTGAAGTCAAGGAAAAGTATCCGATGCCTACAGCAGTGGAAGTTGCCATTGAAAAACTGATAAGTGAAAGGGCAACGAAAGGTACTGAATGAAAAAGGCGCTTATTCTTCATGGTACCGATGGTAACTCGCAGAGCAACTGGATTGGTTGGTTGGGCCAGGAGTTAACGAAGCACGACTATCAAGTATGGGTACCTGATCTCCCTCATGCTGAAAAACCAAATCTGACTACGTACAACCAGTTTTTACTCGGACGAAAAGACTGGTCATTTGAGAACAATATTATGGTCGGTCACTCTTCTGGAGCAGTCGCCATTTTAGGCTTATTACAGGCACTGCCAGAAGGAGTTCAAGCTGAAACGTGTTACTTGGTCGGTTCATTTAAAGACGATCTCGGGTGGGAGAAGTTACGCGAACTTTTTGTGACACCACTCAATTTTGAGCTGATCAAAACTAAGGCTAAACACTTTGTTTTTCTTCATTCAGATAATGATCCGCACTGTCCCTTAGCGGGAGCGCAGTACTTACACCAACAGCTAGGGGGAGAGCTGATCCTCTTACCGGATCAGTTCCACTTTAGTGTTGGTACGGCTGGTGAGAAGTACCGACAGTTTCCTTACTTACTTGATTTAATTCTCTCTTGAAAATACGAGAGAGTGGGTATACTTAAGCCATGTCATTCAAAGAAGAAGTGTATGCACTAACTAGCCAGATTCCGAAAGGTAAAGTAGTCACCTATGGTCAGCTAGCAAAGATGGTCGGAAAACCCAAGGCAGCACGTGCCATAGGAATGTGTATGAGGACTAACCCTAACGCGCCCATTGTGCCGTGCCATCGGGTAGTTGCAGCCGATGGTTCTTTGACTGGTTACTCTGCGGGTCAAGGTATTCTGACGAAGAGAGAGATGCTGAAAGCAGAAGGCGTTTTTTTTAATGGAGAAAAAGTGGACCTGTCGCGTTCACGTTGGCTGCCGTCTTCATGAAACCACTTTTAAAGTTGTGGAAGAAACTACCATTTTCACGCGCAGCAAGAGTCTTCATTCTCAAAATTTTGAATGACCAGTTCATCATTGGAGTGACGGGGGTTATCTTTAACGATAAGAATCAGATTCTGGTTCTTAAACATACTTACCGTAAAGTTCCTTGGAGTTTGCCGGGTGGTTACTTAAAAGCAGACGAGCATCCTAAAGTGGGTTTAGCTCGAGAAATTGAAGAAGAAACTGGTTTTGTAGTTCATATTATTCGGATTATTAAAACCAAGGCAGAAAAAGACGGTAGACTAGACATTAGCTATTTTGGCGAGTACAAATCAGGAAAGTTTCGCCCTTCTGCAGAAGTGACAAACTACCGCTTTGTAGCAGTCGACAAACTGCCCGAGTTAATTGAAGATCAGTACGAGCAAATTGCTGAAGCTGTAGAACGAAAAAAACTTTACGATCGTCAACAACGATGGAAGTTCGTGACACATAAAGTGCCACATTTTTTTAGAAACCTACTACCAAAGAAACATGACAAGTAATCACTCTTCACTCCTTCACTATGCTTCGGATGAAGAACTTTCTTATCTTCGCCAAAGAAAAGGTAGTGGTTTTCATTACCTAGACCAGAAAGGTAAGCCACTTGCTGCCAGTGAAAAAGAACGAGTTGAAAAGTTAGTTATTCCACCTGCCTGGGAAAACGTTCGAATCTGCTGTGATGAGGGTGGTCATATTCAGGCGGTTGGTTACGATGCTAAGGGGCGAAAGCAGTACATCTATCACCCTGAATGGATGCTGCAAAACCAAGGACATAAGTTCGACAAGATGGTAAAGATGGGAGAAGTTCTTCCTACTATCCGGGAAACCGTAGCAGGACACATGCGACAGCACTCACTCTCACGTGAACGAGTAGTTGCAACGGTAGTTTGGTTACTTGATCACACTTTTATTCGGGTAGGGAATCAGCAGTACGTTAAAGAGAATAGTTCTTATGGTCTGACGACTCTACGTGAGAAACACGTTGACGTCGAGGGAACCCAAGTGTTTTTTAGTTTCAAAGGCAAAAGTGGGGTTTATCATGAGCATCAGATCTCTCACCCTCGCGTAGCCAAAACAGTTCGGCAGTGTATTGAACTCCCTGGATACCAAGTATTTCAGTACCTGGATGAGAACGGACAACGGCAAGGAGTTGATTCGAGAGATGTGAATGAGTACCTTCATCAAATTTCTGGCGAGTCCTTTTCCGCCAAAGACTTTCGGACTTGGGGAGGTAGTACTTTAACAGGTAGACGACTCTACGAGTTGGGTAATGCTGAGAATGAGACACAACTGAAAAAGAATGTTCGAGCGGCGGTGAAGGAAGTTGCACAACACTTAGGAAATACAATCACGGTTTGTCGCAAGTACTATGTTCATCCTAAAGTGATTGATTCGTACTCTGAAAAAAAATTGGTCAAGCACTTTGACAGAATTGTTACTGAGCAACAGCCGAATACAACCAAACTCTCCACCGATGAGTACGCTGTGTGGACTTTACTCCGCTAACTTTTGATCAGGTCTTTATACTTTGTAAGTACTTTTTCCACCTTCGGTGAGATGACAATCTGGCAGTAAGGTTGGTCAGTATTTCGTTCGTAGTAACGTTGGTGATACTCTTCTGCAGTATAAAAATTATCAAGCTGTTTTAACTCTGTCACAATTGGTGCACGAAACTCGTTCGACTTCTTTAAGGCTGTGAGTGAGGCTTCAGCCTTTTGTTTTTGCTCAGCTGAGGTATACAAAATAATTGAACGGTACTGTGTCCCAACATCTGCACCTTGTTGATTCAAAGTGGTGGGATCGTGTACATGCCAGAAAATATCTAAGAGTTGATCGTAGGTAATAACTGAGGGATCAAACTCAAGTTTAACCACTTCAGCATGGCCAGTAAGCTCTTCACTGACTTGATAGTAATTGGGGTTGGCTACTTTGCCACCCGCATACCCAGAGGTAACGCTCTGAATACCTTTAAGTCTAGAAAAAACGGCTTCGGTACACCAAAAACAACCACCACCAAAGACTGCAACTTCAGTTTTTGTTGTGGGCATCGATATCTCCTTTTTCTTTGGGAATAAAACGCATCGAAAGGGAGTTAACGCAGTGTCGGGTGTTTTTATCTGTAAATCCTTCACCTTCGAAGACGTGACCAAGGTGAGCGCCACAGGTATTGCACTCTATCTCAACTCGGTGCCCATCTGGGTCTGGTAGACGCTTCACGGCTCCTGGAATTTCTTGGTCAAAACTGGGCCAACCGCATCCAGAGTGAAACTTGGCGGTAGAAAGATAAAGCGGAGTATTACAGCGACGACAGACGTACGTTCCTTCCAAAAAAAAGTCATCGTACTCACCCGTAAAAGGAGCTTCAGTTCCTTTGTCGATGATAACGCGTTCTTCTTCTGGTGTAAGGGGATTCAACTTCATGGAATGATAGTATCACGAATCAAAGTGAATACGGATAAAGCCCTAAAAAATATCTGTAATGGTATACAGAACGACACCGGCAGGAGTTTCAACTGGAACTTCGTCACCAGTCTTTTTATGAAGTAATGCTGATCCGATCGGACTTTCCATTGACAGCTTTCCCTCTTTGGGATTCGACTCATACTGGGAAACTAGCGTATAAGTCACCTCTTTTTGTTTAGCAATAACTTTGACGGTACAACCAAACTCTACTTTTTGGGGAGACGGATTTTTCTTCATCACAAATCCATGAGTAAGGAGATACTTAAGGTCAGCTAGCTGACGCCCAATCGACCCAAGCTCAAACTTAGCATACTTGTATGCGCCGTTCTCAGATAAATCACCCATCTCTCGGGCCGTCTGGAGTCTTTTCATTACTTCCGCGCGCTCGGCTGTTAACTGAGCGTACTTTGCTTTGAGTTGTGCAAAGTACGGAGCGGTAAATGGAATTTGAGCTGGAACTTGATTTTGCATAACCAGTGTTTTCTTTCAGACATAGTATAAGGCTAAACAAAAATTCCTCTACTCAAAACATATTGAATGAGTAGAATGTGACTGATTCAGATTGAACATAATAATAGTTGAGGAGTATATGAAGATCTCTTCCATTCATGCTAGTGAAATCTTGGATAGTCGTGGTAACCCCACTACTCAAGCTGTAGTGACTCTCGAAGACGGCTCAGTAGGTTGGGCTGCCGTTCCTTCTGGTGCATCTACTGGAAAGTACGAAGCTGTAGAACTGCGCGACGGAGATAAGGCCAGATACAACGGCCTTGGTGTTTTAAAAGCAGTAGAAAATGTTAACACCACTATTCAATCTGTCCTTAAAGGACAAGATGCTGCTGACCAACGTGCTATCGATGCCGCCATGATTCAAGCAGATGGCACAGAGAATAAAGCCAACTTAGGCGCGAATGCGATTTTGGCAGTCTCTTTGGCAGTAGCCCGAGCACAAGCTGTCAGTGAGAAGAAACCACTGTACGCTTACCTATCCAAGTTCAACCCAGATCATAACGGAACTTATATCATGCCTATTCCCGAAATGAATGTCATGAACGGTGGCAAGCATGCCAACTGGGCAACCGATATTCAAGAGTACATGCTCTTCCCGTTAGGAGCTCAAAGTGTCAGGGACGGTGTTCGTATGGGGGCTGAAGTGTACGCTACCCTGAAAAGCTTGTTAAAGAAGAAGGGGTATGCCGTTAGTGTCGGTGACGAGGGCGGTTTTGCTCCAGCCGTTGCCAGTAATAAAGAGCCATTCGAGTTGATGAGCGAAGCCATTCAATTAGCTGGCTACCAAGTCGGTAAAGATATTTACCTGGGAATTGATGCTGCTGCTTCAGAGTTCTACAAAGACGGAAAGTACGTTCTAAACAAAGAAAACACTACCATGACTGGTACTGAGTTTGCTGCTTTCCTTGGTGAGATGGCGACAACTTTCCCGATTATCTCAATGGAAGATGTCTTTGCTGAAGATGACTGGGAAACTTTCAAGTCATTTACGGCTGAACATGGTAATCACATTCAAGTTGTTGGTGATGATCTCTATGTAACGAACGTGAAACGTCTTGAGCGCGGAATCGCCGAAAAAAGTAGCAACTCGATCTTAATTAAGTTAAACCAAATTGGCTCACTGACTGAAACGATCGATGCCATTTTATTGGCTCGTAAGAATGGAATGAGCTCTATTGTTTCACATCGCAGTGGTGAGACTGAAGATGCCTTCATTGCAGACTTCGTAGTAGGGATGGGAGTTGGTCAAATTAAAACAGGGGCTCCGGGTCGTTCTGAACGTACCGCAAAGTACAATCGCTTAATGGTGATTGAAGAGGAACTGAATGGTCAAAGTGCCTACGCGAAGTTTCCTTTTGAAGTGAAGTAAGTACAAAGAGGAAGCGTAAAAGGCAGATCGAAAGGTCTGCCTTTTTAATGGAAGATTCTGACATTGGCAAAATTTTTTTGGATCGCTACAATACTACCAACATCTAGAGTGGTAGTGAGAGATTCGGCTTGACGACCTACCCAGCAACCTAGTTCCATAACTAAGGTGCTCCATCCGACCGAGGGGAAAGATGTGTCTACGGTATCGCCTCTCAATACCAGTTGGGAGGCTTAATGTCTTCTCATTTTTTTACGTCCGAGTCAGTCTGCTCAGGACATCCCGATAAAATCTGTGATCAGATCTCTGACGCAGTTCTGGATGCTGCTTTGGCAGTAGATCCAGAAAGCAGAGTAGCAGTGGAGACGTTGGTTACAGTCAACCAAGTTGTGCTGGCTGGTGAAGTGCGTAGTAATGCTCAACTCAACTTTGAGCAGATTGTGAAACAGCAACTGCAACGTTTGGGTTACACCGATCAAATCTTCCAGTTTGGAGACTACTCGCCAGTTACAACTCTTGTCCACCAGCAGTCGTCTGAAATTGCGGTTGGGGTTGACGAAGATGGAGCCGGTGATCAGGGAATGATGTTTGGTTTCGCTTGTAATGAAACGCCATCGTACATGCCGCTGCCAATCGTTTTGGCTCATCGGCTTGCTGCCGCTATTGATCAAGCACGAGAGAAACAGGTGCTTTCATACTTGCGTCCAGATGGGAAAACCCAAGTAACGGTCAAGTATGAAGATGGTCATCCAGTTGGAATAGAGAAGATCGTATTAGCAGTTCCACACCAAGAAAACGTCCAGCTTTCACAAGTTAAAGAGGAACTCTTTAGCCAAGTAGTCCAACCTACTCTAGAACAATTTGGATATCATAGTAAGCTCTCACAAGTGATTGTTAATGGAACTGGTGTTTGGCACATCGGTGGACCAGTGGCTGATACTGGACTGACTGGCCGCAAGATCATAGTGGATGGCTATGGTGGGTATGCACGAGTAGGAGGAGGCGCGTTCAGTGGAAAAGATCCAACCAAAGTAGATCGATCGGGAGCGTACGCGGCACGTTATATTGCCAAGCATATTGTTGCTCATGGATTGGCAGAGAAGGTGGAGGTGGGACTAGCGTACTGCATTGGTTATGCTCAACCAGTGATGAAAACGGTAGAGACATATGGCACCGAGAAAGTCTCTCCCAAAAAAATACGAGAGTTTGTGGATCAACTGTTGGATACTTCGGTGAAGGGCATTATTGAGAAGTTGGAGCTGCGAAAACAACGCTACCTCCCTACAGCTGCGTATGGTCACTTTGGAAATGAGCAGTTTTCGTGGGAGCGTCTTGAGGATTAACTCTTGTATACTGCACTCATATGAAAAAGGGTTTTGATTGTATTGGCATTACTGTATCTTTTCTCTGTCATGACGGCGAAGGAAATGTTTTGTTGAATAAACGGAGTGTTCATTGTCGTGATGAGCATGGTCATTGGGACTGTGGTGGAGGAAGTGTGGAGTTTGGACAAACGATTGAAAGAACTTTGCGCAAAGAGATCAAAGAGGAGTACAACGCTGATGTGCAGAGCTTTGAGTTCCTAGGATATCGGGATGTGTTTCGAGTTCAGGAAGGACAAGATACCCATTGGCTTTCGCTGGATTTCTTAGTCAAAGTTGATCGGGCTCAAGTCAAGAACAACGAGCCGCATAAGTTTGATGAACTCGAATGGTTTAAGTGGGGAGAGCTACCTACTCCAATGCACAGTCAATTTCCTCAATTTCTGAAGCAGTATAACCAAAAAATAAAGATCTGATATCATACGATCTCGCCACAGAAAGGTGAGTCTGATGCGAACACATATTTACTATTGGAAGTGTGACAATCCACTTCCAGTTGAAGAAAAGTTAGTCTACAACGATAAGTATCGTCTAGCTGACATCTCAGACCTTGTTCGTAAGATAGCTATTCACCACTTTAACGCTGAACCTACTTTTGTCGAAGCATTCGGTGTTTCCGGAAATCATTACTCGTACCGGATTCACTATCCTGATCAGATTATTTTCTTCCGTTCAGATGATGGCAAGATTGACGATGATTATATGGATGCCGAAGCTGCAGCAATCAAGTTAGCGCGCGAAGCAGGAGTCCCTGTCCCAGAAGTAATTGCTACTGATACCTCAAAAAAAACTTTTCCAGTTCGTTATCAACTCCTCGAAAACATTGCTGGTGAACCCATGAGTGATCTCTATCAAGCTGGAACTTTAGATCGTACTTCAACTGCCACCCAACTTGGTCGTTTTTTAGCTCAAATGCATCAACAACAGCTGGAGGGGTTTGGCTTTTTTAATACTGAAACTCTCCGAAATGAGCAAAAAATTGTTGGTCTTGATAGCTCAAACGAAGCTTATTTTTATAAGCGACTCGACGACCACCTACGGTTTTTGCAAGATACCGCTTTCTTACAACCAGAAGAAGTGAAGACAGTTGAAAGCTTGTTCGCCAAACATCGTCATCACCTGCAGTTAGAAAAAGGGTCCTTAGTACATAAAGATATTGCCTACTGGAATTTGGTTGGTACTCCCGAAGAGATTCACGCCATTATCGATTGGGATGACGTTATTAGTGGTGACCCGATTGATGATCTGGCTATTGTCCGTTGTTTCTATCAGGATGACGTCTTCTTGCCTTTGGTTGAAGGGTACAGCGAGGTGCGCGAACTCCCTGATGATTTTGAAGTTCGTTTAGCGATGTACTTGACTCGAAACATGTTATGGAAAGCAGTTTTTAGAACAATCATGAAGTACTTTGAGTTCCAAGAAAAAGTTGACTTGCTCAATCGTGAAGGGGAGAAGACATTGAAACAGTTCACCTACGAACGGTTGTACCAGGGGATAGACGCCCTCAAAAAGTTCTAAATCTGTTGAAAAAAAGTTGCTATACACCAATCTCGTTATTCGGTTTGTATCACTTTGTGCTCTTGTTCACTCAGCAAAAACTCAGTAGCGTAAATCTGTGCAAATAAAAACCCGTCGCTCCCCCGTCCCTAAAAAAGCTACTCGCCGAGGCGGCATGTCACCAGTCATGTTGTTCTATGGTGCCATGGTAGTTTTGGGCTTGGTAATTGCCGCGGTGATTGTAACTTTTGGCAAAAACCTAGGATGGTTCGGAACCAAAGAAGCTTCTGTCTCAGGGGAAATTGTTTACACTGCTCTTAAACCTGATCCAAGTGATAAGGGAACAGTTCGGCTTTTCTACCGAGACCAAGGAAGCACTCAAGAGTTTGTTGACGCTGGGTTTGATATTCCGTTAGTCCCAAATCAAGCTTGGCAGTGGTCAACTGCACAGTCAGGGAAGAACTATGAGCTTCAAGCAAGACTCGTTATTGATGGTAATGTCGTGAAACGCTCTGACATTGAGTCTATAACAGCTCCTGCTACAGACGTTGATTTAGCATTGAAAGTAAACTGGCGAGACTTACCTGCAGATGTAGTAGCCAGCAGTGACTTAGCGATTAACGGTACAGTTAGTATTAATGGGTACATTCCCCCAGGTAGCCGCCTCCAAATTTTACAAGCGGATAATACGGTAGCCTCCGCTGATCAACCACTTGCTGTGGGTGACTCTGTCGAAGAAAGTGAAAGTACAGTTCAATCAATCTCCAACCCTACCAGCTCGAACGTATGGAGTTGGGCTTCGGCTGTTCCGCTTAAAACATACACATTCCGTGCCGTTCTGATGGATAGTAGTGGTAATCAGATTGGAGAGTCAGATCAACTTGTTAATATTGAAGCTGCCGATCAACAAGTTGCAATGATTATTAACTCAACGGCTCAGCCTAGCCAAAGCCAGGCTCAGCCATCGCCATCAACTACGGCATTTGCTGCATTAGCTGTATCACCTCAACCATCTCCAACTACAGCCCCTGTTACTCCGTCTCCAGCCGCGAGTACAGTTGCTCAAGCGCAACCTTCACCTGCTCCTGCCCCAACGGCGAAAATTAAAGGAACAGTGTATCTTAACGGACCGATGAATCAAGGAACAAGTTTGTTAATGCTTTGGAAAAATCCCAGCCAAGCAAACTACAGCGTCGTTAATCGTTATCAGAACCCAAATCAAGCTGGTACCAGTTGGGAGTTTGACAGCGCTATACCAGGACAACAGTACGAAATTCAGGCTGCCCTCCAGGTAAATGGCCAGAATACTTCTACTGCTCCCCAGCCATTAACCGTGACGGCTCCTGCTAATAACGTCAACTTCACTCTTAATACTAACTTCTTAGTGCCTGCACCTGGCTCACAGCCATCGTTGCAAGTGTGTATTAATAATGATGACGCGGTGATTATCTTGCCTCAGATCCAGAATGCTGCACAGCTTTGGGTACAGGTGGGAACTAGTCAAGGCGATAGCAGCCTCGCTAATACCAAGATTCAAGTTGGTCCTAACTCTGGAGACCAAAAAATCCAGGTGGCCGTACCAAGAGGCCAACAGACCTACGTGAGATACTCTTATGCTGAGTGTGCAAACTGTACGAACAGCAATAACTTCTCACCTTGGTCTCAATCCACTGGCTTTACTTGCCAATGATGAGAAAGGTTTTTTTAGGTAGCTTCTCCCCGTGCTGCAGGACAACATGTGTCAGCGGCACGTTGAAGTATCTTGCTAACATCTGTGAGATCACTTGATTAAACTTATCTGCTTTAGGCGGCTGAGTAAAACGGATATGCAGTTTCGTGTCAGAGATGGTGTCTATGCCAGTACTTTTGGCATTAACTGAGAACGTGACTGTGATTTTGGTGAGGACTGATGACATAGTGAGCTATAGTATACAGTTCTGATATGAAAGAAGTGCGTGTACAAGCTACTCAGTTACCTTTTACCTTCGTGCCTTTACGTTGGCTTGCCATGGGTGCAGTATGTCTCGCTTTGTTTGCCGTAGCGACCGAAAGCTATCGTAGCCCGACAACCTTTTTTGACTTAACTGGCTTTTCATCTGAAGCAATAGTTTTCCTTGCAGTCGGCTTATTTTTCTACTGTCGGACACAGCTTTTTCCTGTTCTTCCCAGGAAGATGAGTCGACTTTTAAAAAAAATTATTTTTCCAATCGTGTTTTTCATCACGATTAGTTTTTCGATAATTGCAGCGTTATTAGAGCCCAATCAACTTTATAGCTATACCTTGATTAACTACCAAAAAGTTGGTGTACTCGCTTTTGGACTGAGCTACATCGTTTTGCTTGATCAATCATCTGAGCGGCTAACAAACCATGGACAGAGGATTATTCTTTGGTCGGCTCCTCTCTTGTTTGTTTTCTTTCTATTGATGAGTTTATGGCCCTTTGACTACTTAAAAGAAGTTGTTAAAGAAGATAATGCAGTAGAGTGGTTACAGTGTATTGCTCTAATAGTTAGCTCTATATATGCCTTCCTGGTGGGGTGGACTTACAGAAAAAAGAAACAATGGATTCTGGCTTTGCTATACTTTTTTGCAGCATTCATCTTGATTGTGATCGCGGCAGACGAGATATCATGGGGACAACGACTACTTCAAATAGAGTCCCCAGCTACGTTTAAAGATGGAAACTTACAAGGAGAAACGAACTTACACAATTTCTCACTTCTGCATCATTTGGTGGGAATAGGATATATCTGTATCAGTGGCTATGCTTTAAGCAGCCAGTTTATCATTGATTACTTAACTAAAAAAACGACAGCGAAGAAAGCAATAGTAATACTCTCAGTATTAAGAGTTCCTTGGTGGTTGGGAGGATACTTTGTCCTACCTCTTATATACAACTTGATTGGCTTGTTTTTTGTTATCCATCCGTACTCAACTTGGGCGGAAGTGACAGAGCTTTTTCTTTATACCGGTTTATTCTTAATTTTTTTTGAGAAGTACCTCCGACAGCAGCAAGGAGAAGATGTTGTCTAACTATGACAGGTTTTGCCTACCCCACTGCAGTGTTCTGGCCATCCAGATGAGTTCTTTATATGCCCGCTGAATACGCTCGATGTACTTTTCGTCTAACAGCTTCCCGTTTTCGTCAAAGATACTCTCTACATGAGGGAACTGTACGTCGGTAAACGTAGCTACCATGCCCATTTCCCGGACTGTATGGACGAGCGCCTCAATCGCCCGAACGCCACCCCAGTTGCCATTGGAGACACCAGCAAAGGCAACAGGTTTGTGAACATAGTTTTTTAGCTCACTATCTAACAGTCGCTTTAAACTTCCGGGAAAGCTGTGGTTATATTCAGGAGTAACGATGAAAAAAGCGTCTGCTTTTAAAGTTAACTCGGTATACTTTGGATTCTTTGATTCAGGATCATTTCCATCATAGGGAAGCGGAAAGTCTACAGGATCAACCAATACTGACTCAACATCCTCTAATTCACTTGCAACTTGGTGAACTAAACGGGCAGCATGAATAGATCTTCGCTTTGGTCTGACCGTTCCTTCGATGACAGGGATAAACAGTTTAGACATAGGCCTAGTATTGATCGTTCAGTTAAAAATCGCAACCTTCACGTTATTAGTTTACAATGACAAGTATGGCGCATGAGCTGCTACGACAACTTTATCAAGAAGATATTGCCGACCGACAACAAGTAACGAACTGGAGTGATCAAGTTCAGATGAGTCATTTAAAAGCTCGAGATAAAACTCGTCGTACGCAAACACATCAGTTTGTCACTGATGGTCAACTGACAGAAGCCATTGATTACTATCACGCCGCGTTGATCTTTCAGCATGGTGATACTGTTGAAGATTACGAACAGGCACACCACCTCGCACGTGAAGCGATGAATAGAGGGTATGAGCCAGCGAAATGGATGTTTGCTTCTACCTTCGATCGGTGGCAGCTTTCTAAGGGTAAACCGCAGATCTACGGGACTCAGTTCGTACTGAACGCAGCAGGAGAGTGGCAGTTAGCAGAGCCCCTTGATCGCTCGCTCCCAGACGAAGAACGTCAAAAGTACAATGTTCCGGCATTGGAGCTTGCACTGGAAGAGTTTAAAAAAAGAAACACAGCTTCAACCGCATGACATCATCACGTCTCCTTCTCGGCTTTAGTATCCTTTTCGTGAGTATAGTTATTGTGATCGCGGCCATTATTTTCTCTCGTGCTTTCTTTACCCCAAAGGTGGTGGAGATATCTACACCTACGGAAACGGCAATCATCTCCGGCACAATTCAATATAATGGCGTACGTCCGGTGATGGGCAGTGAACCAGGTGGTCGGGTAGTGCTTTATAAGCGAGCTTGGGGTGACGCAGAGTTTACAGAGCTCCCATTAGATGTGCCGTTAGCTGCAGAGGCAACCTGGTCTTGGAATGGCGCAGAGAGTGGTAGAACGTATGAACTTCAAGCTGGGGTAGAGTTTTTAGGCAGGGAGATTACTCGGACAAATGTAATTATGGTGACTGCTCCCGCAAGTGGTGAGCAGCTGACCTTTAACGTCTCTGAAGATCAGATTCCCGAAGATATCTTAATTTTAGAAAAAGAACGCTTGGGAGAGCACCTGACTGATGAAGTACTGCCAACTCCTAAGTTAATTGCTCTGCCAAATCCTGATGGTACGACTACCCAAACGACCATCACCCCGGTAGCTATTTCTGGCAGACTAAATCTGAGTGGTTACATTCCCCCTACGGCTCAGTTAGCTTTACGTGCATCCAAAGAGGGGATAGACGCATTTCAAGTAGTTACTACAGATATCGAAGTGAAAGATAATGCGGTGTGGGTCTGGCCGGAAGCGCAATCGGGACAAAGATACCGCCTGATATTAGAACTACGACAGGGCGACGTAATCGTGGGAAGATCTCCCGAAGTTATCGTTGCAGCGCCCGCAACGAATCAATATTTACAACTCACATCAACTGCTCAACCACCCGCTCAACCTCAATACGAACGGGCAGCCATTGTGGGGAAGATTGATCTCAATGGACCAGTGGCAAACAACAGCACGATTTTAATCTTACAGCGACGTCCGGGAGATAAAGAGTACCAAGTAGCAGCGCGTATCCCGGCAGCTGATGGACAGTCGTGGAGTTTTGATGACGCAACTGCTGGCTCAGAGTATGAAATGACGGCGGCTTTACAGGTAAATGAGAATAATACTTCCAGTGCAAATGCTGTCACCCTGACAGCCCCTGCCTCTAACATAGTGTTCCGCATTAATACCAATATTTCTTTGGATGCCCCTGGTCAACCAAGCCTATTGACGTGTGGAAGTAAAAAGGGTGATGGAAAGTGGCCAGCAGAGATCCTGTTTAGTCATGTCCAGAATGCAAACTCTTACTGGTTGCAAGTTGGAACAGAGCCAGGGAAGAACACAATTTACAATGAACGTCGGAGTCGATCTAAGAGCAATGAGGAAAAACTTATCCTCGACTTCGAAGGAAATAAAACGTACTATGTTCGGTATGCACAAGCACAGTGTACAGACTGTCGCAGTGATCAAGATTATTCAGGTTTCTCTGAAAGTGTACAAATGAGCTGTCCGAACTAACTGCCCATGACTTTCTCTGTCCTTTTTGATGTCTCGCAACTCCTCATTGCCTTCTTGGTTATCTGGCTTGGGGCTGGTCTTTTGCTTAACTCTATCGAAAAGCTTTCCAAGTTACTTCACCTTTCCCAGTTCACCCTTTCTTTGTTCTTGTTAGGAACGGCAACCTCTTTCCCAGAGATTGCAGTGCTTGTCAACGCTCTTATCTTAAAGGAACCCGAAGTTGCAATGGGAAACCTGATTGGTGGCCAAGTATTCTTACTTTTTGCAGTTATTCCTCTTTTGGCAATTATTACCCGTGGCTTACGCCTCCAAGCACAGATGCAAGGGAAGCTACTGTTACTGATTATCTCAGTCGTCGCTGTTCCGTTAGTGACATTAATGGACGGAAAAGTTCAAACTTGGGAAGGCTTTCTAACGTTGGTTTTATACGGCACTTTTGTGATTACTTTCTCTCGCAAGATGACGGCCTTAGAACGGATTACCAAGAAACTTATCCGACCACCACAGATCAATCCTGTTTTGGAAATTGCAAAAGTTTTAGGAGGAGTCGTAATCTTACTTCTTGCAACTCAGCTGGCTATTCGAGGTGTGACCAACATCTCCGCTCACTATGCCCTGCATCCATTTTTAGTCAGTATGATTGTGATGGCACTAGGTACCAACTTACCTGAGTTTAGTTTAGCCGTTCGCGGAGCACTGAGTGGCAAGAGAGATATTGTTCTGGGAGACTACATCGGTTCTGCGACGATGAATACGTTACTTTGGGCAGTGTTGGTTTTTGCCTCACCTGGTACGATCTACATGACTCAAACGGTATTGCCAATGATTTTTGTTATCGTGACGGGGCTCCTTCTCTTTTGGTACTTCTGTCGTACCCACAAGAAGTTAAGTATTGGTGAAGGCTTGATTCTTATCTTGGTCTATGCAGCCTTCTTAGGAGTGACGACCTGGATGGAGTTGGGTTTCTAAGTGATGAAAATAAAATCGCCGCTGATGCGACGTGGGAGCTGGCAGCCGTTGTTCAGCGAACTGCACGCCCCTGACGAGCTTCTGACCCACCGGAATGCCACCTTGCCCGAAAAACTTTAACTTACTCAAAGCTGACCGTCCTTTTACTGACGTGCGGATAAAATGGTTCCTGTCGGCGTTTACCGACCCGAGGATTATACCATCTTATAGGACGAAGAAGGAGAGTTCGTCAGAGTCAGCTATTGACCAGTAACGGCCTCGGCTAGTCCTTGAACAATTTGAGCTTGGCGCTCCGGACTTTGGGTAGTCTGACCCATCCTGATCCAGTATTGAGCATCAGGGAAGAGGACATACAGCGTCGGTTGGTTATCGACTTGACCTAGATAAGCCTCGGTACCTAAGTTAGGGACTGGGGTGGCGGTCTGTGCTTGAGATGTTTTTTGGTTGTCCCAGAGGAGTTGATACGCTTCTGACGTGCTTTCTTTACGGAAAGAAACGTTGACGTAAGCGACGACTTCTGCAGGGTTACCTTCTCTAGCGTAGGCACATACGTGTCGCTTGGCACCTGTTGTTGACTCAATAGTCGTCACGGATGGTGCGGCGACACGTACGCCAGTAACCTCTGATACTATGGCGCTGGGCAGTTTGCCACAGATGTCAGCTTGTACTTGGAGTGTCTCAGGAACTGTAGAAGGGATGGTCGAAGTGGGGCTGGTTGTTGGTGTCTCTTCCGGTGTAGGTACCGGTTGGCATCCAGCGAAGACCAAACAGCTGGTTCCGATAATAAGACTAGTAAGTGCTTTGTTGAGTTTCATAGCCATTTCTCCGATGACTGATCTTCTGATAGTATAGACATAAAATGTGGATGTAGCAAAGTGCTGTCATTAAAGGAAGCTATGATAGATAAAAATGAGTCTCGGTCTTCGTCAACAAAGTCCTCTTCTGCAAAGACTCGTTATGCGCTGAAACAACCCAGAGCCTTTGCATTAGCATTGGTCCTCTTAGTTATTCTGGGATTTATCTGGTGGAAACAGCATCAACCTACAACACCTACTCCTCAACCAGAACCAACACCGCTCGCCCAACAAGACTTAGTTGAGTCAGAAGTAGATTACATTGCACAGATGATTCCTCATACCTTAGAGGCGATTGAAAGCGCTCGGTATATGGCAGAAAACTCCCCCAGTGAACGAATGAGAGATTACGCCCAAGAAGTCATCAACTTGCAGACGAAGCAGATGTGGACGCTGAGAAGCTTTTACCAACTGGTCAATGAGAAAGAGTTTATTGGAGCTGACCAATATCAAAATAAGATGGTCGACTTGAAACAGTTTCCGCCCGAACAGCTTGATAAAGAGTACCTACGTGCTTTAATGAATCACTACTCGCAAGCTGTCCAAATGACCGACGCAATTAAACGACAGAGTACAAAGACCGAGATGCAAGCCATTGCCAATCAAGTTGCAGGTGAGCTGTCGGCTGAGATAGTCAAGCTTCAAGCTTGGTACCGAGAGTTTCCTTAATAAAAAAAGCAGTTCACACATATCGCTACATATACCTTTCAGGTGTAAACTTGGTATTCTCGGGTTGCAAGAAAAAAGGAGCACTATGGTAGAGATTAAAGGTCCAGTAGTACTGGTGGTTTTAGACGGTTGGGGACTTGAGGATACTCAAGAACACAACGGTGTAGCTCTAGCCAAAACTCCTGTGTATGACAACTTAGTCAAAACGTATTCCTTTACTACGCTTCAGGCATCTGGAGAAGATGTTGGCCTCCCAGTAGGACAGATGGGAAATAGTGAGGTAGGACACACTACTATTGGTGCAGGCAAAGTTCTTTTTCAAGACTTGGTACGTATTTCCAAGGATGCACGAACCGGAGCATTCACTCACAACCAAGCGATGCAAAGTGCATTCCAACATGCCTTAGAAAATAACGGAACAGTTCACATTATCGGTTTGCTTTCCGCTGGTGGAGTGCACTCACATGAAGATCACTTCATCGAGACATTACTTGCAGCGAAAAACGCTGGCGTTGATAAAGTTGTCGTTCATCCCTTCCTTGATGGACGAGATGCGCCGAAGACGGCAGGCACACAGTCGCTTGAAAAGCTAGAAAAAGTGGTAGCTGCAATTGAAGGATGTGCGATTGGCTCAGTGATGGGTCGTTTTTACTCTATGGACCGTGATACAAACTGGGATAGAACAGATAAGGCATTTAAAGCCATTTTTAGCGGTGAAGCTGATCACGTTTACGATACCAGTGTTAAACCTTCCCAAATTATTCAAGAGTGGTATCGAAAAGAAGTTTTCGATGAACACATGGAGCCAATGGTCTTTCGTACGGTAGAAGATGGCGTCTTAGAAGTTAAAGATCATGACAGCATTATCTTTACTAACTTCCGTTCAGATCGTGCGAAACAACTGTCCTCTAAAATTGCTGCGCTGGCGGAAGATAGAGATCTGTGTTTCGTCTCCATGGCTAATTACGGTAAAGAGATTCATGCTTTGGTAGCGTATACACCAGAAGAGATCACCGACACTTTAGGAAGCGTCGTGGCTGAGGCTGGCTTACACCAAGTTCGAGTGGCCGAGACTGAAAAGTATCCTCATGCCACTTACTTTCTCAATGGCGGTCGCCAAGATCCCTATCCAGGTGAAGAAGACGTCCTTATCCCCAGCCGTAAAGATGTGAAGACGCACGATCTTGCTCCAGAAATGAGAGCTAAGGAGATCTGTGACGCCGCCTTAGAACGCTTGGGTAAAACAGAGTTTATGTTCATTAACTTTGCAAACCCAGATATGGTGGGTCATACGGCAAACGAGGCAGCAATTGTCACAGCTATCGAAACCGTTGATAGAGAGCTTGGCCGCTTAGTTGAGGGAGTCCAAAAACATCATGGTGCGTTATTAGTGATTGCAGATCATGGGAATGCGGAACGGATTCAAGATCTGGAAACAGGTGAGCCACATACCTCACATACAACCAACCCAGTTCCTTGCATCTTAGTCCACGAATCATTTCAACCAAAGCTGAGAAGTGGTGGTGGACTATCTGATGTGGCGCCGACCATCTTGGAGATGATGAAGCTCCCTCAGCCTGAAAGCATGACAGGTAAATCGTTAATTAAGCAGTAAAGATGAGTACTCTTCAAGACAAACATCTAGAGTGGCGAGAGCTCCGTCGAAAAAGAGTTGTGGATACACCTTGGGTAACTGTAGAGGAGAGGGACTACCTCCTCCCAGACCAAACGGAACTCTTTGGGTACTATGTCATGCGTGAGGCAGACGGAGTAACAATAGTAGCTCAGACGCCCGACAAAAAACTGGTTGTTGTTCGTCAATTTCGTGTTGGACCGGCTGTGGTGAGTTATGACTTTCCCGGCGGTGCAGTTGAGATGGAGGAAGATACTCCTTTAGAGGCTGCCAAGCGAGAGTTACTTGAAGAAACGGGATACACTTCAACTGATTGGGTAGAAGTCGGGCACATTAATCCTGCTACCCATCGAATGCAAACTACGTCACATATTTTTTTAGCAAAGAACTGTCAGCGCACTGCCCAACCAAATGAAGATGCCGCTGAGTTCTTAGAAATACAGTTGCTATCAAATGAGGAGATAACTCAATTGATTCGGCAAAGTCACTTTACTTGCAGTGTTTGTATTTCTGCGTACTTCAAAGCGTCGCAGTTACTGTAGTTCGCTCTTGGCTGTGAAGAGTATTAATACTATATATTGTCAATTGAAATCCCTACTTGTTCCTACATATTGGTGACGTATAATTGCAGATGACGTACGCGTTTTTCACTGTAGATTGGAGAATGAAAAAAATGGAAACGTGCAGTCAATTTTGGTGTCTGATGGTTCGCTACGAGGCGGGATGCCGTCTGCGGGGTTTAACCCAGTCATCGTATCGTTATCGTTGCTATAGATAACACGATGACCCAAGCGACCGAAAGGGCGCCTCCAACTGAAACCGGCCGTGTTCACGCGACCGGTTTTTGCCATCTAGGCAGATTTTCAAGTAAAGTTTCAGACTTTAGAAAAAGCGATAGCCAATACGCCAATTAACATCACCGTAATAGGAAGCAGGCGTTCTTTAATCTTCTCTTTAAACAAGACCGCACCAGCCACCGAGGACATCATGATACTGGTTCGCTTGAGAGCAATTACAAAAACCGAGAATGCCAGGCTTTGACCGATGAACTGAAGGAGAACTGAGATGCCATCAAGTAAACCGATTGGTGCAATATGGAGAAACTTTTTTCGTTGGAAAGATGCCAAGAAGCTTTTACGGTCGGTGAAGAATGCTAATGGAGTGTACAGAACTGATAGAGTGAAGCCCGAAAAACCTGTGTAAAAGTAGGGATTGGAGTACTCAATTGCTTCCTTATGAAGGGCAGAGGTTACTCCCCAAATCAATGCTACTCCAAACATTAAGGCACTTCCGCGATTTTTAAAAATAGCGATGATTGGAGCTAAAAAGTTGGAGTTATGGCGATCAAAGTTGAGAAAGTACGCACCTAGGACAACGAGCAAGATTCCGCCAATTCCTAAAGCTGTGGGCATCTCCTCACTAATAAAATAGCCCGTTACTAAGAGAATAAGTGGAACTAATGCCAGCATCGGTAAGCTGAGAGAAAGATCAGTTAGTTTGATTGCTTTAACAAACATCAAAATCGAAACAAAGTCGAGCCCAACTGCTAAAAGCGCTGCCACCCAAAATGGACCAGGAAGTACACTCGGAATAGAAAATAGGGCGATAGTTAGTGTAATAGGCAGAGCGTAAAACACCCATGCCCAAGCCACAACAAAAGGATGAGTATTATCTTCCTTTAATGAGCGTTTGGCGAGGATATTTTTGCCTGCATCAAACAGGGCTGAACCGAGGCCTAAAAGTAACCACATAGCAACTAAGGATACACAGAAATAAAAAATCCGACCAGTTGCATTGCTGCCCCCTGGTCGGCCGGGTCTTGCGCCTTGCGGCTATGGGTTGGTGTCCTCGTCGTCGAACTCGCCTTCGCCTTCATCGTCGTCAGGCAGGTAGCCTACGAAGAACCCGTCGCTGGTTTCGACATTCACGTTGAGGTCTTCCCAGAATCCGACAGGCTCGTCGCTGAACCAACTCGACACGATGTCGTTGTCGGCGACCACGTAGACCGCGAGGATGTTCTCGTCGCCTTCGACGATCTCCTCGATGTCTTCCGTCAGTGTCTCAGCATTGTCGGCGTTGACCCGGTAATGCAGAAGCTCGATTTCCACTGGCGCGCCTTCGACGATGGCGGCGCACAGCTTCTCGAACTCTTCGGCGGGAATACCTTCGTTGCTGATGACGAGAACTTTTCCTTCTGCGGTGGTCACTTTATAACCCTCCCACTAAAGCCAACAATCTCAGCTCGCTGGCTGAGTACTTCATATTATATCAAAATACTACTTATTATGGGATATGAGAAAGATTATTTTTTCTCGTCAGGCTTTGTTTCTTCTGGTTTTTTTTCTTTTTTCTTATCGAGGCGATCAAACCGAAGCAGCTTGACAGCAATAAAGACGACCAGAGCCACAGTTAAGAAATCAATTAATTGAGCGAGAAAGCGACCGTACATGACTTGGGCACCACCCACTTGCCAGTAGTAGTCACTTAAATCACCTACCGCACCAAGCAAGATACCAAGCAAGGGGTTCACCAGGTCATTAACCATAGAAGATACGACTTTTGTAATTGAGCCACCCAAGATAAAACCAACAGCTAGTCCTACCACGCCTTGTTCACGGATAAAGTTGATGAAGTTTTTCAGAATCATCCTTTCGCTTTCTTCGAGCAGCTCTGATCTTATTATACCGATAAATGCAAGTCAGGGGTTTTCAAAAGAAGACTCAACTATACAATTGAGCGATATGTCTAGATCTCGTATCTTACTTACTGGTGACGATGGATATCAATCCTTAGGAACTCGTTTGTTGGCTCATGTGCTGCGCGAAAAGTTTGACTTGACCATTGCGGGTACTATTACTCAACAAAGTGCTGTAGGCGGTAAGATCTCACTCAAAGACGGTTTTAAATGGGGGAGTGCTGAAGTAGATGGTACGCCAGCTTTTTGGGTAGAAGGCACTCCAGTTGATGCTATGGAGTTGATGGCGTGCTATGACATTCCACCATTTGACTTCGTAATCTCGGGCGTTAACTGGGGAGCAAACTTAGGTGGAGCAGTTTATAGCTCAGGCACTTTTAATGCCGCCGTAGCTGCAATCGTCCGCGGTACAGCTCGGCAGGCCGTTGCCATTAGTTGGGATCTTCCGCCAGAATTTTACACAATGCATCATGATAAAAAGCACTCACTTGAAGAATATTTACAGTATCCAGGGCATACGATTAAAGAGCTCTTAACCCAGTGTATAGACGAAAAGTTGTGGGGCGCACAGCTTCTTAACATTAATCTCCCACAGCAACCAGCTCAGCACGTCAGAGTCACCAAGCTTCTGGAAGATGTTCGACAGATCTACGATTACTCAGGAAAAGAGTTTGGAAAGGAAGGTCGCTTTACTTTCGATGGTGCAGATCGTGTGTTCAAAAATGATATTGATCAGGTGTATGATGTTCGAGCACTTACTGATGGATATATCTCGTTAACACCATGCCAAGTCGATCTCGTTCAACCAAAGCTGTACCAAAGCCTACAAAAAGTACAGTTCAAGATCAAATAATGGAAATGCCAACCTGGAAAAAAATCGCTTTAGCGGTAGTCGCTGTCGTGATCGCCGGACTCTGTGCCGTCGCCGTGTACGTGTATGGTACTTATAGTCGGATCTCTGTAAACTCACCCTTCAAAAAACCAAGCCCTACCCCAACCAGCTCTCCTATCCCTGATACTTTTAATCAAGGACAGCAGCACGTCTCACTACTCATGGGATACGGTGGTGGAAACCACGAGGGTGGATTACTAACTGACACGATGATGTTAGTCATTGTTGACCCGCCAACAAAAACCATTACGTTACTTTCCTTACCACGCGACTTATGGGTAGAGCTGCCAGTTAGTGGTGACAAACTGTCTGGGTGGAAGATTAACGCTGCCTATGCGATTGGTTCGGATGATAAGGGTTACCGGTATAAGCCTCAGGAGTTCACTGGCCCGGCTGGAGGTGGTGAGCTTGCTAAGTATGCTGTGAAGCAAGCCACGGGTTTAGATGTGAACAACTTCATCACTTTAAACTTTAGTGGCTTCCGTCGTTCGATTGATGTCTTGGGTGGAGTAGATGTGAATGTAGAAACGACCTTTGACGACTATCTCTATCCTATTGAAGGAAAAGAGGAAGATCCCTGTGATAAAACTCCCGAAGAGCTACAGATGTACTCAACCATGTCTGCCGCTATTACCGAAGCCGCTTTTCCTTGTCGATACGAGCACCTTCACTTTGATAAAGGGATCGTCCAGATGGACGGACAAACTGCACTGAAGTACGTTCGATCGCGTCACTCCGCTCAAGATGGCAGTGACTTTGGACGAGCAGCCAGACAACGCAACTTAATTTTGGCAGTTAGGGATAAAATCTTCCGTCTTGATTTCTTCCCCAAAATTATTCCTTTTATCAACACCCTTTCCGAGGACTTAAAAACGGATTACAACTTAGCTGACATTCAAAACGCGCTTAACTATCGTGATGAGCTACGAGACTATCGCATTACTTCTACTGCTCTAAGTAACGACAATGTCTTACGTATTGGTCGTAGCCCAGATGGCCAAAGTATCGTGACTTCTCAAGAGGGAGTGGGGAACTGGAACGCAGTTCATCAGTGGGTCAAAGACGAGCTAACCAGACTACGAAATCCTCAGCCAGCTACTGAGTCAGCGACTGCATCTGAATCAGCAGTGTCCACAAGTCCTGCCGATGCTCAATAATCTTCTTTTAACTTGACTTAAGGATAGCCTTCAGACCTTTTTTGACACTATCTTTTGGGCCAATTTTTCGCTCTTCTTGAATCAGATTAGCGTGTTCATCAATGACAAAGTGACTTCGGATAATACCTTGATACTTATAACCAAACATAGAACGTTCTCCCCAAGCCCCATAAGCTTCCGCCACACGGTGGTCTGGATCACTTAAAAGCATAAACGGTAGTTTTGCTTGCTTTTTCCACTCTGCTAACTGAGCAGGTGAGTCAGGACTAATGCCCACGACAGTAGCGTTGTGATCAGTAAGCTCAGTAAAGTGATCCCGAAAACCACAAGCTTGGGTGGTACACCCCGGCGTTCCTGCTTTAGGAAAGAAAAAGAGCAACACTTTTTTACCAGCAAGGTCTTTTAAAGAAATAGTTTGATTAGTATCACTTTGAAGTGAAAATGAAGGTGCTTTAGTCATCTTAAAATCCTGTCCAGCTACCACTTTGCTCAGTGCCCCAACTACCGGTTGGTTCGGGTAAAGCGAACTTACGTACAATGACAAAGTTAACCGAGAGGTCTGTTCCATCCGTAGCACCTGCAGCTGATCCGGTGAAGTAACCCAGAATCAGATAGGGGGCGTACTGGACGGTATTGGCACTGTCTCTTATA
>DBDU01000007.1:57483-71217 GCA_002293725.1 Patescibacteria group bacterium UBA924
CCCAACTACCGGTTGGTTCGGGTAAAGCGAACTTACGTACAATGACAAAGTTAACCGAGAGGTCTGTTCCATCCGTAGCACCTGCAGCTGATCCGGTGAAGTAACCCAGAATCAGATAGGGGGCGTACTGGACGGTATTGGCATACGTCCCAACTTGACTACGACTTCCATAGAAGTTGAGTGCCGAGGGTGTATATCCAAAACCAGTGAATGTGTATGTGTTTGCCGTGGGTGTAAATAAAGTACTACCAGCAACCAAGTTATAACTCGCACCAATTCCGCTTGCACCCCAGGCTGTTTGGGCGATTGTCCCGGCAGACATAAACATTGCTAGCCTGTTTGAGTTGCCGTTGCTACCCGCAATGGAGTTTGCATTAGAGATCTGAATACCTGCATAGGCAGTTTGAGTTGTTGCCCACGCTGCGTGCATCTCAAATATTCTATTTTGAGTGCTGGCGGTGACAGGAAGTTTGGAGTACACGGAGCCCGTGTTAATGATTAAGGAACCATTCTGCAAACTGGTGGTGCCAGTTGCTGTCCATTTAGTAGCGTTAAGCGTGGCATTATTAAAGTCATCAAAGAAGTCAAAGACGCTGTCACCGTCACTGCCACTCGCAGCTGAGGGACTACCATAGTAGGCGTAAATAGTGGTTCCACTGGTTGGGATCGAGGGAACTTTTACCCAAACAACTTTGCCGGCAGTGTTACAAATAATACTTCCTTCCTGGAACCAATAGGGTATTTCAGTGACACCATCTGAGGTGGTAAATCGTAAATCAGAACAGTCCCCATTCATCTTTCCTGCAGAGATTAGGGAGACAAAGTCAGATGAGAACTGTACAGGGTAATCGGTTTGGACGGCGCCGGTAGTATTGGTAATCGTGATTGGAATTCGATATGTCCATGTCTCGCCAGGAGGCGTAAAGGCAGCCGCATCTGCTGCCACTTGTGAAGCTGAACGTTGATAGTTATAGAACCTGATTTCATCCATTAATCCGAGGAAGTCGTAATTGTTAATTCCGCTGTACCAGCTACCAATAATTAAATTATGAGTAGCGATATCAGTGTACGTCCAGGCAACGGATCCACATGAACTCCCATTCACGTATCCTCGCGCAGTGGCACCATCGTAGGTAATTGCCACGTGTTGCCATGTATCACTCACGATACTGCCCGCCGGACAGATCTGGCGCCAGCCTACTGTGGAGTCATAGATCAGTAGTCTGCCATCAGCCATGCTGGCGGTCATGAAAGAGTATGGGGAAGTCCGGTTGGCGTTCTTGCTGACAAAGCCGGCAAAGTCAGTTAAAACGTGAGGTTTAATCCAGCCTTCAATCGAAAATGGACCATTGTTACCATTATTGAAGCTGCTTGAAGCAGCCATCATTACTCCGTCACCATAACCAAAACGTCCTGCTGCACCCGAAACGCCTTGTGAGCTCCAGTGGTCGTTGCTGCCGAACCAGGTCCCTGTGTTCCCAGTTCCAGTACTGTCTGCTACTGTATTGCCGGAACCCTCGTTAAAGCTCCAACTGGCAGATGGCTCTAAAATCTCCGTACTTTTCTGCGAGTAATCTGCGATCACGTCCGCTGCAGTTAAAGCTGCTCGATAGAGCTTAACCTCATCAATCGCACCCACGAAGTCATATGGTGCTGAAGGACTGTACCAGCTGCCAATGTTGACGGCATGGGTAGCGACGTCGGTGTAAGCAAACGCTGCTGAGCCGCAACTGCTCCCATTCACATAGCCAGTCATCGTGGTGCCATTAAATGAAAAAGCAAGGTGTGACCAGACTCCACGGGCTACTGAAGCAGCCGGACAGATCTGTATCCAAGTTGAAGTGACTGAGTTGTAAGCAAAAAGCGCCCCATTAGACATGGTTACCGTCATGAAAGAGTACGGATTGGTACGACCGAAGACATCTTTACTGACAAATCCGGCATAGTCAGACAGAATGGTTGGTCGAATCCAGCCAGTTGCAGTGAAAGGTCCATTGTTTCCAAAGGTCAGAGTTGGACGGGAAGCGGCCATCGTTACGCCATCTCCGCTGCCGTTAAATCTTCCCATCATGTTGTCGACACCGGCAGCAATCCACTTGATTCCGCTCCCTACCCAGGTACCAGTATTTCCATTGCCAGAACTATCTGCGATGGTAGAACCAGTTCCTTCGTTAAACCTCCAATATCCACCTGGGGTCGGAAGTGGAGTAGGAATAGGTGTAGGAATCGGTGAAGGACTCGGTGTAGGAATGGGCGATGGAATTGGCGTGGGAATATACGGACTTGGTGTAGGAAAGATTAAAGCAAAGTGTTCTGCTGAGTAGATGTTTCGCAACTCCAGTGTCGCTGTGGAGTTCAACGGTCTGCCAGAGTCTTCCCAGCTTGTGACTACTGTAATAGTGACAATGTCTTCATCTTCATCGCTACTGAGAGCAACTGTTGCTTCACGCTGAAAGATCCCGTTTTCATCAACAAACTCATCACTTTGACAGTTCCTGTTGGGAACTTCTGCTAAGCCACCTTCACTTGTTGGTGGTAACGTGGCCAAACAGTACGATGCACTTCCGCCCGTTTGTAAAATTTCTAAGAAGGTTTCCCAGCCTAAAACTGTCCGTTGGTTGCGAAAGTACTCAACTCCCTCTTGGGTGTACTTAGTGGCGGCATTCTTCGCTTTAGACAGGGAGGTTGTGCGTAAAGAGACGGAGATTACGCTTACTGTTGCAGTCATCACCAAGCCAATTACGCCCGTGGCAATAATGACCTCTAACATCGAGCTGCCAGATTTCTTGGGATGTGGTCTCCTGGAAAAAAAAGGCGATGTTTTAGAAGTATCTTGACCTAAAAAACTGTCAAAAAAAGCAGCCAACTTTGAAGCAAGGCAGAATAGCATTCTGTACTCAACAATAGCACTTTTTTAAGGGGAAGCATAACCCTGAAAAAATGATAGGATCGGTACTTGGAGCCATTATGCGTTTACTGATAATTGAAGATGAAGAAAAGCTGGCACTGTCATTGAAAAAAGCCTTAGAAGCAGAACGTTATGCAGTTGACGTTTCATTTGATGGTGAAGAAGGGTATGAGAAAGCTAGTGTTGAGAGCTATGACTTGTTAATTCTTGATGTCGGTTTGCCAAATATGGACGGATTCGAGATTACGGCCAAACTTCGTCAGGAAAAAGTTGCTACTCCAATTATTTTCTTAACCGCACGGGACATGCCCCGTGACAAAGTTATTGGTTTAGATACTGGTGGTGATGACTACTTAGTCAAGCCCTTTGACTTTGAAGAGCTGGTGGCCAGAATTAGAGCTCTTCTTAGACGAGGAACAACTTCAGCGGCGCAGCCAATCTTGCAGCTTGATACGTTGAGTTTAAATCCGGCAACTCAAAAAGTGACTCGCGCCGGAAAGACGATTAGTCTCACACCAAAAGAGTACTCCTTAGTAGAGTTTTTTCTACGCCATCCACGGCAAGTGTTAAGCAAAACCCAGTTAATCGAGCATGTGTGGAACGATCAAGCTGACCCTTTTTCAGGAGTAGCCGATGTCTATATTGGTTATGTTCGTGCCAAGATAGACAAAGCATTTCCTGGTCAAAAACAGCTGCTAAAAACGCTGAAAGGAAGGGGTTACAGCTTATCTGACGAAGAGGAGAAGCGATAATGTCCGCACGGAAGTCTACTTCCCAATCCTTTCTCTCTCGACAGTTTGATATTGCACGTCTGAAACTGACGTTACTGTACTTAGTTGTTAGTGGCTGTATTGTCATCCTGTTCTCTGTAGCGGCAATAAATGCGCAACGCTACGCAGTTGATCGAGTCATGGGAATGATAGAAGAAGGTGCTTCCAGAGCTGAGCGGCAGCTCATTCTCAGTTTACTAGGTCAACGTTTGGAAGAGTTTGATGCGGCGTTTCGAGAGCGGTTACTATTGGTCAACATCTCTTTACTTATTGGAGCTGGGGTAGCGAGCTACTTTTTAAGTGGTTACAGTCTTAAGTCAATTAGAGACAATGTTGAGAGTCAGGAAGAGTTTGCGGCTGATGCCTCGCATGAGCTCAGAACACCTTTAACTACTATCTCGATGGAGATCGTCGCTCTTCAAAAAACTCATAAAAAATTACCACTACCCGTTAAAGAGACGCTGGCAAGTATTCAACAAGAGGTACGGCGAATGCAGGAGATCGTTAATGGATTGCTAACCCTCGTTCGCCATGATCGGGAAGGCGACATCCAGCTTCATATCTTAGATTTAAATCAAATTGTTCAAGTGTCGGTGAAACAGATGCAGACGCTGGCTAAAGCAAAGCGGATTACGTTAAAGATGGAACTGAGCAGAGAGCCGTTGTCTATCAGAGTAGAGTCTGATCAAGTCAAACAGCTGTGTTTAATTATTCTTGATAACGCCATTAAGTACACACCTTCGCGAGGAAAAGTGACCGTCACGACCGAGCAGAAAGGACGAACAGTTACGTTGGCCATAGAAGACAGTGGAGTCGGCATCCCGGCCACTGATCTGCCTCATATTTTTGATCGGTTTTATCGAGCAGGTAAGTTGAAACACTCTTCTACTAAAGGAGCAGGTCTTGGTTTAACAATTGCCCATAAGTTAGCCGATAATGCCCGAGCCAGCATCAAAGTAGCCAGCACTGTAGGAGTAGGTACTAGAGTAATGATTGGTTTCCCCCGCGCTTCTTAGGATTTTCTTAAGATCACTGTTTATTATGGATGGAGTAGTGAACAACAGAAGTTTACGAAGACTTCTGAAGTCACTACCCAGCTACGTGTTCCATCGAGCAGCTTTTACTCAATGAGCACACAACCTTTTGTGAGGAATCAATGTGGAGAATCTCCTTTTGAATCTGTACCCTCACGAAATGTACTGAAGGGGCTGGGTCGAACAGCCCCTTCACAGCCAGCTAACGCATAAGGAAGGCCTTCCGCTGCGATCTTTACAAGGTGAGAGTTGACGCCTACACTGAATACATCAAAGAACTGTTGTATATGGTGAAGTCCGCCTACAAAACCTTCAAAAGCTTCATTCCTGCTACCCAAGGTATCTTCTGTGGTTTTCAGGAACGTAACATGCGGGTGCATGGTTTAGCACTAGCTTTGGTACTTTTCTTGGGCATCTTTTTTCAAATTACTCTGTTAGAGTGGATTTTAGTTACTATTGTCAGTGGCTTAGTTATTACCGCAGAGCTGATTAATACGGCATTTGAAGAGATCTGTAACATTCTTCGCGATGATCTAGGTATGTCTTATAGCTCTACTCGCAAGGCCCGTGATATGGCAGCTGGAGCCGTTTTAGTGATGGCGATTGTAGCTGCCGTTATTGGTGGCATTATCTTTTTCCCACGAATGTGGATATTGATCAGCGTCTTACGCTACTAAAACTCTTTTTGGGCGGCTCATCCACATTTGATGCACATTGATCTCTTTAGATTTAGTGGTCAAATAGCAGAATGGGAAGAGAAGAGCAGTCACGAGCTGTGGTGAGGTATGAAGAGGAGGTTGTGGGGAGTGGCTTGGGATCAAATAATGATTCACGAATAAGAGGACGTCTAAAAAGCCAACAATTAGAGATCTATAAAAAACTGCAAAAAATAAGGGATAGCTCTAACGTATTAGATGCTTATTCTGGAGCAGAATACTTAATCTATCATAGTCGTCTCCACCAGCTCGCTTCCCACCCACTTTCTGAGCTCCATATCCCGCGCTATCATCGCTTCGACGCACCATACTGGGAAGTCCCTTTTGAGAGGCATGCTTCTCGAGTTCTTCACACTCAGATTTCGCCACATCTAGAAGTGTGGTCAGGCAGGTTAGCCAGTTTTGACTTAGGGTTGCGTGCTCTCATTGTGGACATGGTGATGCGCGTCTATGCCAGCGAGTTACTCCAGACGCAGTTGATTGCCGAAGAAGAGATCGAGCAAGCTGGCACACCACCTACTGCAAAAAGTTTCAGTCAAAAAGTTGAGAGACGAAAGAGTGACATAGAGGCCCAGCTGTTACTGGCTATGTCACACTCATTTCGGCCTGATTATGTTTTAGCAATTGCTTTTGCGATGCCGGAAGGTCCGCAGGGTAGCAGGCATCTGGTGGGTTCAATCGGAGCAGTTCATGGTCAGACGGATCGTTTACTGGGCGAGACAATTGGCATGGATGGGACACAAGATGACAGTGCTGCTATCAGCTCGTTACCTACGAATACTGCTTTAACGTATCAACTCAATAACGATAGCCAACAACTTGCCCAACTTCCTGAAAACAAGATAGTCGAAGTTACTCGTTTAAATGTTGCACCTCGGCAAGTTTGCGAACAGCTCGGAGTTCTGGAACGAGGAGTGCTTAGTCAGGCACTGATGTATCTCGTTCATCAGGCTATTGTCGAGAATCTGCCCGATGCAGAGTGGGAAGTTTTCAATACACAGTTGGCTTTGCACAGGGTCATTAAGCAACTCGGTTTACCTGCCAGAATCATTAGCCAGCCAGACAGCGTTCGGCCAACAGCTGTAGTTACTGAAAGCATTCATGGGCATTACTTCCGTCGCTCGCCACCAACGCCGCAGATGATGCGAGTAGAAGAGGCATTAAAAAGAAGTGAGCAGTACTTCGTGAGGGAAACATGACTACATTGCTCAGTTTTGGCACTACTTTAGTATGTTTAATCCTAGGATTGATTGTCTATGTACGTAACACACGACATCCGGCTCACCAGGCTATCGCTTTCCTAAGTGTATGTCTGGCACTGTGGTCGTTAACGAACTGGCTTTCACTACAACCTTTTTCTGAACAGCAAAGATTTTTCTGGGTCAGGGCGGTGATGGTGGTAACTGCTCCCATTCCATTCTTTTTTCTTCGTTTCGCTTTGAACTTTCCTTACGCACTCAGTCTCTCTTCCGTACTCAAAAAAAGAAGAGAAAAGTTTCGCCGACTCATGCCTCTGGTAGCAGTTTGGACTTTACTACTGATGTTCTTAGCAATGACACCACTTATGTTTCGCAGTTATCAGGTCTACAACGGCATCCCTTCTATTGAGACAAACGTGGGGGCTTTTCTGTATGGACTAAGTTTTCTGTTTCTTTCTATTTGGAGCATTTCCTTACTGCTTCAGTCTTACCACTCCCAGGTGGGATTAGTTCGTGTGCAGATCGGCTACGTTCTCACTGGACTGAGTCTAACAGTCGTGGTTGGCTTTTTCCTAAACTTCGTACTCGTTATCTTTTTACATAACTTTTCCTTTGTCGCGTTAGGACCTTTGAGTGCAGTTTTCCTCATAAGTTTGATTTCTTATGCCATGCTCAAACATCGACTACTGGACCTAAGGTTGACCATTTTACGATTTTTAGCCTATGGAATTACGCTTGTTGTTAGTTGTTTGGCGTATATTTTTTTGCTAAATGACGTGCTGCTTCCGTTCGGAGAGAGATACTTTATGGTAGATAAGAGCTTACTTACTCTGATTAGCATGGTGGGTGTGGTTATTACTTTTCCTGTAGTTCTAGAAAGAATTCAAAAATGGACACAAAGAATTTTTTACAGCAGCGTCTTTAAGCCTGATCAAGCTCATCAGATTTTGGCAACAATTGTTGCTGAGGCAAACACTTCGGAAAAGTTACTTTGCAGTTTAGATGGTTTTTTCTGTACCCAGTTTGGAGTACGGTGGTGTGGTTTTTGGATCAATCATTCGAGTACCGAAGGTAGGCTCAAGAAAGTGCTTGAACGCGTTGCAAAGCAGGCTAAAGGTAGCACTTTAATGATTGGTGATGATCTGCTAGGAACAGATTTAGGAGATACCTTACAGGAACACGACGTTGGAATAGTTGCTCCTCTTAGAGTTGCCCAACAAATTTTCGGATGGATGTGTATCGGACGGAAGCACTCAGGGAATGCCTTCACCCCAGAAGAGATACGATTTTGTGAAGTGGTATCGCCGCAGATGGCTTTAGCCTTAAAGCATGTCTCAGACGTGGATCAAATCAAGGATGAGTTTGTCTCAATTGCTTCACACGAACTGAGAACACCAATGACCGCTATCAGAAGTTATCTTTGGCTATGTTTGTTTAAACCGACATATGTTTTACCTGACTCAGTGAGACAGCATCTTCAAGTTGCCTATAGTGCGACAGAGAGGCTGCTAGAGCTTGTCCGAGACCTTCTTACTACGACTCAGGTAGAGTCGAATCAAGTCACAATATCTCTCCAATATGTGCAGCTGGAAGAAGTAGTCAAACGCTCGACAGCCGAGTTAGAAGAAGTAGCTAAGTTAAAAGGTATTCAACTCAAGGTTTTCTCCAAAGTTCAAAACTCGCTCTGTTTGATTGACCAAAGTAGAGTGATGGAGGTTCTTCAAAACTTAATCGGAAACGCGGTCAAGTTCTCTCCGCAAAAAAGTACGGTACTGATTGTTTTAGATGGAAGTATAGATAAGGTGTGGGTAGAAGTGAGCGATGTTGGAGTTGGTATTCATCAATCGGATCTAGAAAAGTTGTTTAGCAAGTTTGGCGTGATTCAGTCTTCTTATCGCAAGTCGCACGAACAGGGTACTGGACTTGGTCTCTACATTGCTCAAAAAATAGCCAAGCTACATCATGGAAACATTACTGTGAGTTCCACAGTTGGTAAAGGAAGTACTTTCCGCTTAACACTCCCCCGAGAACAGCACAGAGACAGCTCTCTTGTCCAAGGAAGGCATGTGTATGCAAAAAATCAAGCGACTATTACTCGTTGAAGATGACCGTACCTTGGGTGGTCTATACATGTACTTACTTCAGGCTGAAGGATATACAGTAGAGTGGGTAATGAACTGTCTTCTGGCAAAAGTAAAGTTAAGTCAAACCCGTTACGATCTCATTCTCCTTGATGTTATGCTGCCTGACTTAAGTGGAATAGAGTTCCTGAGTGAACCACTTCTCCCAATCTCTAAGACGCTAGTTCTAACTAATCTCGATCATGAAAGAGCACATCAGCAAATTAGAGCATATGGTATTGATAAGATACTGATAAAAAGTGACCAAACGCCAGAAACCTTTCTTGCTTCAGTTAAAAACTGTTTGACCACTTGATATTAAGTCCAGAAACTTGCTTCCTTTCTCTTTTTTCTCTACCATCTAGTTATGCCTGAAGAAAAACAGCAGCATCATGCCAGCTCTCGTGCAGAAGCCGCTTCTTCTGCTCGTGCTCACGCGCCTCAGTTTCCGGACAAGTACTATCAAGATCCACTAGGGCTTGATCGTTATGTGGTGCAAGAAAAACTCTTGTTTGAATGGCGGGCACCGAGCAGAATTGAACGGAGTAGGTCTGGCTCGGAGCAGACTCAGATAATTTTAATTATCTTGTTTTGTATCTTGGTTACCGTGCTTCTGGGAGAGTTGGTAGTCGCTGTAGTGTTTGCGGCGTTAGCCATGCTCTACTTTGTACTGATGACGTCAAAGCCGCTCTACTTGGACTGTTCGATTACAACCTTAGGAGTCAAAGTTGGTGAGAAGTACTACTTCTGGCAAGATATCAGTCAATTTTGGTTCGAGAGTCGGGGGAAGAGCAGAGTGATGTATCTGCGCGTGGTTTTTCCGCATCTCCATACGTTGAGACTGATTATTCATGAGCCCGATGAAGCAGAAATCCAAACGCAAATGGGTAACTATCTTTTATATAAAAAGCCTCAGCAATCCGCCTCAGAGAAGTTTTTAAAGACTATTTCTGAAAAGTTGCCAATTGATCTTGAGTTTCTTCAACTCTAGGATGAGCTGTATATGTCATCTGAAGCTCTTTCCGTTGTAATTGTTGGCGCTGGCCCTGGGGGTCTTGCTGTAGCAGGGGCACTGTTGGAAGTTGGCCTAAACCGCCAGGATCTACTCGTTCTCGATAAAGGAGAAGTAGGGCAAGCTTGGCTAGACTATCCATCTGATACGCGTTTACTCTCCGAAAGCAAGCAGTCCAAAGATGATAATCAGATTGCGGACGTTTCCACTTCAGAAGTTTTTCCAAATATTCCTCACCCCAATCACATCATGTATCAAAAGTATCTGGATTATGTAGCTCAGAAGCTAGACATTCCTGTTCGTCGCAACACAACTGTCGAAAAAGTTGTCTTTGATCATGACCATAAAGAGTTTGTATTACGTTTGAGAGACGAGACCAACTTGCGAGCGCGTTTTGTAGTCTGGGCCGGTGGAATGTACGCCACCCCGAATGAAGACATGAACATGGAGGGCTGTTTTATTCACTATGCCAAGATGCCCTACTTAGAAGATGTAGAAGCCGATGAAGTAACGGTTGTTGGTAGCTCCAATGGGGCAAGTGGGGTAGTCATGATGCTGGCAAAGCCAGGTCGGGTTGTTCGTTTAGTTGTTTCGCGTGAGTACACCATCCCAGAGCCAATTGACTGTTTATGGAAAGAGAACATGCAGTTTGTCAAAGAGCTAGAGAACCAAGGTTTAGTAACGATTGTTGAGCACTTTAGAGTGAAACGTATTTACAAAGATGGCGACAAGTACTTTTTGGAAAGTGAAGATGGTCAGAAGCTAACTGCAGCTGATCGCCCGATTATCTGTACTGGCTTTCATCCAAATATCGAGCCAATTAAAGATTTAGTTACTGAGTTCTGTGAAGATCGAGAAACGCGCATTGAGATGGATGAGGCGCATCAATCCAAGAAACAAGCGGGACTCTACTTAGCAGGTGTCATTGGCAGGCTCGAAAACGATAACGGTTTTATTGTTAGCTTCCGTGAGTTTGGCAAACCCATTGCCCAAAACATTATCAGTCAACTACGATAGCTTCTTACACATTTCTGACATACCTCGTATACCGCTATATCTTAAAAATAGTTAGGTAGAGTGATAACTCAAGCTGGGTGTGATATTAAGTACCAATCACTCCTAATACTTGTAGACATAGATTCGAGCAATCGGGAAAGGAGGACGGCTATACGCGAATGTGTGAGATAGTAGTTTTCTAACGTAAAGGATTTTTATGAAAAGTAAGCACATACTTTTGGGCAGTGCCCTCGCTACAACACTTATCTTTGCCGGGTGCCAGCCTCAGCCAAGAACTGAGACAGAGACGGATACCATGATGGTAGAGGATGACACTCTGATTCCAGCAGGGAGTGGGGCAATGATCGCTACTGAAGATGGCGTGATGGTAGGTGGAGCAATGATGTTGCCTTCCCGACCAATTGCAGTAAATGCCAGTGATGCGCAAAACTTAACTACCTTGGTGGCAGCAGTCAAGCAAGCAGAGTTAGTAGAGACGCTAAGTGGACCGGGGCCGTTCACAGTTTTTGCTCCTACCAATGCCGCGTTTGAAAAAGTACCTGAAGCCACTTTACAAGGATTAATGACTCCGGAACAGAAGCCGCAACTGACTTCATTGCTGACTTACCATGTCGTTCCAGGAAGGCTAGATTCCACAATGTTGACTAACGGTCAAAAGTTGAAGACTGTCCAAGGTGAAGAGTTGACGGTTGTGGTTACAAATGGCACAGTAATGCTCAGAGATGCAATGGGCAACACAGCAACCGTAGAGACTGCTGATGTTGAACAGAGCAATGGCATCGTACACATTATTGATACAGTCTTAATGCCGAAAAAGCTTTAGACTGAAGTGATGGTTTTGAGGTAAGGCATAGGGGAGAGGAATGTTGATACTTATACTGTTCGCGTTCATCGCGGGAGTGATCACAGTTCTCTCCCCTTGTATTTTACCAATTTTACCCATCGTTTTATCGGGGTCAGTAGGCGGAGGCAAACGCCGACCATTTGGGATTGTGGCTGGATTTATCACCAGCTTTACTTTTTTTACGCTGGCACTTTCCACCATCGTAAAAGCGACTGGACTACCAAGTGATCTCCTCCGGAACGTGGCTATCACCACAATTATCCTGTTAGGGTTTTCAATGGTTTTGCCACAGACACAGTTGTTTCTGGAGAGACTGTTTACCCGTTTGTCGAACTATGCACCCAGAGCAAGCACTTCAGATGGTTTTGTTGGAGGTTTTGTACTAGGTATGACCTTAGGCTTGGTCTGGGCACCTTGTGTCGGTCCTATTCTAGCTGCAGTCATTACCTTGGCAGTGACAAGCTCAGTCAACTTGGCCGCAGTTTTTATTACCTTCGCGTATTCTCTCGGAACTGCTATTCCGATGTTTGCCATTATTATCAGCGGACGCGGTTTACTGCAAAAAAATCGGTGGTTACTTCAAAATGCTGCAGCGATACAACGCGGTTTCGGTGTAATCATGATTGCGGTTGGACTGAGTATGGTACTGCAACTTGATCGACGCTTTCAAACACTTATCTTAGAAAAATTTCCCCAATATGGAGTAGGTCTAACCGCAATAGAAAATAATCAGTTCGTACAGAATCAACTCAATGCTTTGCGTGGCGAGGGAAGTGGTTTGCGCTCAGCAGAGTTACTGGCTGCAGAAGTTAAAGCTCCCGAACTGGCGAGCGGTGGACCATGGATTAACTCACCGCCGTTGCGCTTAACTGATGAGTTAAAAGGGAAAGTTATCTTGATTGATTTCTGGACCTACTCATGCATCAACTGTATCCGGACGTTTCCTTACTTACGGCAGTGGTACGACACGTATAAAGATAGGGACTTTGTGATTGTTGGTGTTCACTCACCTGAGTTTGAGTTTGAAAAAAAGTTAGAGAACGTCCAACGCGCAGTCACGGACTTTGGACTGACGTATCCGGTTGTCTTGGACAACGAGTTTAGTATTTGGGATGCATATCGAAATAGAGCTTGGCCATCTCACTACCTAATTGATAAGAATGGCTACATTCGCTATGTTCATGTGGGAGAAGGCAACTACGATACTACTGAGCAAGCAATTCGCACCTTGTTGGGTGAGGAAGCAGTGAAAGATCTGCCAGCGACCGAGTTGGCCCGTACCAACCCAAACCCCCGTGTGGCAGCTTTACGACAGACACCTGAAACATATCTAGGTTGGGGGAGAGCTGCTAGCTATACAACTGAGAATCAAATCCTTCCAGATCAGCCAGCGAAGTATGAACTAGAGTTTCCGCTGGACACCAATCAAGTCGGCTTGAGCGGTCTGTGGACAGTTGAGCGTGAACGGGTAACTGCCGATGCCAACGACGCCAAACTGTCGCTCCAATTTACTGCAAAATATGTGTACTTAGTGATGGATACCATTGATGGTCAGCCCAAAAAAGTACAGGTCTTTTTAGACGGACAGCCTATCACTGTTGGAGCAACTGCAGAGATGCAAACACCAGGTGTTTTCGATGTTACTGAAGCAAGGAAGTATGATGTTGTTAGTCTTCCCGAGAGTGGAACACATCTCCTCGAGTTAGTTGTTGAAGAGGGGACAGCGGCATTTGCATTTACCTTCGGATCATAAGCCTGAGCAAAAAAAATTTAAAATCTACTCAATACCTTTTAACTTGAGCTGACATTGATGACACAAACCGTAAAACTCTAAGTGATGGTGATTTATTTTGAACCCACTCCCCGTCCGTGGCGCTTCAACGTTGCAGCTCGGGACATCTTCGATTCGGCCGCAGTTAGTGCAGATGAGATGATGGTGATGGTGGTCGGTGAACCGCTGTTCATAGAGCGCTTCTTGGCCGTTAAAGTACATCCGACAGATTAAACCAGCGTGTTCAAATGCTTCGAGGTTGCGGTACAAGGTCACTTTATCAATAGGTGTTTTGAACTTTTCAGCCAGCTGTTGGACAGACAGTGGAACCTGTCTCTTATAC
>DBDU01000007.1:71429-71673 GCA_002293725.1 Patescibacteria group bacterium UBA924
AGCTGTTGGACAGACAGTGGAACTCCAACTTTAGCCAGCACTTTGAGCAAGTTGATCCGAAACGGCGTGACGCTCAACTCATGCTGGCGGAGGAGATCTTGAAAGTAGGTGGCATCAATAGGTTCGCTTGTCATAACAGCCTTTTCACCCATTATACCTGGAATAAAATGATGAATCAAAAATCAACAACTAAATTATTTTATTGGTTTGTTATCACTTGTAATGCTGTCTCTTATACACATCT
>DBDU01000012.1 GCA_002293725.1 Patescibacteria group bacterium UBA924
GAAAATTTTACATGGTGGGTATATGTCCCATGTTTATTCTGGAGATATGGACGGTAAGTCAATAGTGGTTAAGTATACAGGTGATACATTTCCAACCGATCCAACTAGTTTTTTTATTGGCCGAGAGATTCAAAATACAGATGCTAAAGTTCTCACTTTACTGAGAGATTCGGAAAAAGTCAGAGTGCCCAGAGTTTATGCACATTTCCCTGACATAACAACGACAGTGATGGAAGATTTAAACGAAGAGGAATTTGAGTTATTTATTAGCAAAATACATGATAAAAGCTTAACTGTAGATTCTGCTCAACCCGTAGGTTCAGCAATGGCACACCTAGCCATAGAGTCTCGAAAATGGAAAGAATTCGACACGGACCAATCTGCTCATCAGAATATTTATGATCGTGGTTTAGAGCTTAGGATGGCGTATCCAAATTCTCAGGCAGAATATCTTGCACTGGAGAATCGATTTACGAGCGATGTAAATAAACGTTGGATTTGGGTTGACGGTACTCCAAAAAATGTTTTGTTAAATCCTAATTTCCAACCAGCGTTTATAGATTTCGGGTTGTCATGTTTTGCCGACCAACAACATACTTTACCTGGCTTCCTCTCTCACTTAGCTGTTTATTTGTTGTCAGGAATTCTTGATAGAAGTATGGTGTTAACATATCTAGGTAAGGCGGTTGATGGGTACGACAGTGTTGACTATTTAGATGAAGAAGCTTTCTGTGAGTATTTTGGTATGGAGGTATTACATCGCTCAATGGGTAAGAGAGTTCCAGGTATAGACAAAGCTAGTCAAAAAATTGCATTACTAGAATTCGGCTTGAGGGTCTTTGATGACAATATCTCGACTGTAGGAGCGTTGATTAGATTGTTAGCAACTTCAGGAAAGTAGAAGTATGAATGATGTGGATTATGAGGCAAAATTTGCAGACAGGGTTAAAGGTATCGAGTCAAGTATTATCAGAGATATTTTTAGAAAAGTATATAAAACTAACACCATTTCTCTCGCAGGCGGATCTCCAGATTTGGATTCGTTGCCAACTGAGTTTTTGTTAGATATTACTCAAAAGGTTCTGACAACATACGGTAAACAAGTACTACAGTATGGTTTAACAGAGGGCTTTGAGCCATTAAGGCGGGCGTTAATCTCACTTCTTCTAAAAAGATCAATAAAAACCGATTGGGAGAGTATTTTCATTACGTCAGGAGCTCAAGGTGCGCTAAATACTATAGCAATGGCCTTTATCAATGCTGGAGATAAGATAGCAGTAGAATCACCAACCTTTCTTGGTGCACTAAAAACATTTCAAGCCTATCAAGCAAAAATACAACCGATTGAGGTAGATGAGTTTGGGATAGTCCCTAAGAGTTTGGTTCAGTGTCTTAAAGAAAATGATATTAAATTTCTATATCTTGTGCCGACATTCCAAAACCCAACAGGGTATTCAATGTCTCTTTCGAGAAAAAAACAAATAGCAGAAATTGTCATTAAACATAACCTTATTGTTATTGAGGATGATCCATATTACGAATTAAGATACAGTGGTGATGATATACAAACTCTTTTTAGCTTTGCACCTGATAACGTTATTTATGTCGGTTCACTTTCTAAAATCTTTTCTCCTGGGATGAGGCTGGGGTATTTCATTGCTCCTAAGGAGATTAACAGAGTACTGCTTTCTCTCAAGCAAGGCATAGATCTTCATGCATCGGTTTATTCACAAGCGATTGTTGCAATTTATTTGCAAGATGGCTATCTTGATGAGCATTTAGTGAAAATTAAACGTATTTACAAGTCGCGACTCACAGCAATACTAAATTCATTACAAAGTTACTTTCCGCCAGATTTTACTTGGTCAAAGCCAGAGGGAGGAATGTTTGTATGGGTAACAGGTCCTCATAGTTTTGATGTGCATAAACTTTACTCTCAAGCAATAGAAAACGGAGTTGCCTTTGTCCCCGGTAGACCATTTTTTGTTAATGAGAAAGGTGGAAATTGCTTTAGATTAAGTTTCACCAATACTAGCGAGGTTAATATAAACTCGGCCATACTAGCTTTGTCAAAGTTGATTCGTAATTAAAAATATGCCAAACAATAAAGAAGAAAGACGACTTCAATTTACAGAAAATCCTGATTTTAAACCTGTCCCAAGAAATTTTTTAGAAGGATATATAAGGGGAAATTTTCTTTGGCCACAAAAGCATTTTGCAACATCAATTTTAGTTTCATCAGAGGCAGTCACGGTTTTCCCCTTACAAGTGCTGCCTAATCACCAGTTTTCTCCCGATCAACTCGTCACAATAGCTACGGCAATGAATAGACTCCACACCTTTAGCAGAGTAAAACGAATTTTTCCTTTAGAAGGTGAGTTAGTAGAAGAATCTAGCATCAAAGTTGAAGAAGTAAATTATCTTTGGGATAGGTCAATTTTTGGAGCCGCAAACAGGATAGTGGCCGTGGGAAGGTTGTTAGCTGGGTTAAGTGAACAACTTTCAGTAATTCCAAACTTAAGAGATTTATATTACGGTTCAAGGGATCAGGCGCTACTCTATTTAAAGGTGATTGATGATGCTCTAAGAAATAATGAGAACCAAGCACGAATAGTTAAAGTGGTCGTTGATAGAATGAGATTCCATCTTTTAGATAAAGATTTATCCAATTTGGCACAAACATATAGAGTAAGCATTTCTGATGCGCGTCGAGAAGGCAGGGAGCTTTTAAAAGTTAATGATGAAGAAATATCGAAAGAGGAATTTATTCAAAGAGCCTCAGCTTACTTAGTAGCTAAATTAGCATATGATTTTCCTGATCTAGATTGGGAGATCTTTGATCACAGTCATTGAGAGGATATATGATTAAGGCGATTATTTTTGATTGGCATGGAGTACTCGATCTTACAACATTTGAGTCTGTTGCGTTGCAATTGGCTGGAAAATCTAAAAAAACTCCTGATGAGATAAAACAGATACTCAAAGATGTAAAAAATCCAGTCGTTACAGGGAAGTTATCGTCAGAGACATTTTGGTTATTTGTACAAAGTGAGTTGTGCTTATCAGATGAAGAAATTAAACCAATCAGAAAATACAGCTTGGCAATAGAACAGAATACCCCTTTATGGTCTTTGTTGAGCGATTTAAGAGAAAAATATCGACTTGGGATACTTTCAGATTGTCCAACAGATAAAACAGCAGTAATAAAGGACAAAGTTGATCTTACTGTATTTGAATTTGCTATTTTTTCTTCAGATGTCGCAACGAGCAAGGATGATAGTAGTTTTTTTACTCAAGCCTTTAGAGAGTTGGAACTAACACCATCAGAGATACTATATGTCGATGATACACAAAAGCATATTTTCAAAGCAGAGTCTCTTGGTTGTAAAGCGTATCTCTTCCAAGACACAAATCAGTTTAAAAGTTACCTGAATCATCTCGAGGATAAAAGAAGACAATCCACGATATAATCAACAAAATTGTTATTCATGATAAAGGAAATATTGAGATGAGGGGGCATATTCCCTTATTCGTCTAAAACTTGGCAGCTATGAATCTTTCTATCGGAATCGTTGGTCTGCCTAATGTAGGCAAGTCCACTTTATTTAACGCACTACTTAAACAGCAAGTTGCTTTAGCTGCAAACTATCCGTTTGCCACTATTGAGCCCAATGTGG
This sequence comes from Patescibacteria group bacterium UBA924, assembly GCA_002293725.1. Lineage (GTDB taxonomy): Bacteria > Patescibacteriota > Microgenomatia > UBA1400 > PJMF01 > UBA924. Next base: position 3,678 of record DBDU01000012.1, read on the forward strand.
GTATGGTGCCAGTTCCAGATGCTCGTTTGGCAAGGCTGGCTGAGGTAGTACACAGTGATAAGGTAGTCCCAGCAATTGTCGAGTTTGTGGATATTGCTGGTCTGGTTAAAGGTGCCAGCAGCGGCGCGGGACTGGGGAATAAGTTCTTGGCCCATATTCGCGAGACATTGGCGATTTGCCATGTTTTACGCGGCTTTACTGACGCAGATATTATTCGAGAGGGAAGTGTCGAGCCACTTGCTGATCTGGAAACAATCCGTACAGAGCTACAGCTGGCTGACCTGGCTACTTTAGAGAAACAGGCGCCTCCTAAAGGCAGCGTCTCTCCGACAGATAAAAAAAACTGGGCGGTAATTGAAAAGCTCAAAAAAGCAGTAGGTGAGGGAAAGATGGCCCACACCGTGTTGGAAAGTGAAGATGAGTATGCCGTTGCTAAACAACTCTCGCTTTTAACCGCTAAACCAGAACTTTTTGCGGTTAATGTTGATGAGGCAACCTTGAAGTTAGCTGATCAAGTTCAAGCAGAGTACGCCCAAAAACTGAGTGTGTCAGTGAGCCAAGTAGTAGTGATTTCTGCCAAAGTTGAGAGTGAGTTAGCAGCTTTAGGTGACGAAGACGCGGCGCTTTTCTTGGAAGAGTTAGGGGTGAAAGAGAGTGGTTTACAACGACTCATTCAAGCTGCTTATCAAACTTTAGGTTTACAGAGTTTCTTAACGGCTGGGGAAAAAGAAGTTCGCGCTTGGACGATTCGCAAAGGCTCGACGGCCGTTGAAGCTGCAGGGGAAATTCATACTGACTTCATGAAAAAATTTATCCGAGCGAACATTGCGAGTTACGCTGACTTTATTGAGCATGATGGCTGGAAAGGTGTCAAAGAAAATGGCAAGCTTCGCACTGAGGGTCGTGACTACGTCATGCAGGAAAATGATGTTGTTGAGTTCATGATTGGCAGTTAGTCTTTTTCTACAGTTCTTGTAAAACGTGGGTCGTAAACTCCTCTACATATATAAAATGCAAAAGGAGGTAGCTTCCACTCACTAAATCTTCATCTTGTGATAAAATACACCTCAAGTTTGCTTTATGTCGAAAGTCGGCATATCCAAAAGTATCCTAGGCAAACAAGAAAGGAGCAACATGGATACGGTACAACGCAACTACGAGTTGACCTACATCTTGCCAGGTTCATTAACTGACAGTGAGGTCGCTCAGTTGAAAACACAGGTCGAGCAGATCCTGAAAAAATTCTCTGCTCAAGTTCTCAAGAATGAAGACTGGGGTCGCCGACCCTTGGCTTATACAATCGTTCATGAAGGCAAGAAACAGAATGATGGTGTCTACACACACGTCGTTTTTGCTCTCGAACCATCGAAGGCACCAGCCTTAGAGCGAGAAGTATATCTGTCTAACGTAGTGATGCGTCACTTGTTAGTCGTCGCCGAAGAAGTAGAGGAAGAAGTCACACCTGAAGCATAAGCAACAGAGGAGGCAGTATGGCGCGATCACTCAACAAAGTCATGTTAATTGGGAATCTGACCAGAGACCCTAACATGCGCTTTACTCCCACTGGTTCAGCAGTGTGTAGCTTTAGTATTGCTACAAACCGTAGTTGGACACCAAGTGATGGAGGCGAAAAGCAAGAAAAAGCTGACTATCACAATATTGTGGCATGGTCGAAACTTGCTGAAGTATGTGGACAGTTACTTCACAAAGGTGACAAAGTCTACGTTGAGGGTCGTTTACAGACACGAGAGTGGCAAAACAAGGAAGGTCAAGATCAACGCACTACAGAAGTAGTGATTGATAACATGATCTTGCTTAACTCACGAGGCGGTGTCTCTCCAAGTGCCGATGACTTTGGTGGGAGTGATGATCACTCTGCTGCACCAGCAGCAACCAAATCTACAAGAAAATCAAAACCAAAGGCTGAGGAAGCTCCCAGTGATGATGTCAGCGCTGTGGAAGATATCTCAGACGAAATCGATATTCCATTTTAAGGAGTAATATATGTCAACCAAAAGCAAACAAATTAGTTTTAGCTATAAAGATGTCAAAAACTTACGACGCTTTATGACTGAGCAAGGGTATATCTTGCCTCGGGCTAAAACTGGCTTAACTCAAAAACAACAGAAGCATCTGTCACGAGCAATTAAACACGCTCGTCACTTAGCCCTGTTGCCCTTCACACAAACGCTCTAAGCTCTAGCTTTAAAAAAGTTAAGGGTTTACAATTGGTCGCTATGCCGAACCAAGGAAGCCAAGCAAAACAGATCCTGATTGCAATTCTTTTGGTGGTTCTTGGTGGGGTTTTGGGCTACAAAATTCGTGGCAATGAGAACATCCCTGGCTTAACACCCTTACTATCCCGCACTGGGATCGTTAAAGTTCAAAATACTGAACAACCAACTGAGTTTAAAGATGTTGATTTTGGTGAGTTCTGGGATATTTGGGGTATTCTCGAAGAAAGCTATATTGACCCTGAAAAAGTGAAGCCTACAGAGATGGTCTATGGTGCGATTAAAGGGATGACTTCTTCATTAGAAGATCCTTACACCATGTTCCTGCCCCCTGATGACCAAAAACGCAGTGAGGAGGATCTTTCCGGCGCATTTTACGGTGTAGGTATCCAGCTCGATTATGTAGACAACGTCTTAGCCGTGGGAGCTCCTTTGAAAGGCTCTCCAGCTGAGCAAGCTGGTCTGAAAGCTAAAGACTTAATTCTCCACGTTAAAGACAACAAGATTGATAAAGACACCCAAGGGTGGAGCTTGGCTGAAGCTGTGGGCTATATTCGCGGTGAGCGGGGAACAAAAGTGACTTTAACACTGCTTCGTCGCGACGAGAAGCCAGAGCCATTTGAAGTGACTTTAACAAGAGACGAGATCGTTGTTCCATCTGCTGAACTTCAATACGTTGATCTCCCAAATGGACAAAAAGCAGCGGTGATTACACTCAGTCGTTTTGGCGAACGAACTGAGTCCGAGTTAAACACTGCTATTGCTGATATTCAACGTCAGTCACCAAAAGTTGCCGGTATCATTCTTGATATGCGCAACAATCCTGGTGGCTTCTTGGATGGTGCTGTAGATGTTGCCAGTGAGTTTATTGGCGATGGAGTGATCGTCACTCAGCAGGGAAGAAACTCCAGCCGCGACTACATCGCTAAAGGTAATGCTCGTTTAGCTCAATACCCAGTAGAAGTAGTGGTGAATGGTGGGAGTGCTTCTGCAGCCGAGATCGTGGCAGGTGCATTGCGAGATCGCAAAGGTGCGAAGTTGATTGGCGAAAAAACCTTTGGAAAAGGGACTGTTCAAGATGCGCTCCGTTTACCCAGTGGCGCTGGCTTACACGTTACTATTGCTAAGTGGATTCTTCCTAACGGAGACTGGATTCAAGAGACAGGCATTCCCGTCAATGTTGAGGTTAAGGACGACGACCAAACTGAGATAGATGAGGTTTTGGAACGAGCAAAAACTGAGTTAGTTCAGTAGTTTTTAAGTAAATTCTCAAGTTGAGTTGTTAGAATATCTTCCTCATGATGAAGGAGAAGATATGCGCGCATCATTGAAAAGTACTATTCTTGGTGGAAGTGTAGCTGTTGGAGTGATTGGCATTTTTTTACTCGGGGCGGTTGCTGATCGGCAGCTTCAGTTAGCACCAGTCAACTGGCTAGTTCGTTCACCGAGTCAAACAACTAAAACTTCACCTACTGCCACAGTACTTAATACTGACGAAAAGTCGACTGTCGAGATTGCTGAGCAAGCCTCAGCTTCAGTGGTCACCATCGCTATTGAGCGTCCTCAACGAACCAGAAGAGTTTTGCTCAGTCCGTTCTCGCGTAATCCTAGTGCATCTCCGAGTGATACCCCAAATGAAAAAATTGACATTGGTACAGGCTTCTTGGTCAATCAAGGTGACCTGATTATTACCAACAAGCACGTGGTCGATAGCGAAGGGGAGTACTACATCATTGATCGTCAGGATAACGAGCATAAAGTGCTTAATATTTATCGGGATCCTGTTAATGACCTAGCTATTCTTAAAATAGATGGACTGCAAGGAACAGGTTTAGAAATGGGCGACTCTGATCAACTGAGAGTTGGCCAACAGGTGATTGCCATTGGAACGGCGTTGGGGGAGTTTAGGCATACGGTGACAACAGGCGTGGTATCTGGTTTAGGTCGAGGAATTGAAGCCGCAGATCCATTTGGTATCAACGTCGAGTCGCTAGAAAATGTAATTCAAACTGACGCGGCAATTAACCCAGGAAACTCTGGCGGTCCACTATTAGACAGTAACGGCAGAGTGATCGGGGTGAATGTGGCAGTCTCTTCTTCAGGTCAAAATATTAGCTTTGCTATTCCTATTAATGTGGTACGTGCTTCTATTGATAACTTTAATCAAACTGGTCAGTTTGAGCGGCCAATGTTGGGCGTTCGCTACCGACCCATCTCTGAGCAGGCAGCTATTGCCAATGATGTGCCACAAGGAGCTTACATTGTTGAAGTGGTAGAGAACACTGCAGCCAGCGAGGGAGGAATTGAGGTAGGTGATATTTTGACGGAACTTGATGGACAACCTCTGAAAGATATTGGGATTCCAGCGGTGCTCAATAAGAAAAAGGTGGGTGATAAAGTTAAAGTAAAGTATTGGCGTAATGGCCAAGAAAGTGAAGTAGAAGTAACTTTACGGTTGCAACAGTCGTGAGCGAACAGTTATCAAAACTTCTTCTAAATCACCTTCCATAACTGTCTCTAAGCTGTACCAGGACTCATTAATGCGGTGATCTGTGACGCGGTTCTGGGGGTAGTTGTATGTTCGGATCTTCTCAGCTCGTTGAGCTCGCCCAATGACGCTACGAGCTTCACCCATCTCAGCAGCTCTTTTTTCTTCTTGTAACTCCCAAAGTTGACCACGCAGCATTTCTAGGGCGATCTCTCGATTTTGGGCCTGACTGCGCTCTTGTCGTGAGCTAACAGTAATGCCTGTAGGTAAGTGAGTCAGACGAGCAGCAGAGTTTACTTTGTTGACGTTTTGGCCACCAGCGCCGCCGGCTCGCATAAACTGCCATTCTAACTCAGTATCTTTAATCTCAATCGCTGTTTTTTTGACTTCAGGAATGACGGCCACACTGGCAGTCGAGGTGTGTACGCGACCCTGGGATTCTGTCTCGGGCACGCGTTGTACTCGGTGAACTCCGGACTCAAAACGGAAAAGGTCATACGCGGTGAGAAGGGTAGTGGTCTTTTCGCCATCGACTTCACTTTCCACTTGGGTACGCCCTTTCACTTTGACAACGAGCTCGTCAATCATTTCCACCTTGAGCGTTGTACCCTCAATGTAGCGCATATACATTCGGAGCAAGTCATTTCCCCAAATCTTGGCTTCATCACCACCTGCACCTTGGCGAATCTCAATCACACAGTTGACGATCTCAACTGAAGAGCTGTCAGTAGAAGAGTCACCTTCGATATCCAGCTGAGCTGCAGCAGCTTGCAGCTGCTGATACTCGGTTTCGAGTTGAGCCAACTCAGTTTTGGCGAGCTCGCCCAGTTCAGGGTCAGCAAGTAAGGCGCGATTTTCAGCAATGCGTTCTTCAAGCAGCTTTAATTGGTGAGCGTATGGATTCTGTTCGTACATAACATGTCTTGACTGTAGCCGAGTTGATACAAAAACACCAGCACGCCACAGGCATACTGGTGTTGAAAGTGCAAAAACTAAGCAGCTTTTTTAGCTGTTTTCAGTCTGTTCTGTTCATTCTGCAACAGCTGTTTGTATGACATTGGTTCAGCTTCTTCTTGAGGAGCTTCAACTTTGTCAGCCTTGGTAGATTTTTTGGCAGCTTGTTTCTGTTGGGCGACGTTCACTTTTTGCATGAAACGATCCACGCGACCTTGGCGGTCAACGAACTTCATTTCACCAGTGAAGAATGGGTGACAAGCGCTACAGATATCTACAGTGATTTGATCTTGCTGAGAACCAGTGGTGAACACGTTGCCACAGCCACAAGTGACTTGAGCTTGATGATTCCACTTTGGATGAATGTTTTGTTTCATAGATGTCTTTCTGTGGCTCGCTTGTATACGAGCCAGACGAAGTGGTATTTTAGCACAACTTGAGTCAAAAAGCTATGAACCGAGCTGTGTAATGCACTCGTCCAAAGACAGCAGCTGTTGCTGACCGGTAGCTAAGTTTTTCAAGGTTACTTTATTATTGGCGCGCTCTTCTTCGCCGATCACCACCACAAAGGGAATTTTTTTCTGGTCAGCTAGCTTAAATTGTTTTGCCAGCTTGTCGATTGCGGGGTAGACCTCGGTAGAGATATTAGCTTGGCGTAGCTTTTGCGCCACTTCTAAAGAGCCAGAGGAGTCAGTCTCGTTCATGATAGCAATCAAGACGCGAGTCCCTTGTCCCTCTGTTGGGATAAGTCCGAGCTGATCGGCTGCTTCGACAGTGCGATCAAACCCAATGCCAAAACCGACCGCCGGCATCTCAAAGCCAGAGAGATCTTGGATCAGGTTATCGTAACGACCGCCGCCCCCAACAGAACCAACGGTGTACTCAGGAATACGACCTTCAAAGATCATGCCAGTGTAGTAATCGAGTCCACGCGCAATTCGAGGATTAAAAACCAAGTTTGAGCGGGGAACGCCCAGTTGGACAGCGGCATCGATAACAGCTTGCAGGTTTGAAGAAGGAGTAGCAGTTTCAATTGCCGTAATCACACTTTGAGCAGAGTCTTGTTTGAGCCCTTTGCCGACGAGTTCCACTACAACGTCACTGGCAGACATCTTATCGAGCTTATCGACTGACTGAATAATCGAAAATACGCTGACGGCGTCAGTACTATAAACTTGCAGCGTTTGCAGTAAGGTTTGGCGATCGTTCAACTCAATGACAATTGAGTCCAAGCCAATTTCTTTAAAAACGTCGTAATACACTGACAAGATTTCGGCATCTGCGAGCGGAGAGAGGCTACCAAAGACGTCGCAGTCACACTGGGTAAACTCACGGTAACGTCCTTTTTGGGGTTTATCGGCGCGGAAGACGTTCTGAATTTGATAGCGACGGAAGTAACGAGGTAGCTCGTGCTGATACTGTGATAGGACTCGAGCAGTAGGAACTGTTTGGTCATATCGCAGGCCGACCTGACGTTCGCCGCGATCTTCAAAGGTATATACCAACTTGTCTGCCTCATCACCGTACTTTCCCAACAACAGCGAAGCGTATTCAAGGGTTGGGGTTTCTAGTGGCGCAAACCCATGACGCTCAAAGACGTTTCTCATTTTCTGAGCCACGTACTCACGCTTGCGTTTTTCCGCTGGTAAAAAGTCGCGGAAGCCTTTCAGGGTTTGTGGTGTTTCTGGCATGGTTCGCATTATATGCCAAGATCATGTCTAAAGGGTGACTATATAAGAAGGTTTGATATACTTGCCCAGTTTTCGCATAACTTACCTCTGCTAAGGAGAACGCTATGACAGAAAGAGAACAACGCATGAAGCGGGAAGAAGCCATTGACGTCTTGGCTAAACAGCCAGGACTGTTCGAGGTTGCACGATGGAAGGGCTTCAAAATTACCAACAACTTAGCCTTTGCACTCGTTTCTATGTATACGGGTGAGGGTGCTGGTCCTTACGCTAAACGTCCCTATGCTCACTTAGAAGCTGACTTACGCCAATATGCCGTGGCGGAGGTGATTGTGGCGTTGGCCTCTATCGATACAGAAAATGGTCGTTTGAATGAACTGTTAGCTTTGGAAGAGCTCGAAGCAAAAATGAACGCCTACACTGAAGAACTTGCGTATGCGGAACGAGACGGTCAGCTGGTTGCTGCAGAAGTGGTAGTCCCTAATGAAGCTGAAGACGATGTGGTGCATATGACCGAAGAAGAAGAGGCTGCGGCCGCTGAGGTGGCTGCAACTGGCACAGTAGGCGATGAAGATGATAATGGTGAAGCGTTTTTTCCGCCAGCAGCGGCGGGCACCGAGCCCAACGCTGCGGAAACGATTGCGCCCATTGTTTCTTCAAAGGGAAGACGAGAAAACGCAGATCAGCAGATACTCCCACCCAGGGAGATAGTGATGCCACCAGCTGAAGGAGCAACCTTTAGTAAAGAAGGAATTGTGTTGAGTCAGATGGCCATCGTAGAAGATCCGCAACGCAGAAAAGTTTCTGTGGCTTACATGCTCAAAACTGAAGATGGATACGTTGATGCGGAGCGAATGAGAGTGAAGATTCAGTTTCAGTACCAAAAGCGTGATGGCTACCGATTAGATAACTCTAGTGAAGTACACATTCTGCGACAAGATGAGGAAACAGGACTCTATGCGGAGTCAGTGGAACTTTACTTCCCGCAACGTCCCTTTGATGTGGTCTTAACTTTCCAGGGTGATGAAAAACAACCGGTGCAGTTCACGATCTCCAGTAAAGATCTGCCAGTTCACGTGGTTGAGAAGCCAGTTGCTGCCTAGAAACAGCTTTGGGGAAAGTAAGACAATCCTAAAGTGTGGACCCGATCGGGCTCGAACCGACCGCCTTTGCAATGCGAATGCAACGCTCTACCAGATGAGCTACGGGCCCATAACGAGCAATTTTACCATCTCCACCTCATCATCGTATTGGTCATTCCATTTAATGGCGCGAGCTTTAACGCCAATTCGATGAAAGCCATGCTTTCTGTAGAGCTTATACGCAACCTGATTTTTAGCGGTACAAGACAAGAAAACACGTTCTACACCAGCTTTTTCTCGTAGTAGCTGTGTAACATGTTCGATCAGCTGGCTAGCTAGTCCTTGATGTCGGTGTGCTTTAGAAATATAGAGATTGTGCAACGATGCAATGTGGTCTTGTTTCTCCAGATAATTTTTACTGGCTTGTAAGTACCCAACGAGCTGCTCCTCAATAAAGATTCCAAAGTAGCCATATGCAGGGGGATGATATGCCCAATCAAGATGATCAACAAAGGCAGAGTCATGGAGTTTAGACTCAGTGTCGTAAGAAGAGAGAAATGCTTCTGGATTGACTTGGAGAGACTCCAATCGAAGTCGCTGATACTCGGTGCCGTTTTGCGCAGTGAGTAGACGAATGGTGGGCTGACTCATAGGTCTATTGTGTCAGCTCTTCAGGACCTTGGCTAGTAATCAGGACAGTGTTTTCAAAACGATACCCAAACTTTCCGGGTAAGTACACTCCTGGCTCGATCGTAATGACCATTCCTTCAGCTAACGGCTGTTCATTCGTTTGGTAGAGAGATGGGGGCTCATGAACTTCTAGTCCAATTCCGTGGCCAGTCGTGTGAATGTAGTAGTCTCCATAGCCGGCTTTAGTTAAAAATGAGCGCACCGCAACATCGACGTCTTTGGCAGTAGGTAAAGGAGATGAAGTTCGTAGTGTCTCAATGCCGACCTGATAGGCTTGATCAACTGTCTGCTTAGCTTTTTGATACTCTTTACTTGGCTGCTGGCCGAACCAAACTGTTCGCGTAATATCACTGTTATAGCCGTCTACACAGGCACCACAGTCAATCAAAATCGCTGTTTCTTCTTGAAGATGAGTGCTTCCTGGTTGATGGTGAGGCAGAGTAGCATGAGCTCCAAAGGCGACGATGGTCGGAAAGGCTGGACCTTCAGCTCCAAGCTGATGGAAACGTGCTTCAAGTTGATAGGCGATTTCTTGTTCTGTCTGTCCGGCAGAAAAAGAACGGAGCGTTTCGCTGAGTGCAGTTTTGACAATATCTGCCGCTTTCTGAATGGCGGTGATCTCACCAGCATCTTTAATTACTCTTTGTGTCCAGATCCATCGGCGATCAAAGGTCAAAAACCGTGGCGATGCTTGGGGTTTGATGATAAATGTAGTGAGTTGGTCTTCTAACTGTTTGGCCTCAGAAAGATAGATCCCTGTCTCGTCCACAAACAGCTCACTAATCTGGAAATGAGCAATTTTCTGCGCTAACTTAGAGAGACTAGTTGAACGAGTTACTGTCAGTTGTGTTGAGGTTGATTCTTCGAGGTAAGAGGGTAAAGGAGAGAAAGCCGCCGCAAAGAGCTCGGCTTCTTTTGAACTGATTAAGAGAAATCCCTCACGTTCATTTGCAGTTAAAGGACGAAAGCCGGTTAAATACGTCAGGTCGCTGGCCAGAGAAATCAGAATCGCTTGGTGTGGTTGGAGATGTTTTTGTACTGCCTGAACTCGATGGAGATATGGCTGCATCGTTTATCGCTGTCCTGCAAGTGAACGAACTAAAGTTGCTGGCTTTTGGGTATCGGTAGGTTTGGAAACGACAATCACTTGAGTCTCGGTCTCTAAGTCTTCGCGGCGGATAGCGTTGCCATCGCTTCCTTCAAACTCAGTGGTTCGAACAATCTGAAATGTCTGTTCATTTTGAGATGGGTCGGTAACGACAATTTGAGTGCGAGTCACTTCGGTAATGGTTCCAATGACTGTCTCATATGAGGTTGGTTGAATAGTAGTCGTTGGAATGACTACTATTTGAGGTTGAATAGTTTCTTTGTCAGCAAAACCGATGACGCCGATCCAGTCACCCACAGCAATGTCATCAATAGTAGCGGCTTTACCATTACGAACCAGAACGACATCAGCTCCTACTGTGAAACTTTGACTACCTCGACGATTACGAATAGTTACGGTTCGCTCGGTAATTCGCTGGACTTCTCCCAGGAAAACTCGGCGACGTTGTCCGGCTTGATGCAGTTCTTCCAGCTTTGCTTCTCGTTGATCCAGAATGCGATCGATTCGCTCTTTCAAGTTTTCGGTCGCTATAGCGCCACTTGGGCTAGCACTAGGTGAAGGGGAAGGGCTGACTCGAGGAGAAGCTGTTGGGCGAGGACTGGCTTTGGTTGCGCTCGTGGCAGTTTGGGCGAAAACTTCCAGGTTTCCTCCTGGTCTGGTGGAAAAGGCTAACGCCACGATACTCAAGATAATTGCTAATCCCAGAAAAAGTTTCTTAGGTAAGCTGTGGGTGTAGTTTTGGCGAGTTAAAAAGTCGTGTTTCATTGTGCTGCTGGTGTTGCTCTTGGAGAAGCAGTGACTCTTGGTGTTGCTGATGGTCTGGGGCTAGCAGAGGTGGTGCTAATAGCAGAGGAGAGGTTGTTGGGATCTCCTACATATACGGCTCGCTCATCTTCAACGCTATTTCCAGATTCGTCTAACGTGCGAATCTCAATCAATAGTGGACCTGCCTTGGTAGGAATGCGAGTGGAAAAGTTGCCAGTAGCGTCTGCTTTCTCAAGTAAAAACTCTTCACCAAAAAAGATAAAGACAAATGAGTTAGGCTCGGTTGTTCCAGAAACCTGTAACTCTTTGTCACTCGTAATCAATCCATCTTCGGGACTGGAGATCACTAAGGAGTTTTGGGAAGGGGAAGCGTTAGGGTTACCTGGACTGGTACTTGCCAACATCTCAGCTGACTTCTGGACGGAAGAGCTTGAGCGACGTGCTGTGTAGATACCAAAAGTGACGATTAAGCCGAGAAAAAGGCCGATCACTATTGCTATCGCAACTTCTTTTTTCATAAGCGAGGCGTCATTATAACCTAATTTCACCACATCCGACTACTTTAGAGTGTGCTATTCTATGGCCGAGGGAGAGAGGTTGTATGGAAATTACCTATCTGGGACACTCAGCATTTAAGCTAAAGGGCAAAAATGGAACTGTAATTACCGATCCTTTTGGAGACAGCGTAGGATTGGCTTTTCCAAACGTTAGTGCTGATATTATCACAGTTTCACATCAACACGGAGATCATAATGCTGCCGACAAGATTAAAGGAACTGCCAGACGAGCAGAACCTTTTGTCGTTTCTTACCCAGGCGAGTACGAAGTAGGAGGTATCTCTGTCTTTGGAGTCCAAACATTCCATGACGCAGAAAAAGGCGCTCAACGAGGGGTGAATACCGTTTTTACCGTCTTGATGGATGAGCTCAAAATCTGCCATTTAGGGGATTTAGGTCACGAGCTGAGCTCTTCTCAATTAGATGAGATTGGAGTAGTAGACGTGTTACTGTGTCCAGTTGGTGGACACTTCACAATTGATCCTAAACAAGCGGTGACTGTTATCCAGCAAATTGAGCCTTCTTATATTATTCCGATGCACTACAAAACCGAAAAACACGGAGAGGGTTTTGAAGAAGTTCAACCATTAGAGAACTTCTTGAAAGAATACGGCGTACAACCGACTCCACAACCCAAGCTCGTTGTTGAGAAGCTGAGACTGCCTGAAGAGACCGAGCTGGTGGTGTTAGAGATTAACGCCTAAAAAAGCTATGGCCAGCGCTAAGTTACCTCCACATAATCTGGATGCCGAGCGTTCTGTATTGGGCGCGATTTTAATTGATAAAGACGCCATTATTAACGTGGCCGAAGTGCTTAAGCCCGAGTATTTTTACGATGCTCAACACACCCAAATCTATGAGGCCATTCAATCGTTGTATGAAAAACGGCAGCCGATTGATGTGGTGACTTTAAGTGACCAGTTAAAGCGCAATAAGAAGCTAACCATGGTTGGAGGAGCATCTGCACTGGTGGAGCTTTCCAACAACGTTTCTACAGCAGCAAATGTGGTGCACTATGCCAAGATTGTCAAAGACACGGCTATCAAACGCGAGATCATCGCCATGTCATCAGAGTTGGCTACCTTGGCCTTTGATGAAGGTAAAGAAACCGTTGAAGTAGTAAACGAAGCCGAGCAACGCATCTTCCAGCTTTCCCAGAACAACACCCAAAGAGCGTTCACCCCGATTAAACAAGCGTTAGCCGAAAGCTTCGAGCGTCTGGATGAGCTGCAGCGCAATAGTGGGGAGCTCAGAGGAGTGCCAACTGGTTTCCACGACGTCGATAATGTCTTAGCTGGTATGCAGAAGTCTAACTTGCTTATCTTAGCTGCTCGCCCCGGTGTTGGTAAAACGGCCTTCTCGCTAAATATTGCTCAATATGCTTCCGTGGTGGCAAAAAAGAAGATCGGTTACTTCTCTTTAGAAATGAGTAAGGAAGAGCTCGTTGACCGTATGTTGGTTGCCCAAGCAGATATCGATGCCTGGCGGTTAAAGACGGGACGTCTCGAACAGCAAGACTTCTTAAAGCTCTCTGACGCAATGGGCGTTTTAGCTGATGCGGAGATTTATATCGATGATACTCCTGGCGCTTCGATTTTTGAGATGCGAACCAAAGCCCGGCGCTTGATGACCGAAGTAGGAATCGACATGATTGTGGTTGACTATCTGCAGTTAGCACATGGCCGTACTCAAGACAATCGTGTCCAAGAAGTGGCTGAAATTTCTCAAGGCTTAAAGAATATTGCTCGCGAGTTACGCGTGCCCGTTTTAGCGCTTTCACAGCTTTCTCGTGCCGTAGAAAATCGGGGCGAGAAAACGCCACAGCTCTCTGACTTGCGCGAGTCAGGTTCGATTGAGCAAGATGCCGACGTGGTCATGTTCTTGTATCGCAAAGATGATGATATCCGTGAAGCGGTAAACCTAAAAATTGCTAAGCACCGAAATGGACCACTGGCAGACGTCGACCTGTACTTCAAGGGAGATCGGATTAAGTTTTACGGGATGGAAAACAGGCGAGGGTAAAAGGGTTATAACCCCTCAGTTCCAGCCGCAGAAGCGGTTGGTACAGCGGTAAATCCAAACAAGAGATAAATAAGTCCTCCGGAGAGGACGATAAACAGCAAGAAGAAGCCCAAGTTTCGCTTGAGACTACCGGAAGCAGACGGATTGGCTACGTCGGTGCTAATGATAATGACTAAAGCGATCGCAAACCAGACTCCGCCTCGCAGAACTATTGACCAAATGCTATCAACCGCAAAAAAAGAGATGACTAATCCACGTATCTGTTCAATGTCCATTAGGGTACTATGAAGAATTTTACGCCAAAATGCAAGTTTCTTGATATAATAACTTCTCCTATATGGAGAAAATGAAACATATTTCGATGCCGAGATGCTGAAATGGTAGACAGTTCAGTCTCAAAAACTGATGGGTGCAAGCCCGTGAGGGTTCGACTCCCTCTCTCGGCACAAGACAATCCTCTTTAGTTTCCCTATCTTAGTAACCAAATTGCCGCGATTGTAATTGCCTGTGGAGCAAGTCCAAACAAGATATCAGGTGTGGAGTGGTGAAAAAGCGCATGCAAGTTATTAATTGGCTTGAGAAATGCGGGCTCCCAATGCAGAAAGTTACGTGGGGCTTCCATAAAGTCAGGCAGTAAGCCAATGAACGCTCCAATCCAGGCATGCCACTGAATCTCAGTATGACCATGTTGGAAGAAAAAGTAGACTAAACCCACTGAGATAAAGAGCTCGCCAAACTCCAGGATAATTGCGGTCATTTTTTTGCGCTTGCCGCTGCTTAACCCAGTACCCACGTCCCAGTGGGGAATCCAGTCTTCAATGTAGTGTGAGGCCATGATTAAAGGGAAGTAGACGACGGGAATGGGGAGTTTGGTGGCAATGAATGCTCCCGTTAGGGTGTGCGAGATGGATAACATACGGGATCTGATTATAGACCAGATACGATATACTTACTGCTATGTTTCCGATCTTGTTCCAACTTGGCCCTATCCAGTTTTACACATTTACGTTGTTTGTCATCGTAGCTTTTTTTGCCAGTTCCTATGTTTTTTGGCGAAAAGGAAGGGAAGAACACTACCCTGAAGATGAGCTGTTCGACTCACTTCTGCTAGCGCTTTTTTGGGGAGTAGTTTGGAGTCGAGTGGGATTCGTGGTCATGCACTTTGATGTTTTTGGACTGCAACCACTTTCCTGGTTGAATGTCTTTAATATGCCTGGCTTCTCAACCTTGTTTGGTATCGTGGCAGGCGGCTGGTTTCTGTTTAACACAGCTAAAAAGCACAAATGGGATGAGTACGAAGTTTTAGATTTTGGAGTCATGGCACTAGCATTAGGAATGGCAATCTTGTGGCTAGGCAGTTTCTTTTCTGGAGCTGACTTTGGGACACCAACCAACTTGCCATGGGGAATTCAATTTCCAAACGTCTTTGATAAACGTCATCCAGTTCAGCTATATGGCTTTATTGCCTATGTTTTGGTCTTTATCTACTTGTTTTGGGTCGAGTCTCGCTATCGTACCTTCTCTTGGTATCGAGCGCGAAAAGATAGTGCTCAGTCAGGCTTTCTTTTTGCCATGTTCTGTATTCTGTGGGGGATCATTGGCACGGTGTTGTGGCTCTTTAGTCCGACTCAGGTGTGGTTTTATGGAGTCCCAGTCGAGCCGATTATTCGTTTCGTGTTGATTGTGTATGGCTGTGTCACTTTATTCCAACGATCAGGAAGGTCATTCTCGTTAAGGAGAACAAAGCGATGAGAAGTCTTTCTCACTTACCGATAATCCGCAGATTCAAAAAACACCCATTTTGGTTGGCTATAACTACTGCGGGAGCAGTTTTACTAGTCGATCAGCTTACCAAACTGTGGGCTACTTCTGCTCAACTGGTCACGTTCAATACAGGTATCTCATTTGGACTTCTGGAAGACTCTCAACGCGCCGTCTCTCTCTTAGTGATGATCACGTTAGTAGGATTGTTAATCCTTGGTTTTCGCAAGTATGTACAGTCACATCCTGTAGAAACAGGACTTTTTTTAGGAGGAGCGCTAGCAAATGTTCTGGATCGGCTAATCTATGGTGGAGTTCGTGATTGGCTACCATTACTCGTCGTTCCTTATAAGAACAATGTTGCTGATTGGGCAATTTTTGCAGCAGTAGCCTCAATCGTAATCTCTCAGCTCACGACGCAAGAAACCGCAGTAAGCTAAAATAGTAGTATGGAGCTTCCTTTTCTTTATCAAGATGAACACGTGGCAGTAGTCTGCAAACCAGCAGGCGTAGTGGTTAATCGTGCAGAAACCGTCAGCAGCGAGACTATTCAAGACTGGTGGCTAGCTACTCTAAAAAAAATGGGAGGCGGGGAGCTTGTCTTTCCTAAAGACTGGCAAAGACAAGTCCCAGCTGACTTTACTCCTGAGTTTGGGACGCCAGAAGAAATCTTTGCGGAACGAGGAGGTATTGTCCATCGTTTAGATAAAGAAACAAGCGGTGCGCTTTTATTGGCAAAACATCCTGGTAGTCTAGTAAATCTTTTACTACAGTTTCGCCAGCGTAAAACACAGAAGAAGTACACAGCTCTAGTTCATGGAAAGTTTAGTATCTTGGAAGATACCGTCTCCTTTCCCATTGGCCGCTCTGCTTTGCAACGAACAAAGTTCCATGTAGCTGCAGAAGGACGTGCTGCCGAGACAACTTACAAGGTCACAGAGTTCTTTCCACACTTTCAAACGGCTAAGCTAATCCAAAAAGTCAAAGATGAAGGAAAAGAAGTAAAGCAGCTTAAACAGAAAGTAGAACGAGGTTATCAAGGATTTTCTCTGGTAGAGTGTTGGCCGAAGACAGGTCGCACGCACCAAATTCGGGTGCACTTTACTCATCTGCGTCACCCTTTGGTGGCGGATCCTACCTATGTAGGCAGCAAGCGACTTAATCTTGATCAGCTGTGGTGTCCCAGACTTTTTCTGCATGCAACTACTCTAGGATGGAGTGATCCACTCACCGGTGAAGCCCGTTCCATTGAAGCAGAGCTACCCGCAGATCTACTCGCCGCGTTACAGTTTGTGAGGGAAGAGTGACTTTAGAAGAAGTCGTTCGCCAACAGCCAGATGAAGTGCGGTGGTTATTGGAAGAGAAGTACCATCTGTCACGCGCTCAAGCTTTGCAGACTCTGCAACAACTTCAAGTTGGAGATAGAGAGGCGTTTCACTTACTGCCAGAGCTCTCGTCAGACTTTGATCAACTGGTACAAGGAGTTCCAGTCGCTTATCTTATTGGTTTTGTTGAGTTCTTAGGCTGTCATATTGATCTTTCTCATCGACCGTTGATTCCGCGCCCAGAAACAGAGTACTGGGTAGAGCAGTTTATTGAGCAGGAAAAAAAAGAAGAACGGAAGCTCCGAGTTTTGGATCTGTGTTGTGGCTCAGGATGTATTGGGGTTGCGGTCCTTTCTCACTTGCCAAACAGCAGCGTCATCTTTGCTGATATCAATGACTCCGCACTCCAACAGGCAGAGCTTAACCTGCAAAAAAATGAACTTGATCCAAAAAGATGGCAAGTAATAAACTCTGATCTTTTTTCGGGTATTAATGAAAAGTTTGACGTGATTTTAACCAACCCCCCTTACGTCAGTGAGTTCGGTCAATTTTCGCCCTCTGTTTTTCATGAACCAAAAAATGCAATTTTTGCTCAAAATAATGGATTTGAATTGATAGAAAAAATTATTTTAGGTGCAGATAAGGCTGTCTCTTATACAC
>DBDU01000022.1 GCA_002293725.1 Patescibacteria group bacterium UBA924
TATCACCAACTGCTCCAGATAGAGGCAAAGAAAAAAATAAGTTGGAGAGCAGTGAGCGTATATGTGTTCCTTACCTTAATTGGTTGTCTCTTAAACTATATATATTTTGTGTATAGCTTCATCCTCCTTTTTATGTTGGGAGTGTTAGGCGTTTGGTTATTTAGAAAGAAAAACCTTTTTTTTGCCGATTACTATCGAAAACTCTTTCTTTTGCACATACCAGTTTTCTCTTTAGTATTTCAATATCTCTTAATTCAACGGCAGACGATTGAAGTGACAACTGCTTGGATTCCTAGCTTTTCTTGGCAAGCATTAACGGGTTACATCGCCACAATTGGGGGAGTTTCTTATGCATTTGAAACAATCTTAAAAAAAGATGAGTTTACTTATCTCTTTCAGTCTATTGCTGTAGTAATTGTATTGATCATTGGAAGTGTTTTATTTATAAGGCAGCGAAAAAGATACTCTCAGTCTTTGCAGCTATTAGTGTGGCTTTCCTTTTCAGTCTTTATTGCCACTACGACTGCGATGTATGTATTAGGGAAGTTAACTCATACGTCACTATTTCTCACAAAGACATTTGTGCCGGTGGCCGTCTTTTTCTTAATTGGATATGGAGTTGTTCTGACGGGACTGATCAAAAAAGTGGTAACGAACTCTTGTCTATTGCTGATCGTAGGATCGACGTTGGGAGCCGTACTGTCGTACCAAGTCACTACAGAGTATCTGTATAACTTTCCATTATTGTTGGGTGATGAGCAGGCAGAAAACCATCAATCCTACACAGACGCAATGAAAGTCCTTTTACCATTGATTGATGAAGGGACACAGCTTGTAATCCTGCCTCACGGCTCACAGCCTTTAATTATGGACTACTACTTTTATGATAAAAAAGGGAAAATTGATCGTTTTGCTACTTTTCTGGAAACAAAAGCCACTAATCAAGATGTGCCGCTGAATCATGTGCGTCCGTATATTTCGATGAGAAAAGTTGTTTTACTGAGTAACTCAACCATCTTTAGTCCGGAAGCAAGTACCCGATACTACTTACCTTCATACTTGAAAACGATCGTAAAAATTCGCACCATGATTGAAGCCGCTTGTGGTGGAAAGTTAAAGTTAGTTCAAAACACGAGTCAGCACACGATTGAGATGTGTGAAGTTATGGTGAAGCGATCTGATCAAGTGCAGAAGCTACAGCAGCAAATTCTGTAGGTGTATTTCCCAAGCCAGATGGAAGATAAAGCCCCTGCTCACCGATACGGTCAGCAACTGGAAAGGTTAAGCCATCGAACTTATGAAGTTCGGCAAAAGCAACCTGAGGTGGAAAGAAGAATGAACGAGTTTGGATACCAAACTTTTTCAATAGTGTTTCCATGACCTCATCTCTAGATAAACCAAACGTTTTTTGGTCAATTAAAATGGTGTACATCCAGTACACGCTTTTACATTGACGCTTTTCAGTTGGGAGTTTCAACCCTTTAAGATGACTTAAGTTCTTTTTATAAAAGGTTGCCATCTTTCTTTTCTGTGAGATAGCCGTATCGAGCTCCTCTAGCTGAGCCAAACCAATGGCTGCCTGTAAGTTTGTCATCGTGTAACGGAAGCCCATCTCATCATGAGTGAATCGTTTGGCTGGATTAAAGCTGAAAATTTTCATTTTCCGTGCGCGAGCGGCTAGAGCATCATCATTCGTTGTCATCATGCCACCTTCACCAGTGGTAATGATTTTATTACCATAAAAGCTATAACAAGCTGCTTCGCCAAAGCTCCCGACAGTCTTTCCTTTATATGTTGCACCATGAGCTTCAGCACAATCTTCAACTAAGAGAAAGTGATACTTTTTCTTTAAAGCTAAGATGGCATCCATATCACACGGATGTCCAAACAAGTGCACAGCCATCACTGCTTTAGTTTTGGGAGTAATGGCTTTTTCAAGTGCCGTAGGATCAATCGTGTATGTTTCAGGATCGACATCTACCGGAACTGCAGTGGCCCCACAGTACCAAATAGCAAAGTAACACGCTCCCATAGTGCTAGCTGGCAAGATGACTTCGTCACCGGGTCCGATGTCTAGGCATGCAAGAGCGAGGTGAAGTGCCGCCGTTCCTGAGTTAGTAGTGAGGGCGTGCTGTGCCCCCATACGCTCGGCAAATGCCTTCTCAAAGCGAGTCACAAATGGTCCTTCGCCGGAAAGCCAGTTTGTGTCAATGCACTCAAGGAGATATGTTTTACTATTTTTGGCTACTCTAGGAGCATTAACAAGAATCATAGCTACAGACTAATCCTTCGGGCAGCCTTTTGTGAAGTATAAAAACCGTCAATCATCTCAGTTAGAGAGAGCAGATGGTCAGCGGTGTCTGAAATATATGTCTGTACATCTGCACATTCAAGCAGGAACCGTGTGAGTTCTTGGTGTAAAGAAGTTTTCGGATGGGTGCTAAAGTCTTGCTCAGACTGCTTGCCATCTATCATTGCCTTTAACACTTCACTTGAACCTACACTTACTTGAACGGCACCTTTACTTCCCCACAACTCAATTTCCATGTACCCATGAGGCTGTCTCCAGGAAGAGCGGAGAACTGCCTCGCACCCCGGAACGTTTGCTTTTTGCTCAGTCTCAAAGATGGCAACCGCGTAATCTTCAACTTCTGAAGCTTTCCATCGACGAGTGGAACTATGTCCCAGGCAAGAGCTGAACTTACCACAAAAGAGACGGGCTAGATCAAGAAGGTGGTGGCCATTATCAAGCAAAGTCCCACCAGCAGACAGCTCTTTTTTCCAAAACCAAGTATTCTGAATTCGCTCACCGTTTGTCCCAATGCTGCCGTGAAAGGAGTGCAGCTCTCCCAACTGGCCAGATTCATAAAGACGGAGAGCTTCTTGAACGGAAGGAAAGTAGCGATGATTCGTTCCGGCCTTGATAATCAAGTTATTCTTTTTAGCCTTACGGATTAGTTTTTTAGCTATCTTCACGTCACGAGTAATGGGCTTCTCACACAGAACGTGTTTATGATGGGCAAGTGCTTGAAGGCAGTACTCCGCGTGGGTAAAGTTAGGTGTACAGATACAGATAACATCTACCTTAGGATGAGCTAATAACTCTTCAGCACTTCGCATGGAATGAAGTCGAGAAGATTGGTGAACAGTGAGCGTTTTTTGAAGCGATGATATATCTTGGTCAAAGATAAAAACGTCATCAACACTCTCAGCGAGATCTAAGAGAGCTTGAACTCGTTTCTGACCAAAACTGCCGGTACCAATTACACCTACTGTCCACATACAATGATCACAGTATAGTACGCCATCAAAAATGAAATATCGAGATCAACTTCTTCCTATCCTTAGTCTAGTAGTCGTTTTTATTGTGGCTATAATCTTACGGCTTTATCAACTCGACCTTTCTCCTAGAGGTGCTTTGATTGATGAAGCTCACTTTGGTTACTTAGCGAAATCACTCTTGTTAACTGGAAAAGATGAGCATGGACAAGCATGGCCGATTGTTTTTAAAGGTTTTGGAGACCAAAAACTCCCTGGATACGCCTACATCTTAATTCCGTTTGTGAAGGCTTTTGACTTATCAGTCATGACTATTCGTCTTCCTTCAGTGATAGTAGGCAGCTTGAGTGTGATCTTAGTATATATTTTGGCCCGTAAAGTTGGCTTTCGTCATTGGTCTGCCTGGATTGGATCCTTACTGATGGCGGTCAGTCCTTGGCCGTTTTTCTTAAGTAGATTTGGTTTCGAGTCTAACTTGGGACTTTTTTTCTGGCTATTAGGTTTGATTGGTGTAGTGACACAGTTGCAAGTTACTTCCAAGCAGAACGCCAAAAGTAAAAAATGGTGGCTGTTTTCTCTGGTAACAGGTGTGTGTTTGGCATTAACTTGGTACTGTTATATTGCCTACCGACCCGTCAGCTTCGGATTGATGATGGGACTGACGACTTTTGCTGTGTTATGGAGAAGAGAGCTGTTGAAAAAACTAGCCGTAATTTGGTTGGGGATGGTAATTACCTTTTTACCACTCTTCCATCCTTCAGTGAGCGCGGCAAACACGGCTCGTTTAGAGCAAGTTGGTTTGTTAAGTGATCCTCATTTAGCAGTCATCATTGATGAGTATCGAACTTTCTGTGACATGCAGTTACCGTTACCCATCTGTAGCTTAGTTTGGAACAAAGGTACATATGCAGTCCAGACACTTTCAAGTCGCTTCCTGCACGTTTATTCACCAGAGTACTTAGCCACCAGCGGAGAAGCAAATGAGACTTTTTTGTCTGTGAAAAACTTTGGTCAATTTAGCGTTATTGTTTACCCACTTTTCCTATTGGGTTTTGCGGAACTGCTCATTTTTCGAAAGAAACGGCGGCCAGCAGAATGGACCGTGTTACTAGGACTGCTTTTAGCGCCTATACCAACCATTATGTCTGGTGAACCACAAAAGGTCCGTTTATCAGCACTGCTTCCGTTTCTTATTTTGTTAGCTCTATACGGCCTTCATCGTTTACGAGTTTGGCTAGGTGAGCTGGAAATACGACTAGTCCCTCCATTACTGCTCAAAGGAGCGGTGGGATTTGGTTGCGCCGTGATTTTCTTTACGTCTAGCTTCTCTTACTTTGTTGACTACTACACAGTTCAGACTGTTAAAAATGATTTTATGTATCAATCTTACTTGCGAACTTTGTTGCCGGACTTAAAAGCTAACTATCCTCAATCTCGTTTGTTCGTTAAACCCTTCTTCTCTGATCCAACGATGTTCTATGCCTTTCACACCAATATGGATCCAGCTGAGTATCAAGCTCAGGCTGTTCTAGGACCGTTGGAAGACTCTGGTTTCCAACACACTGTTGAAATTGATGCGATGAAAGTGTGGGATGCTGGCTTCTTAAGCGCATCATGCGAAGCCGTTATGCAAGACAAGCCAGCACTTTACATTACTGATGAGAAAGCGCCAACGGGAGTGGTCGTCACTGAGGCTAAATCTGAAAACGGAGCACTCACATATGTTTATGTCTACGACGCATTGTTGTCAGGGAAGTTAAATGTGATGCAGTGTAATGACATCTCGCTGCCTGACAGGCTACGAATTAGTAACGAAGTTGAAGCTGCTGGACTGCGTCAGCAGTACTTTGGTACTGCTCAGTAACTATTGCTGAGGTTGAGCGGCTTCGGTAGACCTCTGTGGTGGATTAAGCTGGACAGTTTGTGCAGTAACACT
This sequence comes from Patescibacteria group bacterium UBA924, assembly GCA_002293725.1. Classification (GTDB taxonomy): domain Bacteria; phylum Patescibacteriota; class Microgenomatia; order UBA1400; family PJMF01; genus UBA924. The sequence goes on from DBDU01000022.1 coordinate 5,216, forward strand.
ACCGTCTTCATTCTCGGTTCCAGTGATCAATACGAACTCACCATTCTTTAGGTCCTCTTTGGTTCCAACCGTAGCTTTTTGAACGGTAGCCGCCTCACCGAGTAATACAATCTTGCTGCTCCCATCGACTAACTTAAGAGTTAAGCTTTTATCATCTTGAGCGATGATTTCTCCCATAACTGGCCGGGAACCTTGTCTGAACTGCATATTTGCGCCACCGTTTCTACCTCCAGCGGCCATTGACCGTTGAGCATTTACTCCTTGTCGAACTCCTTCAAACAGCCTGGGTTGACGACGTTCTTGAAACTTCACTCCACCAGCGAAGGCGACTCCTGCTGAAACGAGCATAAGTGCCAGTGTGATCAGATACTCTTTTTTCATGTCCACTCCTTTATTTTATTTATTCATAACGAAGCGCTTCGATAGGTTGGAGGTTGGCGGCTTTTTGAGCAGGGTACCAACCAAAAACAACTCCTGTTATTCCAGAGACACCAATTGCTAAGCCAATAGCTGGGAACGAGAGGGCGAAAGGTAAGGAAAGTAAGGTTGAGATCACGTAGGAAGCAGTAACTCCTACAACCACACCAATGAGACCACCAATGGAAGTCAACACAATTGCTTCAATTAAGAACTGGGCCACGACGATCTTTTTCTTTGCTCCCAACGATTTCCGCAACCCGATTTCACGAGTGCGTTCGGTAACTGTGACAAGCATGATGTTCATAATGCCAATTCCACCTACTAAAAGTGAAATTGCAGCAATTCCACCTAACAGTGAAGTAAACGTGCTGGTTGCTTGGGTAGCTGTACTTAAAATGTCGTTCTGGGAAAAGATGGAGAAGTCGGCTTCGGTCGGATCAGTAAGCTTATGTCGCTCTAAAAGGAGATAGCCAACTTCATCCTGTGCTCGAGTCATCACTTCAGCACTTTTTGCTTCCAGCGCGATTGAGGTTAGATGAGTTGAACCGACGAGTTGTTTCTGAGCTACTGTTAATGGGACGAAGATCGTATCGTCTTGATTAAAGAAACCAGAGCCGCCTTTAGAAGTGGTAATACCAATCACTGTTAGGGAGACATTATTCACACGAATACTTTGTCCGATGGGACTGACACCTTCACCAAACAGGTCAACTGCAGTCTGGGGGCCAAGGACGGCTACTTTCCTTGAACCAGAAACGTCCTGCTGCGTAATAAAGTTTCCCTGTTCTACGGTGAACTTATGTACATTGGCATACGCTGGAGTTACGCCAATGACTTGAGTATTAGTATTATTTCGTCCAGCAATAACTTGTGCACGAGTGCTTACTTCCGGTGACACGCTTTCAATTGTTGTTACAGCAGTAGAAGTCTCGATCGCTTCTGCGTCGGCTAAAGTCAAAGATGTTCCACTGCCTGCAGCACCTCTCACGCTACCGTTACTTTGAGAGCCGGGACTAACCGTAAGTAAGTTTGAGCCCAACGACTGAATCTGTGACTCAATCATTTTTTGGCTTGCTTGACCTAGCGAGATCAAAGCGATAACACTGCCAATCCCAATCACCACGCCCAACATTGCTAAACCAGTTCTCATCTTGTTTAACGTGAGTGTCCCGAGACTTTCTAAGAAGAGTTCAATAATATCCATACTATTTACTGTGTTTTCGAACCGCTCTTTTTTTATTGAGCTGATCTTTAATAATCTTTCCATCACGAAGAGTGATTACTCTTTTAGCATGGGCAGCAATATCAGGTTCATGGGTAATCATGATCACCGTATGACCTTCTTCATTCAGCTGCTGGAAGATAGACATAATCTCAAAGCTTTGATTGGTAGGGAGGTTACCAGTTGGTTCATCAGCCAACAAAATGCTAGGACTCATTGTCAGCGCACGAGCGATGGCAACTCTCTGTTGTTGTCCACCAGAGAGTTGACTGGATGTATTTTGCAGCCGATCTTTTAAACCAACGAGTTCTAAAAAGTGAGTAGCTTTTTTTTGTCGTTCTGTTTTTGGTATGCCAGCATACATCATTGGTAGCGAGACATTTTTTAGAGCTGTGGTTCGGGGGAGAAGATTGAAGGCTTGGAAAATGAAGCCAATCTTATGATTACGGATCTCAGCAAGTTGATCGTCACTCATCGCACTGACATCTTGATTATCGAGGGTATACGTTCCACTTGAGGGAGTGTCGAGTGCTCCTAAGAGATGCATCAAGGTAGACTTGCCAGAGCCTGATGGCCCCATGATTGCCACGAACTCACCTTTTTGAATAGTGAACGAAACACCATCAAGAGCGGCAATTTCCTGACCACCAACGGAGTAGATTTTTTTAACCTCATTCACTGAGATAATTTCTGACATACAATTTCCTGTTTATCTTGCCATCCGAATCATCGTTCCACCGCCACCGCTGCCGCCAAATCCACCACGACCAGTAGTACTAAAAGCGGAGGTGCTTTGACCTGTCGTAGCGTTCGCTGTAGAAGGAACTGTAGTTCCGGTGATGATTGTTTCGCCAGCTTGAAGTCCGGAAGTGACTTCGGTTTCGGTATCTGTAACAAGCCCCGTCTCCACAGCTCGACTTTCCACGGACCCATCTTCTTTGAGTACACGCACCATCTGCTGATCATCAGCTGATTGGATTGCTGCAGATGAAACACTCAATACATTTTGGCGAAGATCAAGTTGAACCACAGCCGAAGCTGTCATCCCAGAACCGACTTCTGCCGGAGGAGAGAGAAGGGTAATATAGACATTAAAAGAGACAACTCCAGAAGAGTTAACGCCGATTCGGTCGATTCTAGTTACGGTACCAACAAATGTTTGATCGGGAAAAGCGTCAATAGTAATAGTAGCTTTTTGATCAATTTCAATATCGGGAAGATCTACCTCATTTACTGCTGCTTTCATGACTACGTCACTAAAGTTTGTGACATACATGGCCGTAGTGGAGTTACTAGTTGTTCCGTTACTGGTAGTAGACGTGTTACTGGCGGTTACCGCATCACCCTCTTGAATTGACATATTGGCAATGACGCCGGCTGTGGGAGCGGTAATCGTGGCATTCTGGGTGGCTTGATATGCTAACAGTGCGGAGTTCAAAGAAGCTGAAGCAGCTGTGATACTTGAGTCTGCCTCGATGTATCTTTGCTCTGCGAGTGCATAGTCTTTCTCAGCTTGCACGCGTGCTGAGTATATTGTTTGACGTTCTAGATCGGTGTAGTTATCGAGGTTACTCTCCATTTCATTGACATTATTTTGGGCTGAGAGGACAGACTGTTGCTTCTGCCACATCGAGATATCTAAGGAGCTTTTGTTATACTCGGCAGTTCTTTGTGAGTTGAGCGCATTCTGATACGCAGCGTATGCTGAAGCTTTTTCTTGGGCGGTAGCAGTACTCCGAACTTTAAAAAGTGCTTGACCAGTTTTGACTTCATCACCATTCTTGACATAAATTTCTTCTACTACCCCAGTCACACTGGAAGAGACGCCGAACTGACTTCCCATCGCAACGCTGCCTGTAACGGAGAGCGTACGTAATAAATCTTTCTGTTCAACTTGAACTGTTTGGTATGCTGGTTGGTCGGTACTGGTGGAACGAAGCCGCGTAAACAGAAGTACTACAACTAGAATAGTTAAAAGGACTGCTGCAGTTTTTTGCCACCAAAGAAGTTGGCGTAAACGTTGAGTGATAGATTTCATGCGGTGAAGTCTACTTGGGAATACTGAGAAATCGCTGAAGAAGAAAGTCGCAAATAGAAGCTACTTCTTTTGTTTCAGTGGCAGTGTTACGGCAAAGGTACTTCCTTCGCCAACGATACTAGAAATACTAATCGTTCCGTGATGCTTTTCTACAATTTGCTTGGCAATTGATAAGCCAAGACCGTAGCCAGCTGTCTCTGACTGAGTACGTGAAGCATCAGTACGATAGAAACGATCAAACAGGAATGGAATGTCTTTTGCTTCAATTCCGTTTCCTTGGTCGCTGACTTCTATGTGAACTCGGTGGTCAGCTCGATGAGCTACGATGCGGATACTCGTTTTTTTATCACTGTACTTAATAGCATTATCAAGCAAGATCACTAGTAACTCGGTAAATAGCTCACGACTGCCGTCAAATTGGAGAACAGGTAAGTGCTGCTGAATCGTAATTTGTTTTGCCTTAGCTAAAGGGAGCACTTTTTTAACCGCCTCATCGACGGCTTCTGTTAGTGAGACTACTTCAAAAATTTTAGCCTCAAACCCACTTTGGTATTGGGTAAGTTGAATTAAGTTATCGGAAAGTAGCTGCAAGTTTTTGACTTCTTCTAAGTTGCTTTCCAGAAGTGATCTAGCATCTGTTAACTTTAGTTTTTTATCGCGGAGGTTCACCTCAATCTCGGACCGCAGAGCTGTAAGTGGAGTACGAAGTTCATGAGAAGCATCGGTAATGAAACGATTTTGATCGTTCATCATATCTTGAATAGGCTGTAACGTTTGACCCGCTAGCAAATAGCCGGCAATGCCGGCAAAGCCTAAGATAGACAAGTTAATAATGACTAAAATTAAGACAATACGAGTGCGCGCATGTGTCACAATTTCAGGATCAACTTCATCAGGTGGGGGAACCAGAATTCGTTGAATCTGACCCGGTCGGGCTCCATTCTGAAAGACTTGATATTGATAGCTGTAATTCAAACGACTTTTTTGAAAGCGTTCAAATCTATTCAGTTCCACGTTGATCCCACTATAGATCGCTAAACTGAACATCAAGCTCACAACCATGATGATTAACAGGTAACGAGCAGTGAGTTTAATCCGTGCAGACTGAAACATAGTTAATCAGCAACTCCTACTTTATAGCCAAAGCCACGAACAGTTTGAATTAGTCCGGGCTGGTTAGGAAATGGCTTATCTATCTTATTACGAAGATAGCCGATGTATACCTCAACTGTGTTGGGTAGCACGTCGGCATCATAGTCCCAGACATGGGCAATAATTTGATCTTTACTTAGAGCTTGTTGCGTATGACGAAGTAAGTACTCCAATAACGCATACTCTTTAGCCGAGAGTTGAATTAGCTTCTCTCCACGGTGGACTTGGTGAGTAATCGTATTTAGACTAAGATTGCCGACAGTCAACGTAGAAGGCACTGTCTCTTTTGGTCGCCGGGAGAGTGCCCGGACGCGGGCCAGCAGCTCTTCAAATGCAAAAGGCTTTGTTAAGTAGTCATCGGCACCAATATCTAAACCGGTGACTTTGTCTCGAGTTTGCCCTTTAGCGGTTAATATTAAAATAGGAGTGTGAATACGCTGTTCGCGCAACTTTTGGCAGACGACTAAACCATCCATTATAGGCAGCATCAAGTCGAGAATAATCAGGTCGTACTCTTCAGAAGCTGCCAGCTCAAAACCAACTTGGCCATCATAGGCAATATCAACGGCATAAGACTCTTGTTCAAGACCTTTCTTGATAGAGCCGGCAATTTTGTGTGAGTCTTCGACCACAAGAATACGCATCAAAGCTGATTATAAAACTTCTGACTGAGAATTCTCTGAGAGTTAGAGCGCTGTGAGTAAGATACCAACAATGGTCATCACTATGCCTACCCCTTGAGTTCGGGTAATCTTTTCTTTTAAGAAGATCATTGCTAGTCCGACCGTCACAATGGTTAGTGAGGAAGAGATCGGTGCCACTAAAATACCATCACCATACTGTCCACCGAAGTTAGCGCTTAGTACACCAACCGCTTCTAAGATTCCTACGCTCAGAATCAACGCAATTATTTTTTTAGAAGCAGCTTCAACTTTGAGCTGTTGTTTTTGATAGAAAGTCATCCCTAAAACTACCATCAAGGCAATAAGTTTAATCAATAGGGTGACTGTTAAGAAGTTACTTTGTTCAACCATATACTCGTTCAATGGCCAGAAAAGGACGCCAAAGACAAAAGCGGCAATCAGTGTTTCTTCTGTCTCTTATACACATCT
>DBDU01000014.1:0-4683 GCA_002293725.1 Patescibacteria group bacterium UBA924
AGAGTTGTATAAGAGACAGCTCCCAACTCGATCATCACCAGAGTAAAAATCAAGGCTATGTGACCAATTCGACGATCGACACCAGGCTCCAACTTGACGGACCATAAAAACAGATAAATCAAGGGAAAATGTACTAGTCCAACCAGTAAACCATTCAAGTAGAACGGAAAACGGTGCGAAAAAATAGTGTTTAAGAATAATAACGACGTCAGTAAGGTAAACAACAGCCCAATGGCGTGAGCTGCTCGTAATAACTGAATGGTCCTCCCCTTTGCTACCGAGTAAATGTTGGCAGTGAGATACAGCGCATACATACCAATTCCAAACAATGCCAGATCAAAAAAACGACTTAACCAACCTTCTGGTAACAGAAAGTAAAACGATCCCACTGCTCCGGCATACAAGGCCGGCATCGGCAAGATCGTAAACCACTCTACTTTTTGTAGATCATCAGAGAGCGCCCAGGCGGACACTAGATAAGTAAAAATCGAAAAAAGAGCCAAAAAAGGATAACGAAGATCAAGTGAAACGTACTGAAGACTCAAGAGTCCCAGACTAAGTAAAATTGAGGCTAAAACAAACTTCTCTCGACGGCGCATTAGGCTTCTTCCTCGTCCTTACCTTCCCAGACGGCAGCTGTATAAACGTCTTCAACGTCGTCAATGGCGCGAAGAGCATCCATTAACTCTTCGAGTTTGATGACTTGGTCTTCGTCTGTCAACTCCATCGGAATGGTCGGCTTATACTCTTCGCCCTGTCGTTCAAACATAAACATGACACTCCCAGGCCCGCCGAGTGAGCCGCCTGCTTTAGAGATGGTGTTACGAACTTCGCCAGCTGTTCGTTGTGGGTTGTCAGTTTGGCCCACAATCACCAGACCTACTCCCCCTGTCGCATACCCTTCGTAGACAATTTCTTGAATAGCGCCACCTTTGCCTCGACCCAAACCACGGTCAATGGCGCGGTCAATATTTTCTTTAGGCATGTTGGCTGCTCGCGCTTTTTCTAACAGTAAACGAAGTTGTGGGTTAAACTTTGGATCACCAGATTTTCCCTCTTTAACGGCGCTTTTTATCAGTTTGGCAATCTGACTAAAAACCTTACCGCGCTTAGCATCAGCAGCACCTTTACGGTTCTTAATATTGTTCCATTTGCTGTGACCGGCCATAACATTCTCCTATCAAAACTTGAGAAAATTGTATCACGCGGTTGACAATTCTCGAGATTCACCGTATTCTCGCGTCAATTTTGTTGGGACAGACTGTACCCCAGCAAAGTAGGAAAACACTATGACCAACACTGCTCTGCTTGCCCAATTGGAAGAACAAGCCATCCAAGCTGCTAAAACTCAGAATTGGGAGACCGCCGTAACTGTAAATCAGCAGTTAATCGAAGAGAACGAAGAAGATATTCAAGCCTACATTAGACTTGGTGTTGCCCAGGTTCAGCTAGGAAAAGTCAAAGAAGCCAAGCGATCTTTCACCCAAGCCCTTGAACTTGATAAGTCAAACCAACTTGCTAAAAAACATTTACAAAAGCTAGAAAATAATCAAACCATTACGCTATCTACCCTTCCAGCCGATGAGCAGTTTATCGAAGAGCCAGGTAAGACAAAGACCGTCGAGCTGCATCGGCTCGCTGGTCGAGAGCAGCTTGAGCATCTTTCCGTCGGTCAAGTTTGTGAGTTGAAAACTAAGAATCGTTTTATCTCGGTAGAGGTTAACAAAGTCTACATCGGTTCACTGCCAGAAGATCTTTCTAGTCGTTTAACGAAGTTAATGAAAGGCGGCAACGTCTACGTCTGTTACATTCGTTCAATCTCGCCCACAAACTGCACGTGTACCGTCTTCATCAAAGAAGTCTCTCGCTCGGCCGAACAAGAGTTCGTAAACTCGTTTCCAGTCAGTAAGAGCTCCCTCACAGCCATTAATGAGATGTACTCAGACGATAACTACACCTTTGAAATTGAGAACATCCCGCTCCAAATCGTGGAGACTGATAATGACGAAGAGCGCGGTGCTACCGACGCCTTCCCCATCGATGATGAAGATCATCGTGAGGAACCAGAAGAAAACGATCGCGATAACAACGATAATGACAGCGATAACTAGTCGCTTAAGAAGTTTCCGATATCTTGACCTAAGATAATCTCAGCTTCGCTGCGTGCACGAGTTAAAATCTCTGGATCTTCTTTGATCTCCAAACTTTCCGGAAAGAGCTGTTTAACATGAGTTGCTAGAAACATACACGTCTCAGAGTTTGGCAGGATGGTAATCGTACTTTTCTCAACCGTTGGCGCGGCGTCAGTCAACCGCACGACGGTCATTCCACTCTGTTCCATCACTTTTGATACTCTTCTTCCCAGACCAGCGACGGCAGTGGTATTAACCAACGAAGCGCGGCAGTCCTTTAGCAGTCCGATAAAACGGCTGGCTTGTTTTGCTTGCCACTCCGCTAAGGTTGAAAAGTTCACTCGGACTGATTGCTTCCCTGAGACAAATCGATAGAACTTTAGCCGATCCTTCAGACTCAGCGGCGTTTCTAACTTTCCTAACAAGACTTGGTAAGCAAGATCTTGAACGGTGCTTTTTTCTTGGAAGATCGTATCTTCACTCGTTACCCATACTTCATCAATCGGAATACCCAATAAGTGACTATACGTAGCAATCACGGTTTGATCAGGTTTCTGATCTAAACCCAATAGCGGAAAGACCGACTTAAGTGGGTACTCGCCGTACCCTCCCGCTAAACGCACCGTATCGTTGGCTGGCAGACTACTATAGCTCAAACTGTCATTTGTATATGAAATTGATGTAAATAATATTACATTGGTATTAACGTCTATATTTGATGGAACGATCACTATATTCTTAGTTGAATTCTCGTTCCAGCGAGCGGGGAGAAAGAATACGATCCACAGTGTCAGAACAGCTGCTACCACCAGACCGAGGGCCAAAAGTCCTATCAAAAACTTCCCTATCTTAGTCAGAAACGAAGGCTGAGTTGAAGTGTGAACGCTCAACTTGGAACGCCGTGGAGATCTCATCCACTTAGGATAGCTTGCCGAATCTGCTGTGACAATCTGACCATGAACCGAACGTTATGAATTGATGCTAGCCGGTAGTACGTTAACTCGTCTGCTCGGAAGAGATGATTTAAGTAGGCTCTTGAGTAACCATGCGTACAGGTAAAACAGTCACACCCAGGTTGAATAACGGTAGCGTCTTTCATGTACTGTTGATTTCCAATTTGCAGCCGACCCTTTGCTGAGTCCGAACGAAAGACTAAGCCTCCCTGATGACTGTCGAGCTCACCGCTATACAGCGCGCCGTTTCTCGCCAATCGTGTAGGCGCAACACAGTCAAACATGTCGAAGCCGGCTTGGACTGCATCTAATAAGTTCTGCGGATCTCTGCCGAGCCCCATCGCGTAGCGTGGCTTATCTGCCGGCAACATCTGTTGAATCCACTGCATAATCTCTACCGTCATCGGCATGTTATAGCCGATCGTCTCGCCACCAACAGCGACCCCATCGAAACCAAGAGCCGTAATGGCTTTGGCTGACTCTACTCGTAGTTCTTGGTGCTGGGCCCCTTGGATAATCCCAAATAGCGCTTGGTACTGACCGTAGACACTTCGCCGTTGATGCTCTTCCCAATATGCGTAACACTCTGCCGCCCAACGATGAGTTCTATCTAGAGCCTGACGTGTATACGCCGCGTCGGCTAAATCAGGAGTGCACTCATCAAACGCCATGATGATATCAGCCCCAATCTTGCGCTGGATCTCAATCGACTGCGAAGGACTAAAGAAGTGACGAGAGCCATCTAAATGAGAAGTAAACTCTACTCCTTCATCAGTAATTCGGGAGAACGGTTGGGCCGGACCACCATGCTGAACAGTTTTGCCCTCGGCTAGATTTTTTTGTTCAATCTGTTTCCCTAACGAAAAAACTTGGAAACCACCGGAGTCAGTTAACATTGGCTTCGACCAGCCCATAAACTGGTGCACTCCCCCTTGAGACTCAAGTACGTCTGTTCCTGGTCGCAGGTAAAGATGGTAGGTGTTTGCCAAGATAATCTCAGCTTTCAGCTGTTCTATATCTTGAGTATCCAAAGATTTAACCGTCGCCTGGGTACCTACGGGCATAAAGATAGGCGTCTGAACTTCACCATGAGCAGTTTGAAACTTACCAGCTCGGCCGTTGACGGTTTCTTTTTGGAGTTCAAAGGAAAATGAGTTCACACCAGATATTATACCTTTTCGAGGTAGAATACCGTGTATGATTTCGATTGATCAGTTCGATTATCATCTTCCACCTGAACTTATTGCCCAGTTTCCAGCTGAGCCGCGCGATAGCTGTCGACTTTTAGACCTCAATCGCCAAACCGGTGAGCTTCATCATCGAACCTTTCGTGACTTACTCAACTTGCTGGACGCAAACACGGTTATTATCCGAAACAATACCAAGGTGCTTCCTGCACGTCTGCTGGGAAGAAAAGATACTGGCGGAAAGTGCGAAGTCCTTTTAGTGCATCAACTTGAAAGCACTGATCCCAGTCGTACTACTCGCTGGGAGTGTTTAACCAAACCTGGCTTAAAAGCTAACCAAACTGTCTCGTTCTTCCTGCCTGGTGAAACAGCTGCTTTTTTGACCGCACAATGTAGCCCCTGTCTCTTATA
>DBDU01000014.1:4961-5087 GCA_002293725.1 Patescibacteria group bacterium UBA924
GTGCTGAGGGGACATTTTACTCGCGGATCTTAGAGCTGGGACACACCCCTCTTCCCCCATATATTACCGAAGCTCCTAAAGATGAAGGCACCTTACGAGACATCTATCAAACAACTTATGCCAAAC
>DBDU01000015.1 GCA_002293725.1 Patescibacteria group bacterium UBA924
GTCTTTTTTACTAAAGAACCAAATGGTGTACGTCACAGCACAGATAAATAGAAAGTAATACGCAGAATAATACGATTCAAAAATATCTTTTGAAAGAAAAGAAAAAATTATAGAAATGAGTAGAGCTAAAAAAAGTAAGGCTGTGTTATTAAAAAGATCTTTTTTTCTACAAACGTACGAAATAGCAAACAGACCACTTACAATTACAAAGGAAAAAAGTTTTGCTAATGGTGAAGTCGTACGGAAAACTACATAAATAAACGTATCTATCCTATTCGAAAGTGTTGTTACGGCGAATGAGTGACTCCCTGATTGTGGAATGTACTTCGTTAAAAAATTCCAAAGACCTTTATCTAAAGAGAGTCCGTTATTTATCGTAAGCAACCAAAAAAGAATCATCAATAAAAAAACAGCAATTGGCACTAACGATATTGCAACTTTTTTCTTAGATTCTCGTCTGTAGGAAAAGGGAAAGATCAAAAATAAAAAAAAGCTAGGAACTAGTAGAGGTAGAACTGAGTAATGAAAATGCAGACAAAGTGGAATTACAAACGCTGCTGCAGTTAGTGCCAATATGGATCTTCGTGCATAGCCGATGAAGAGAAGTGACGTAAAAAAAACCGATAGGGACACTACTATACTCGGTTGGTAAATAAGATTAGAAGCTTCTAGTAAGGGATAATAAGTAGCTGCTACAAAAGCAAATGCTAAGCCTAGCCTTTCTCCTCCCAGTGACTTCCCTGCAATATAAGACAGTGGAATTCCTGCACAAAATAAAAGCGCGAGCAAACTGACTGTACCTTCAGGACTTCGTCCAAAAAAATAAAGTACTGCTAAAAAATTAAAGTAATGAGGAGAGTTTTCTAAAAATGATCCGCCCCCACTAGCTAGTGGACGAGCATCCGTGAAATGTCTATTCAAAACAATATGTTTGGCAACTAATACATCTCTATCGCTATCACCAAAAAAGTTGAGATCCTTTTCTATGTTTCTGAGTCGTAAAAATATTCCCACGAAAGTAATCCCGATCAAGGTTATAAGTAGTAAGGCTCTTTTCATTTTCCTTCACCTTGAGGCTTAAAAAAGTAAATTGAAAAATTTTTGATTGTTAAAAATTCCTGACTAAAAATATAGTTATGATGAGCTTCCTGAAAATCTTTCATTGCTTGAAAACATGGGCTTTCTTCGTTATTCACAAACTCATTACAGATAAAGAAAATATACATGGAGTTATCATTTATAGATACATAATTGGTTCTGTTTTCGGCGGAGCCATTAACAATTTGATACAACTGTTTCCCTGATAACTCCTCTAACCAATATGCCAGAATCACTGTGTCATAATCTGATCCGTTACCTGAAATAAACTTTACTTTTGCTGATTCAAACTCTGGTCTTTTCAACAAGTATTCTGCCAACTCTTTCATCGGTGTGGAATATACGGCTGGACGAAAAACAAAAAAACTCAGACTCACAGATAATGTCAGCGCAATGAACACAAAGTACAGTCCAATAAGTCGAAAGTAGTTTCTTTTCTTTACAGCAATAAAGAGTGATCCACCAAATCCAAATGCAGCCAAAAAGAAAATAAGCTGTCGACTATACATCGTTTGAATCTGTTGCATCTCCATACTTGGGTTCGGAAAAACAGCTCCTCCCATCAGGAAGAATACTGCTAATAGCACTGTACCAATTAGTACTCCTCGTAGTTTTTTGAGGTTGAAGAAGACGTCGGCGAGTAAAATGAAAATGAGTATTGCGATGCTTTCCGTCCACAATTGAAACGTCACAAAGAAGTGATAGCTCAAAAGTAACCAAAAGCTTCTTAATGTAGACCAAACACTAAGTTCGTTGCTACCTTGTGAAAAGAAACTTTGTAAAAAAGGTAGTATTCCATTACAAGCTCTAATAACTTCACCATGAAGCAAAAGGAAAAAGCCAAAGTAAAACGAGCCAAAAAGCAATGTATTCCTCAGTCCACAGCGAAAGTTTGATTTAGCAAGGGACCTCTCTACCACAAAGAAAAAGAAGATGAAGAAAAGTAAGATACTGTAGTGATAGGCTGAAAGATAAACTATTCCACTTAACCCCAGAACTGTTAGCCATCTTTTCTGGCGTTGAACTCCCAACAAGACGCTATAGACGGCTAAAAGAAGTACAGGAATTGGTACATGAATCGTCGTTAGAAAGTACGCATTACCTATGAAGTCGATACTTACTGCATAAAGTAATGCCGCCACTAAGCCAGCCTTTTTATCTAGATATAAAGAAACAATCAGGAAAGCCACAATAATTCCTGTTGCGTGCAAAATTGTAATGATCGCCATTACTCCTGCTAAAGAGTGAGTTAATGACCACAAAGTAGCCAGAGAATGGTAGTAGTAACTTGGATATGCCCTCACTTGACATGCTGTTTCATTTACAGGTAAGCCTGAAGCATAGTGTCCAATAGAAATACTCTCTTCATACTTCCAAATATGTTTACTTACTAATGCATCGCGTGCGGTGTCCCCAAACCAAGGAAAACGTTCTGGAAACTGATAAAAACGCAAGAAAAGCCCCAAAAGAAAAATCAATACCAACAAACCATACGTGATCTGGCTACTCCACTTTTTCCCTGTTTTACCTAGAACAGAAATTACTTCATCCATAAAAGTTGAGGACTTCTCAATAAAAAATCCCCCATTCATCGTAATGAAGTTGGGGGACTTTTGCTATCTGAATTAAGAGTTATTTACTCAAGCCCAAACGATCAATTAAGGCTCGATAACGTTCTTCACTCTTGGTGAGCAAGAAGTTGAGCAAGCGGCGACGTTTTGCGACTTGTTTTAACAGACCACGACGGGAGTGGTTATCTTTTTTATGTTTCTTTAAGTGCTCGGTTAACTCATTGACTGAAAAGGTCAATAAAGCAACTTGAACCTCTGGAGATCCAGTATCGCCCTCAAATAGAGCAAAGTCTTTGATAATTTGAGCTTTGGTTTGTGTATTCAAAGCCATAGGTATCCTTCCTTCACTGGCGAGCTACTCTGAACGAAATGTTCAGGCAAACCAGGAAAGCAACCATTTATATTAAGAAATGTATTATACCAGATCAAAATTATTTAGTCTTCTACTTTGTAAGCGACTAACTTATCACCAACTTGGAACTCTTCTTTTTTCTTCTTAAAAGTCAGACCAAACTCATTTTTAGCCTTAACAGAGTCAATCGTTTCTTTGCCGTGCATAAGACTTTTAATTTCTGGATTGGAGATAATTTCATCACCACGCTTCAAATGGAGTAAGTCTGTTTTCTTCATCTCACCAGTAATCATACGTGAGCCAGCAATTCGTTCGCCTTTCATATCGAAAATCTGCAGAATTTCGGCTTCACCTAACACGACTTCATCAATCGTAGGCTCAATCAGCTTCAACATTCTTTTTTGTAAGTCTTCTAACATTTTGTAGATGACGTCGTACTGTTTAAGTTTGACATTGGCGTTGCGTGCTTTCTCTTCAATTTGACGAGAAACTTTGGTGTGGAAAGCATAAATTGTGGCCCCAGTCGTTTCCGCATAGTCCACGTCATCTTCTGTTACCTCACCAACACCAGAACGCAGTAGCTCAATAGCTTCGGGGTCAAGATTTTGCTCAATAGCTTCCAACGTACCTTGGACATCTGCTCTTAGCATGAGCTTTAGCTTAGGTTTCTGTTCAAATAGATCAGCAAATGGATCTGCTTCAGCGACCTCTTTGGCTGTAGTGAGTGAAGTTGGTAACTCTGCTGGAACTTTACCCTTCTCAAAAACGTATGAACCCACTGGTGGAACAGTGGTGAATCCAATAATTTCAGCTGGACTTCCAGGTCGAACTTCTTGCAAAGCTTTACGATTTTCATCAACGAGTTGGCGAACGCGTCCCTCAATTTGAGGAGTAGTAGCGTCTTGCTCAGCCGAAGGGGCAACGATGTCTTGTCGTGGGGTGAGCGTGCCTTCCTGGACAATTACTGTAGCAACGGGACCTCTGTTCTTGTCTTTAGTCGACTCAATTACCACTGCTCGCAGATCTGCAGTCGGATCAGCTTTATAGTCATGTAGCTCGGCAGTAACTAAGATCAAGTCCAAGAGTGCGTCAACGCCTTGGCCTGTTTTGGCCGAAAGCTCAACCACATCAACATCACCACCGTAACCGGAAACTAAGATGCCCTCTTCAGCTAACTGGGCTTTTGCCATATCAGGAAAAACATTTGGCAAGTCAATTTTATTGATTGCCACAATGACTGGGACATTCGCTTCTTTGATATGACGAATTGCTTCGACTGTTTGTGGTTTTACACCATCATTGGCTGCCACGACCAAAATGATTAAGTCGGTAACACGGGCACCACGAGCACGCATCTTGTTAAAGGCAGCATGACCTGGAGTATCAATAAAAGTAACTTTCTTGCCTTTAAACTCAATTTGATACGCACCAATATGTTGCGTAATACCACCAGCTTCGCGAGCCACAACGTGTGCTTTGCGAATGTAATCAAGGAGTGACGTTTTACCATGGTCAACGTGTCCCATGATCGTCACAATTGGTGGTCGAGTCTGAATAGCCATGAACGTTAATCTCTCTTTGGGCCGCCCGCACGAACAATCTGTTCGCCGCGCTCAGCCATTTCTTGCTCGAAAGCAACTACTTTTTCTAATAACTTCTCTTTCTGATTATCTGGGATCTCAGCCATATCAGTCCAGCGATTCTTGAAACGAGCCAAGTCTGATAAAGTTGTCAGTTTATTCTGAATCAAAATTGCCCGGACATCTGGAGTAACGAAGTCATAACTGTCGATTTCGTACTCTTCTAAACCAGTAGCATGAGACTCGACACTTCCGGCAGATGACTTAATGGTAATTTTGTAACCTGTCAGCTTAGCGGCTAAACGCACATTCTGTCCACCTCGGCCAATTGCCAAAGAGAGTTGGTCGTCTGGAGCCGTCACATTAACTTGGTTGTTTGCTTCGTCAATCTCAATCTCCAAACTTTCAGCTGGAGCTAAAGCTGCACGTAAGTAATCAACTTTATTGTCAGAGAAAGGAATGATGTCAATTTTTTCGTTGTTAAGCTCACGAATCACTTCTTGGACACGAACACCTCGTTGACCTACACATGAACCTACAGGATCAACGCCGTCTTGAGTGGACTGGACTGCTAGCTTGGTGCGAACACCAGCTTCGCGAGCAATGTTTACGATCTTAACTGCACCTGAAGCAACTTCGGGAACTTCACGCTCAAATAACTTAGAAACCAGCTCTTTAGCTGCTCTGGAAACAATGATTGCTCGACCTTTATGAGTCTCGCGAATATCACGAATCAGGACAGTTACGCGATTGTTCAAACGGTAGAACTCGCCGCGCATCTGCTCTTCGGGAGGCATGATACCTTGACCACGACCAATGTCTAAGATCACGGTCTTGCCATCCATTCGCAGTACTTGGGCGGAGACGATCTCACCCAACTTACCAGAGTAATCTGAGAGAATTTGATCTTTTTCAGACTCTCGGATACGTTGCAAGATCACCTGTTTCGCAGTTTGAGCTGCAATGCGGCCAAATCCAGCTGGGGTAACATCCTCACCCTTTTTCTCATCCCACTTCAAAGCTTCACCAGTCTCTTCATCCATCTCTAAAACTGGAAACTTAAAAATTTGAGACTCGCCTGTATCTGGATCAACCGTAGCAGTGTAGTGCCAGGTCTCATCCAAAGGGCCAAACTGTTTACGAAAAGCTGAAACGAGTGCTTGGCGGATACCTTCTAAAATTGATTCGGGCGTAATTCCACGCTCATTGGCAATCTGAGCAATAGCGGCGGCAAACTCGGTTCTGACTACTTTAGCTGCTGACATATTCTTCCTTTTTGAGGTACTTTCCCTTCTGGGAATCTTTTTTGCAGATTTATAAAAAAAGGACAGCGTTGGCAGTCCTTCTCGAATAGAGCTATTATAGCTCACATGACTCAAAAAGCCAAGACAGCGCTCTTGACAATTTCTACTCCTCAATTCAAGCGTCGATTAGGACTAGTTGTGTTTTCGATTCTTCTTACTGGGCTGATACTTGAGTTATTTCTTCCTTCGCTGCTCTCTCTGGTGGGTCTAGAACATCTTAATCGCAATCAACTAAGGTATGAGCTAGAACATCAAAACCCCATGCTAAATAATCAAGTCGCCGAACTTGAGCGACCCTCTGAGACGGAGTTGGAGTGGATGCAACGGGACATTCTCCATCCATATCTTGGATTCGTGACCAACTCCGAACAAGATGCGCTTTATAACCAGTTTGGATTTTTGGGCGAGCAAGTTTTGTATAAACGGAGTCCTGACTCAGTGATTGTTGGTCTTTTTGGTGGTTCAGTAGCATGGTACGTCTATCAAGATGCAAAAGACGAACTGGTACAGCAGATACAACAGCTTCCACCTTATCGAGGAAAGGAGATTAAAGTTGTTCCGATTGCTTTAGGCGGGTTTAAACAACCACAACAGCTGTTAGCGCTTAACTACTTTCTTTCTCTTGGTGGAGAGTTCGACATTATCATCAACTTAGACGGCTTTAACGAGGCTGCTCTTCCGTACTCTGATAACTTTGAAGCAGGAATTACTCCAACCTATCCACGTCACTGGAATTTATATGCCCGTAAAAGTATTAATCTTTCCAGTGTTCCTATTCTAGGTCAGGTCATTACTATCCAAAAACAACAGTCACAATGGGCTCGCCTATTTCAAACGCCACCCTTCAATCGCTCCCAACTCACTTTGCTTATCTGGAAAGTCAAAAACCAACACTTTCAGCAGCAACTGCTTGAACTCAATAGTAAGTTGGAAGCTTCATTAGTGGAACAAGAACAGAGCCATCAGGTACAAGGTCCTACCCCTCCTACAACTAAAGATGAAGTATTTCGTAGCTCGCTTGAGACCTGGCAAGATAGTTCGCTGCAGATGGCCAGAATAGCCGAAGCTAATGGAGCACGTTACTATCACGTACTACAGCCAAATCAGTACCTCCCTGATTCAAAAATCCTAAATCCCACCGAACGGACGACTGCGGATGTCTCTTCGCTGGCAGATGACTCGCTCTATCTTCATGCGTATAAGTACAAAGAGGCAGTCGAAAAACTTTATCCTGAGATGCGGCTAAAAGGGGCAACATTAGCCAAAGAACACGGAGTTACATTTATTGACTTAACTCAGATTTTTAGAGGGTTACAAGAAACAATCTACGTAGATCCTTGTTGTCACTACAATCTCAAAGGAACACAGCTAATCGTTGTAGAGATCGTGAAGCAGATTGGACAAGACTTACAATCCCAACCAACACAAAGAATTCACTAAAAAGTTGTACCAAGGAAAACTATTAGCGAGACTGTTCGTTCTCGATCACCTGTAACTGTTCAACGATTTTCTTTTCTTCTCGACTTAGTTTTTCAGGCACACGAATGACTAAACGAACGTATAAGTCGCCCCGCCCATTTCCTTGAACTCGCTTCACACCCTCATTCCGTAGCCGGATTAAAGTGTGAGACTGCGTTCCCGAACGAACCTTCAACTTTAGCTCACCATCCAGTGTTCTCACTTTAACTTCACCACCAAGTGCTGCCGTAGCAAATGAGATCGGATGATCGACGTACAGGTCATTTCCTTCACGTTTGAAGTAGTCATCTGGGCGCACACTAAAGCTGAGCTCAAAGTCATCAAAGCGAAGTCTCGTACCATCGTCTGCACCTGCAGGAATCTTGATCTTTCGTTTTTTTCCTTCAATCTCTACTTCTTTTTCTGCGCCGTGTACGGCTTCATCAAAACTAATTGTCAGCGAGTAACGAGGACGACGACGCGCATTTCCCGCAAAACCGCCACCAAAGAAGCTCTCGAATATTTCAAAAGGATCATTGAAGTCCATCCCTTCAAATGGATTCTGGCCACCACTGGTTTGATAAGACCAAGTGAATGGCCCATTTTGAAAGCCACCTGCAAATGGATTGCCACCCATGCCACTGGCCGCATCAAAGGCAGCATGACCGAACTGGTCATACGCTTGCTTCTTCTTTTCATCAGAGAGCACTTGGTACGCCTCATTAATTTCTTTAAACTTTTCTTCGGCGTCTTTTTCTTTATTTTGATCTGGATGGTACTTTAAAGCCATCTTACGATATGCCGATTTAATTTCAGCCGCCGTAGCGGTTTTTTTCAGTCCAAGAATCTCGTAGTAATCACGTTTCGTTGCCATGTGTAACCCTAGTTCTCTTTTTTCATCTCAAATTTATACATCTCAATCGTAGCTGAACCACTCGCAGTTTTGATGACGGTAATGTTGCCTTCTTCAATGATTTGGCGAATTCGATCTTCTTGCCAACGGCTAAAACTGGAAAGAATTCCGTCATATGTATCAAGGTTAAAGAAGGCAATTACTCCCAAAATTAATGAAACTAACCCCCCACCTATTAACCACTTCACCCATCCTGGCCAAGGTTTATGGTACGTATTTTGATGATCTGCAAACTGCTGATCAACTTCCTTCTTAAGACCTTCAATATCTTCCTCAAGTTCCTCTTTTAAATCTGTTACTTCTTGGTCAACTAAGTTATTCAGGTAATTGACTTCACCATAGGTTGTACGCCCATCGTTTGCCGAGGTTCCCTCATTTACCTTAACCTCTCTACTTCTTTTCCCCCCACCCACTTTACTAATTGCCGAACCTGCCGCCGCCGATGGTGACACTGCAGCACTAAACACTCCCATTTGACTAGCGTTCGTACTTCGTCGTTGTGTTTTTTTGACAGTTCTTGTGGCCATGGATTGTCTTACTGGGCAGTAATGACATCAACGACGTACTCAGCTAGTACGGTCTCCTTATCCTTCCATGTGAAGGTGTACTTTCCTAACTCTTCAATCGGAACTTGTTCTAACTTAGCAATGTGCGAGAACCTTCCTCCTTTAGAAAAGTTAACGGTTAGGCTGTTGGTCAGAACTTCTTTCTTCGAAGGAGAGATCAAACTAAAGTCCACTTTTTTCTTGGTATCGGGCTTGCCCAAAAAGATAGTGGTCAAGTACGTCTGTGGAAACATGGATGGCAAGTTTCTGACTGATACAAAGTCATAAATACCAATTATGCTTGGTTTATTTGCCTGATCAAAAACGGCGTAATCGCTGACCACACATAGAATAATGTTCATACAAGTTATCCTTTACTATCGTTTATCCCATTCAGGGAGATACTCAAACTCTCTGGCAAAATCTGGCATCTCTTTGACTCGGTCACGACCGAACGTCTCTATCTCCAATAGCTGAAAGTCATTGGCCTGGTTTCCGTTCTGTTCGGGCGATTTTAACAGCTGTGAGAAGAGAACGGCATCGTGTGGACTGTATCTGACTACTAGTACGTACTCGTTGTTTTCTGGATTATATCGATAAAAAATCTGATGAGTTTCTTGAAGATCATCATAGAAACGTGGCTCAACTACCCGCATATCTTCTACGGTTTGAGGACAGTTGACGCGCTCTGGATCAATCAGACAAGTATTTTTGACGATTGCGTGTAAGTGGTGTGCCCTTCCACCCCCGTCATCCCAACTGGACTCAGTAATGACTGCCAACAACGCTGCCAGTGCACAGATAAGGAAAACGATCACTGTCACCTTTTGAATAAGGACAGCTCGTTTAGAAAAACAGCGCTTAGCAAGCATCCCCAACCAAAAGAATGGTGATACTATCCCGATTACTGCAAACGCAAGTACGCCTAGGAATAGACCAGCTGGTGGAAACATCACTGCAATAGCCACTATGAAAAGTAGTGACTCTTCCGTTAAAGCACTGCCTAATAACAAAGCTACGACGGACAGCCCAAAAACCAGTAAGATGGCAAACAATAAGGCAAAGCCATAGACGTTCAGCAACTCAGCAAATGATCGTGGTTCTTGTTTACGCTCGGCTTTTTTTCGAATCTGCAGAACTTTTTCTACAAAGATCTTCGTTAGTCCAACCGTTGTTACTACACCCAAACAGGCCAATCCTCCCACAAAAAGAAGATAGGCCATGTCTGAGTATCCATGCGAAAAGAAATCAAGAGCGGGTTGCACCAGTAATCGCCCAAACTCCTCAAACTGACTAACAAAGTAGAGCGGGAGTTCTGTCAGTGACATTACTTGACTACTTCCCCTTCCTCAGCATCTTTTTTGCTGTCGGTAGTATCGCTAGCTTTTGCTTCACCTGCATCTGCTGCGCCATCTGAACTTGGAGCGCCGGCCGCCTGTTGTGCTTTCATCATTGCTTCACCCAATTTCTGAGCGGAGGTCAGAGTTTCTTCAGAAGCCTTATCTAGTTCTTCTTTGGTGGCACTCTCACTTTCAGCCAGTTCTTTCAGTTTTTTAATGTTCTCAGTGACTGTCTGACGATCTTTCTCCTCCAGCTTATCACCGTGATCTTTCATCTGTTTTTCCAGTTCAAAGACAACGCTGTTGGCATGATTACGAGCCTCGATCAACTCTACTTTCCGTTTGTCGTCTTCGGCGTGTTTCTCTGCCTCAGCACGCATCTTCTCGACTTCTTCATCAGAAAGATTTGTTGAGTTTTGGATAGTGATCTTCTGCTCTTTACCACTGGTTTTGTCCTTAGCGGTGACGTGCAAGATACCGTTTGAGTCGATGTCGAAAGTAACTTCAACTTGCGGTACGCCACGTGGAGCAGGTGGGATGCCATCTAAGATAAAGCGCCCGAGCGACTTGTTATCCGCCGCCATCTGTCGCTCACCTTGCAAGACGTTGATCTCAACTTGGGTTTGGTTATCCGCCGCAGTTGAGAAAACTTGTGACTTACTGGTCGGAACAGTTGTGTTGCGGTCAATTAAAGCCGTTCGAATTCCACCCAGCGTTTCCAAACCGAGCGTCAGCGGAGTAACGTCCAACAGCACGACATCTTTCACATCACCAGAGATAACACCTGCCTGGACTGCTGCCCCAACTGCGACTACTTCATCTGGATTAACTCCCTTGTGGGGCTCTTTGCCAAAGAACTTTTTGACTTCTTCTTGAACCTTTGGCATACGAGTCATACCACCAACTAAGACAATCTCACCGATCTCAGAAGGTTTCAGCTTGGCATCTTCCAGCGCTTTTTTAACTGGACCAAATGACTTTTGAATTAAGTCATCAACCAAAGACTCCAACTTGGCTCGACTTAACGACATTGTTAAGTGAAGTGCCTGACCATCATCACCTTGAGCAATGAAAGGCTGGTTAATCTCGGTCTGTTGGGCGGATGAGAGCTCAATCTTGGCTTTTTCGGCAGCATCTTTAATTCGCTGCATGGCTTGTGGATCTTTAGAAAGATCTTTGCCCGACTCTTTCTTAAACTCACCCAAAATCCACTCGATGATCTTATTGTCAAAGTCATCTCCACCTAAGAAAGTGTCTCCATTCGTGGACTTTACCTCAAAAACGCCATCACCAATTTCTAGAACCGAGATGTCAAACGTTCCACCACCAAGGTCGTAGACTGCAATTAAGCCCTGTTGGCTTTTGTCCAAACCATATGCCAATGCTGCCGCAGTAGGCTCATTGACGATCCGTTCGACTGTTAAACCAGCAATTTCACCAGCCTGCTTAGTTGCTTGACGTTGAGCATCATCAAAGTAGGCTGGAACGGTGATGACGGCGCGAGTGACTGGTTGGCCGAGATAGCTTTCGGCATCTGCCTTAGCTTTACCTAAAATCTTGGCCGAGATTTCTTGAGGGGTGTAGGTTTTGTCACCAATCTTAACCACAGCCATACCATCTTTACCGTCGACAACTTCGTAGGCAACATGCTTAATAGCGTTTTGTACTTTGTCAGATTTCAGTTTCTGTCCCATAAAGCGCTTGACGGAGTTAATCGTCGCTTTGGGGTTCAAGATCATCTGGCGCTTGGCTGCGTCACCAACCGTAACACTATCTCCTTTAAACGAGACGATAGATGGGAAGGTATTTCGTCCTTCGGCAGTAGGGATCACTTTGGGTGAACCACCCTCCATCACTGCCACTGCTGAGTTGGTTGTGCCTAAATCGATACCAATAATCTTTCCTGTAGCCATATAGCCTCCTATTTATTTTCTTCTTGAGCCACGCCAATGACGACCCGGGCGTGACGAATAACTTCGCCGTGTAAGGTATACCCACGTTGGGTGACACCAACCACGATGTTTTCTTGAATGGGGTCGTTGACAGGTCGTTTATCAACGACTTCCATTTTATGCTCATCAAAAGGATGTCCGAGCACTTCAATTTCTTGCACTCCCTGACTGAGCAAAGCCTGTTGAAACTGCTGATAGACCATATTGAGTCCATGGTCTTTTAAGTGTTCCTTGGCTAGGTGCAAGTGATCGAGCGGTAACAAGATTGCTAAGACCATATCTTTCGCAGCCATCTTAACTAACTTCGTCTTATCTTCTTGAAACCGACGGACGACATTTTGATAGTCTGCCAGTGCCCTTCGCTCACTCTCTTCTGCCTGTTCTACCGCAGCTTGGAGCTGCTCTAACTGAGCCTCCACTTGATCACAGTCGTGGTTCTTAACAGCTTTTTTCGTTTCTTTTTGCTCTCCCTCTTCGTCGAGATTAAGCTTCTTTTGTTTGGCGTCATCTTGTTGCTTCATATTAAATTTCAACCTCATTCTTTTCTAAAATTTCATTAATTAAACCTCGGTAGTACTTCATCATCGGAATAATGTAAGGGTAGTCAAAACGATGTGAGCCGATCACACCAATTCGACAGTGAATGTCTCGGACATCGAAAGTCATGAAGATAACGCCAACTGGATTTAAGTTACGATTACCTAACTCTTCGCCATAAACTACTCGGATAATGCTCTCGCTAGCTCCAGATTCGAAGATCTCTTCTAAAACGCGAATCTCTTCAATCATCGAGAGAACTTGTCGCATCACATTGATATCATAGAACTCTGGCATCTGAAGTAAGTTGGAGTAACCAGAATGAAACAACTTTTGCTGGTTGGTCATAGCAATACCAAGTGCGTGTGAGCGTTCGGCTAAAGAACGCACTACCTGATAAAGCAAGCTATCTAACTCTTTGCGTGAGTCCCAAACTCTTTCTTTGGCTGAGACCTCGTCTGCGACTGAAAGCTCTTTCTCTTTCATTAACTCGTTGACATACAGCTTCATCGCCAAAGGAGTTGGCGAGCGACCAGCACTGCTATGAGATTTATTCAAATAGCCTTGCTTAGTCAAGTAAACCATCTCGTTACGAATGGTGGCAGGAGAAACACCTAAGTTAAACTTTCGATCAATCGTTTCTGAACCCACTGGCTCAGCAGTAGAGATGTACTCTTCAATAATGGCTCGCAAAATATGAATCTGTCTGGGTGTCAGGTCGATCATAATTAGCAATCTTATATAGTCTCTGCTAATGTGTCAAGTGGAGGTCAAAAACTGATCTCTTTTTCCCTCTCCAAAAAAAAGATATAGTGAAATTAATGAACATACATACGCCTAAATTCATTCTGCCCTTTTTTCTTGGTCTGTTTACGATAGGTGTTTTTTTGTCCTGTTGTGTAATCTGGGACTTCAACCAAAGCGAAACGCCGCCAAAAGTAGAGTTTTTTCCTTGAGTCCTAGATAGCTCTCATGCTACTCTTACTATATGGTTGAGTACCCCTATCGCACTTCCTACACCAAACGTCGAATCGTACTCATCCTCAAGGTTCTTCCTTTCTTTCTTTTAATTATTGCCGCCTTGGTTGGAATCTCGCAGCTTCAAGTGGTTCGTGAGTTCTTTGGCCAAGCCAGCGGCGAGCCGGCCAACATTCAAGTTGATACCCAAGCAGTACTCGGACCAATGCCCCGTCCTTGGCGCAATCTCGCCCAAGGTGGCGAAGAACATGATTGGCGAATGGGCAAGCTGGTTCCATCTGTGCGAGCGTTAAACCCTGAGTACATCCGGATTGACCACATCTATGATTTTTATGAGATTGTTCAAGGAACACCAGGGAACATTACTTTCGACTTCAGCAAGTTTGATGGCGTAATTGACGATATTGTGGCAAGTGGCGCAAAACCATACATTGCTTTGAGTTACATGCCACCTGCAATTTCCAGTGGCGATATTCTTGCCGTCCCGGTTAACTGGGCGGACTGGCAACTAACAGTCCAGAAGACGATTGAACATGTGAGTGGAACTCGTGGTATTTCTGACGTTTACTACGAAGTATGGAACGAGCCTGACCTGTTTGGTGATTGGAAGTACTATGGCGATAAAAACTACATCACTTTGTATGACTATGCCCAACGCGGTGCTAAAAATGCTCGAGGCGTTCGCCCCTTTAAAATTGGTGGTCCGGGGATTACTGCCCTGTATAAAAATTGGTTCGATGCACTGTTGAAGTATGCAGTCGCGAATAACGCTCGACTCGACTTCTTCTCTTGGCATCGTTACAACCTTGATCTAGACATCTACCGTAAAGACATGTTTGAAGCCAATAACTGGCTGACCCAGTTCCCGCAGTTAGAACCCACTTTGGAGCTTCATATTACTGAGTGGGGACATGACAGTAATAATCACCCAGGTTATGACACCAACTATGGCGCTGCTCATGCGGTCGCCGGCTCAATTGAGATGATTGGAGTAGTTGACCGTGCTTTTGCATTTGAAATCCAAGACGGCAAGGACCCAGAAGGAAAAGCTAATTGGGGTCGGTGGGGAATGTTTACGCATAACGATTTTGGCGCCGCGCCCAAGCCTAGGTACAGTGCCTTACGGATGCTAGACCGAATTGGCGACCAACGACTTCAGCTTTTAGGAAAAGGAACTTGGGTCAAAGCCGCGGCTGCCCGTAATGATGCTGGAAATACCCAAGTTATTCTGTCTAACTTTGATCGCAGTGGCCGTAATACTGAGAACGTACCTGTGACTTTCAAGAATATTCAGCCGGGAAACTATAGCGTTGTCAAAGAGTTTCTAGGTGGTCGTAAACAGACAGAAAACGTCTCAACCTCTGCTGCAGAGCTGCAAGTTCATGTTGCCATGCCAGCTAACACGGTGAGCTTAATTGAGCTGATTCCCCAATAAGAAGATATCAGGATTTTAAGAAGCTGTTTTCTTGACGAGGGCAAGTATTTCTTTTTTGAATCTAGCGGTATCAAATGTTTCGGCATGTGCATGGATCTGATCACGGCTAAACTTCTGTTGATTGGCTAGAAATTTATCAATTGCTACTTCAAGTCCTGCAACGGTCAATGCGTCAAAAAAGATCCCCGTGGCTGGGTGTTGTTTCGTTGCTTGATCAAGCCCGATAATAGTCTCTTGTGGTCCGCCCGATCGGTGAGCGATAACTGGAACTCCATAGCCCATCGCTTCCACCGGAACAATTCCAAAGTCTTCATCTTCAACGGGGTAAAGTAACGCTTTAGCATTGGTATAGAGATGATCCAGCTGTTCATCACCCACACTGCCCAAAAACTCGACCGTTTCTCCAGCCATAGCTTGGAGTTCGGGCAAGATCTTACCTGAGCCAACTACCTTCAAAGGCAGTTTTCTTTTGGTTGCTACTTGGACTGCTAGCTCAGGGTGCTTGGCAAATGCCAAACGATTAACATATAAAAAGTACTTTTCTGTCTCATTCTTGATCGCGGGCAGTTTTGAAGGAACTTGGACAGGTGGATGAATGACTACCGAGTCTCGGCGATAAAACTTCTGAATCCGACGGCGAACTTCTTGTGAGTTAGCAATAAAGACATCAACCCCGTCTGCTAAGCGAACGTCCATCACTCGGCAGACATGGTTAATCAAAGTCCCAAATACTTTGGTAACTTTATTCTTCTCCCAGTCAGTCATGGTGGAGTAACCATATAGTGAGCGCGGTGGCGTATGACAGTAACAGAGATGGACAGCTGGCTTTTTGACTCGAACTGCTTTAGCAAAGTACGCATTGGAGGACGAGATAACCACATCGTACTCAGACAGATCTAAGCTGCGGAAAGCGGCCGGAGCGAAGATACGAAGTGGCGAAAAAATTTTCTTGATAAGGGGAACCCGAGCTAACCAAGTTTGGCGGATGTCCCATCCTTCAAAACGTTGCCAGTGTATTCCCATTGCCTGCGGGTCAGTAAATGCTACATAGAGCGGGGCATCTGGAAAAAGTTGATGCAATGCCTCAACTACTCGCTCGGCTCCACCATACTCGCGTAAAAAGTCATGAACGAGAGCAACTTTCATTAAAATAAAGCTCCTTGTACTTCAAGTTCAAACTCATCTGCAGGTAACTGGTGAACGAGTGATTTAAAGCCAAGCTCTTCAAAAATTTTTAATACTTCTTCTTTACGGTACGCGGCTAAACGACATTGATCAAGTTCCAAGGTAACAGGTGACTCTCGATCTATCTTCGCCAGGCGCTGGCTAAGAAGTGCTTCTTCATGTCCTTCAGCAAGCTTTTTTAACAAGCTTCCGCGCAGAATAGGATGCTTATCGCTACCAATCATTAGGTTTTCATCTTTAATTGTTTGGTAAAGCTTCTCCACGGTGCCGAACTCAGTAAGTAACTTCACTGCTGTCTTCTCCCCAATTCCAGGCACACCTGGAATGTTGTCAGAAGCATCACCCATCAGCGCTTTGAGGTCCACAATTTGATCAGGGCGAACACCCATTTTTTTCTTTACTCCGTCAGGGTCATACTCTGTATCCATGGTTCTGACTGGCTTTGACCGACCAGGCATCCAGACATGTGTTCGATCAGTCACCAATTGAAAAGCGTCTCGATCTCCAGTTACGATCATCGTCATCAGCTCAGGTTCTGTTCCGAGCGGACGCATTTCTAGCTGGCGAGAGAGAGTGCCAATGATATCGTCTGCTT
Organism: Patescibacteria group bacterium UBA924; assembly: GCA_002293725.1. Taxonomy (GTDB): domain Bacteria; phylum Patescibacteriota; class Microgenomatia; order UBA1400; family PJMF01; genus UBA924. The sequence goes on from DBDU01000015.1 coordinate 16,844, forward strand.
CATAACCTGGCAAAACAAACTGGGGAATATTAAATGCTGTAATGATTTCTTTAATCTTCTCAATCTGAGGAGGAAGTTCGGCGGGCATCTCTTCCCGATTAGCTTTATAGCCTAAATACTCACTATGTCGGAATGTTGGTTTTTGATGATCGAGGGCTACTAAAATGTACTCAGGCTGCAGTTCTTGAATCACTGTCAGCAAAATACGGCAAAAACCATAGACCGCGCTAATTGGTGTTCCATCTGGGGTGGTTAAATCTTGGAAAGCATGAAAAGCTCGATAAATCAGTGCGTGACCATCAATAAGTACAAAGAGTTGTTTTTTAGCCGAGTCGGGCAGCTTGGCCATATTACTTTGCCTTTGGGACACCCATCAACTCGACAAACTCGTCAGAGTCGATCGTCTCGATTTCAAGTAAGCGTTGTGAAACTTTGTCGAGTTTATCTTTGTGCTCAGTGAGTAAGTCTTTTGCTCTATTTTCACCTTGAAGAATAAGCTTTGCGACTTCCGCGTCGACTTTTTCCTGCAACTTATCTGAAATCTTGGTTGGTTCCGCGTACGCACGAGCATAGTTTGACCCCTCATACTGTGGGCTCATCGCTACTGCGCCTAGATCACTCATACCAAAGTCCATCACCATAGCTCGGGCAATGCGAGTTGCCCGCTCAATATCAGAGCTGGCACCAGCCGTTAACTCATTAAAGATGATCTTTTCCGCAGCCCGACCACCGAGTAATACTGCCATTTGATCAATTAACTCAGATTTAGTGACCTGTACTTTATCTTTTTCAGGTGGAGTTAAAGTGAAACCAAGAGCCATACCACGAGAAACGATCGAGATACGGTGGACAGGATCCGAGTACTTGGAGTAGTGCGCAACCAGTGCGTGACCGGCTTCATGATAAGCCGTCATCTTGCGCTCTTCTTCGTCATGGAGACGTTTTTTACTTGGACCTAACTTGACTTTCAATGATGCTTCTTCGATATCTGCGGCGGTGATCTCAGTTCGGTTATCGCGAGCCACACCAATAGCAGCCTCATTTAACATGTTCTCTAAATCAGCACCTGAGAAACCAACGGTGCGCTTGGCAACTTTTTCCCAGTTCAAGTTTGGTTCAAAGGACTTGCCTTTGGCATGAATATTAAGAATAAATTTACGCTCTTCTAGATCAGGCAAGCTGACTTGGACGCGGCGGTCAAAACGACCTGGTCGAATCAAGGCTGGATCAAGCATGTCACCACGGTTGGTAGCCGCGATCACGATCACATTATCATTGGGAGTAAAACCGTCCATCTCGACTAAAATTTGGTTTAAGGTTTGCTCACGCTCATCATGTCCACCCATGCTGCCAAAACCACGAATTCGACCAATCGCATCAATTTCGTCAATGAAAATAATGGAAGGCGCTAATTTTTTGGCAGTCAGGAAAAGATCACGAACACGAGAAGCTCCGACACCAACTAGCATCTCCATGAACTCAGAACCCGCCATTGAGAGGAACTGAACGTTAGCCTCACCCGCTACAGCTCGAGCTAACAGCGTCTTACCCGTTCCCGAGGGACCCACCATTAAGACGCCTTTAGGGGTACGGGCACCAACTTTTTTGTACTTCTTTGGATTCTTAAGGAAGTCGACAACTTCTTCTAGCTCGCGCTTGGCTTCGTCCATTCCACCAACGTCAGCGAACTTGGTATCTTGTTTTCCTTTAACAAATAACTTGGCTTTACTGCGACCAATTCCCATGATGCCATCTTGAGCGCCGCGTGCTTGGCGGAAGAGGAAAAGGAACAAGATTGCCATCACCACGATCGGCAAAATATTAACGATCAAAGAAATAATAATTTCTTGAACACTTAAGTTCTTTACTTCGACTTGGGCCGCAGCCAGATCAATACTCGACTTGCTTAAGACGTCTACTAACTGTTGGCCGTCCTCTTTGCGAGTCGTTTTGACGGTCGAGTCTTTATAGAAGACTTTGACGTCTGAACCAGCCACTTCTAACTTATCGACTTTCTCAGCCCGAATATCTTCCACCATTTGGGAGAGGGCAATCTTCTCTTCTGGCTTACCTACGAAAGTTGAGTACAAAAATGGCAAGAAAAGTAATGCCACAAACAAGAATAATAAGCCTCGATTCATCATCTGGCTCATGTTCATATTAATCTCAATTTTGCGTTCCTGTGGAGCGCGACCTGACTGGTCTTTCTCTTGAGATTTTTTTGTAGATTGTTTGGGTGTTTTTGATGATGTTTCCATAAAGAGCGTAGGTAGTGTACCACGGGTTCTAACGAATGACCGTGCCAGGAGTTATTGATTCCGGTAACGGGAAGACAATTGGATGATCTTCACCATCCACCTTTCCATCTGCCATGATCATCATGCCCTGACTGACCCCTTCGCCCATTTTGCGTTCTGCTAAATTGACGATGAACGGAAATACTTTTCCAACAAACTCCTCAGGGCTGTACCATGCTTGAATGCCAGATAGGATCGTCTTTGTGCCAATTTCTTCACCAAAGTCAACGGTAAACTGAATCAGCTTTCTGCTCCAACTGGGCGCTTCAGCGGCGACTACTTTTCCAACGCGCAAGTCCAACTTATCAAAATCAGCGTACTCAACTGTCGCTTTCATGAACACCTTTCAATTGAAGATTTCTCGATCTCTTTGTTTGCTCTATTTTACACACTCATCTGAGAATTATCTGAGACAACTCATTTGTTGTTGAGTTGGTTACGAATTCCGATGGTGCGATAGACCTCTTCGAGCGTTTCAGTTGCTAACTTTCCTGCTCTTAGCGCTCCATCTGCCAAAATGTCGCGTGCCACTTCTAAATTACTTTCTAGTTCTTTTCGTTTAGCTCGTGCCGAGGCAAAGTATCGTTGATGAGCCTGAAAAAGCTTTTCTTTAACCTCAACGTCGCCCACCTTCCCAGCGCGATACCGAGTTTTTAACTCTTCCACCTCGCTTGCGTTGTCATTTAACAGCTCATGGTAGATAAATACTGGGTTTCCCTCTACAGTACCGGGATCAGTAGCTTTTTTACGATTGGGATCAGTGAACGAGCTCATGATCTGCTTACGAATGACTGCCTCATCTTCAAAGATTCCAATTGTGTTACCGAGAGATTTGCTCATCTTTCGCTGCCCGTCTGTGCCAACTACTTTCCCCACTTCTTTCGAAATAAGAGGTTCTGGGAGTGGAAAAACGTCTGTTTGGTAGGCTTTATTGAAGTTCTCGGCAATATCACGGGTGAGCTCGATATGTTGACGTTGATCTTCTCCTACTGGAACACCGTAGGGTTTGTAAAGCAGAATATCTGCAGCCATCAAGATGGGATAGTTAAAAAGACCCATATTAATAGACTCTTCGTTCGCATCCTTCTGTAACTTATCTTTAAATGCATGCATACGCTGCATTTGGCCATACATAACATAGTTCCCTAGAACAACCATTAACTGACTGTGTGCGGGAACGTCCGACTGACGAAAGAATACTGACTTGGCTGGATCTAAGCCTAAGGCAATGTAATCCAAGACCACGCCGGTAATATTTTTTTCTAAAGTCTCTTTGTCATGAATCGTAGTTAAGGCATGTAAGTCTGCCATGAAGTAGTAGGTTTCTGCCGTATTTTGAAGCTCTAACTGAGGTTTTACGGCGCCAAAATAGTTCCCAATGTGGAGCGAGCTTCCACTGGGAGTGATACCAGACAGAATACGTTTATTTGTTTGTGTCATATTTCCTTTATTGTACTTTATATATACCTGATTTCAGGCGGAGAGGAGAAAGTTCTCCTCTCCGCCCTTCGAGAAGGGTGGTGCATGCTCTTCAACTCTCTGTAGACACCGGCGAGTACTCTGCACACGCGCCGCAATGGCGACAGCGCAGGATGTATCGTTTCACCACTGTGGAAAGCGATAGCCAGTGATCAGAGACATTTACATAGTCATCGATGATCTTCTCTTCCAGATTAGAGATAGCTCGTCCCTGCTTTTTATCCAGAAGCCGATCACACTGACAGTACTGATGGTGAGGAAAGTTACTCCGTACCTCCTCTTCTGCCAGCAGTGCAAACTGGCTGAAGAACTTCTCAATCTTGCTCAGGATGTAGCTGATGAGCTTTTTCACGGTTTTGCTCCTTTTAACTAGTCACACAGCTTCTTTGCACCATGCACCATACCCTCCCCTGGTAATGGCCAACTGAGATCGCTTCAGCCATTAGCAAGGAAGGATAGAATCCTTCTCTGTTAAAGAACAAAGGGAGTTGAGTAGTCTATAGATGTATGAAGTGGTACAAAAAAACTCCCTTTTGGGAGCCTTTAACACATGTATGCACGTTAAGTGACTCCCTTGTTAACTGAGAGAGGTCCACCAAGAAGATTGGGTGGTGTGTCGTGTCATACAGGCGTAGTATAGCAAAAAGTGCCGAACTATTAAAGCTCTTCGATCCGAACTGTCGGATTCATATCTGGAGCGTCAATCAACTTGAGATACTTTTCGGTGGTGGTAATTCGTTTGTGTCCAACCAGTTGGGAAACATAGACTAAAGGAGTACCAGCCTTTAACTGCTCAATAATAAAGGTGTGACGAAGATCATTGACCTTGCCATCTTTAATACCAGCCAAGCGGAAGTAACGATCAATAGCGGTACGAATGTTACGAACTAAGAATGGACGGCAAGTTTTAGTCAAGAAGAGTGTTTTTTCCCGAGCGCGTGGACGAACCTTCATGTACTCCATAATGGCTGTCTTGGCAGCGGCGTTTAAAGGAACTTTACGAGCTTCACGAGAGTTCTGAGGCTCGATCACAATCACGTTGTGCTCCATGTCCACTTCGCTCATCTGCAAAGCTGCTAACTCACTAATTCTCATGCCTGTTTGCAACAGTACTTCGACAATGGCATAGATACGAATGTCAGAGCGGCAGGCATCACGCAGCGCCCGATACTCCAACTTCGAGAGAACTCGAGGAGGAGCTTGATCGTACTTAGGATGAACGATGACTTCGGCAGGGTTCTCAGTTAAGAGTCCCTCATTAATCACGAAACGGAAGAATGCCTTGATGGAGTTAATCTTGCGAGAGATTGATTTGCCCGTGTAGCGCTGTTTCTTTAAGAGCTCTTTAAACTCTTCAATATCATCAGCAGTAACTTGCTCTACCAATGTCTTCCCTTTCTCGGCAAGAAACTGGATAATCTGTTCAACGTCTTTACTATAGGCAATCACGGTCGCGTGGGCGCGGCCGGATGTCTGTAAAAAGCTGGTAAACTTATTATGCAAGTCAAGCAATGCGTTATTCATACTTCTCACACTTCTTACAAATTCGATTTACAGATGTATAGTAATAACTTTTTGTCTAAAATCAAAGACTTATAATATCACATTCGAGGTTTTTTCGCAATCATGCGTATCCTTTACTCACCTCTGGCAGCGCTGATTATTACCGGAATCGTCGGAGTTATTTGCGTGTCCTTATATATGAACGGTCGACGTATTCAACAATCAGCGCTCACTGTCCAAAAAATGGAAGTTGAAGTCGCTAGTATAGAGGCCAAAGTCAATCTGGTCGAGCGGAACGCACTCGAGGCAACCTCTAGTACGGCAAAAGAACGGATATTTCGCGATGAACTACTTTTGCAAAAACCTGGCGAGTTTATCGTCCAAATTCCAGATCAGCCATTGCCTTCCGTCAAGCCAACCCAAACAGTGACTTCTTTAAGACCCTGGCAGCAGTGGCAACAGCTTCTTTTTTAAGCTCTCAAGTTCTCAGGCTTTTTTCTCTAGTAAAAAAATGTTATACTCACGCCTTGTCGCTAACGAATACATGTATTCAATCGCGCGGGGTAGTGTACGGTGCACGTGGGGCTCATAATCCCACAGGCCGGGTTCGACTCCCGGCCCCGCAACATTTAACCAAAAAACCACCTTTTTAGGTGGTTTTTTGTACTTATTGATCTCTACTTATCCTTTTCTTTTGAATCGTGCAAAAAAGGTCGTTACTTTTACTTTTAATCTTGGATTACTCTCCACTACGAACCATCCCACTGGTGCCCCTACACCAATCAACACACCTAAAACCAAGAGTACAAGAATCGTCGGAAACTCTCTCTTTTCCCCAGTGTTTGTAGTCGGTGATGCTGAGGGTTCAGGACTGGTGGAAGGACTAGGACTCGCCTCTGGAGATGGTGTCTGAGAAGGTGAAGGCGAAACACTTGGCGAAGGAGTCGGCCGCGGAGTTGGTCTGACTGATGCTCTGACTGTAGGACTAGGACTCACAGCTGGACTGGGTGATGGCGAGGGTGACGGTGACGGGCTGGGTGATGGACTAGGGCTGGGACTTGGAGAAGGACTAGGTGAAGGAGACGGAGATGGTGAAACGGAAGGCGATGGCGAGGGTGAAGGACTCGGAGAGGCTTCTGGAGAGGGAGTTTGGGCTGCCAGAGGAACCAAAAGAGCAGCTGTAATCGTCAGAAACATCCACAGAGGAAGTATCACCAAGAAGAACCGAGAACCTTTGATCATTGTTTGAACAGTATACCCTATCAATTTCCGTACACTTACTTCTGTAGCGACATCAAGGCATCTACAAACTGCTGTGGTTCACTAACTTCTTGTGCTTTATACACCCCCATCAATAGCTTTCGCACATTCGCACTCAGTGTGCTCTCTAAAATATAAATGGGTCGTTTTTCGTGTAAAGCGTGGTTCGCTGTACTCATAGAACCACTCTGTTCTCTCGATACACCGGAAATTAACACTGCTTGGCTCAGACCAACGGTAATTCTGTTACGAACCAAGGGCTTTCTGATACTTTTCTGATCATCTGGGATAGGAGGATACTCAGAAACGATCGCCGTACCTGGTTGGCGAACCTGTAACATCTGTTGAGCAATACTAAGGTTGGCGGGAGGATCCATTCGATTAATTGACGTAGGAAGTACTCCAACCGTATGAGCGTTATTTAACGCCACACGATGACTTTGTGCGTCTACTCCTAAAGCCAAGCCCGATACGATTACTAGAGGTGTTTGAGCAGTATCTTGATAGGCAACACACACTTTCTCTAAAAAGACGGCTAAGTGACTTAAAATTTCTGGTGGTACTTCTCGGGAACCGATACTGGCCAGATGAAAGAGCTCAGGAACAACTCCTGATCCTCGGACCCACAACGATGTAGGCGGCTGCTTAATCGTAGCTAAACGTGCGGGATACTCCCTATCTGTAGGCGTGACGTTCCGTATGCCTTCTGGAATAATCATATACAAATTATATCAAAGAAGAGCTTACTCAAAACCTAGCGAGTAAAGTTACACAGCCGCAAATGGGTTGGTAATAGTGGTCATCTCAATCGTCAGAGGCTTTGCTCCAACCGCAGCTGTCACCATCGACATGGTACCAGCCTTTGCTTCTTTCCACACCATGTTGGGTGAGATGACGTTGATTCCGTACTTCCCTTTTGGAGCATAGAGCTCGAAGTTCCCATGTGCATCAGACTTGCTAATTGCAACGACACTTCCATCCTGACGTGTTAGCACAATCGTGGCGTTAGCTATCCCGCGTCGATCGCCATCGGCGATGATTCTTCCTTTAAGGGTCGGTTTCTTAAAGAGGCTGACTAACTTGGGCAGGAGTACTACGGCATACACAACCAGAATCAAACCATTTATCACGGTTGGGGCAATCCAAAATGCCAGGATTGAAAGTGCTGCGAGTGGATAAACTGCCCACTGTAACCAGTGTAATGTTCTGTTGAGTAACAACAGCAAGGAGTACTTCAACGAACCACCTTTATCGCCGAGTTTGTTGTCCATTGGAACCAGGACCGCTTGAGATTGTTTAGCTGAAGCAATCCCCAACACTTCCCCTTTATAGAAGTCTTTGAAAGAAAGGTGTGCAGGTCGTTGTAGCTTAGTTGGAAAGACATGACCATCATGTCCAACTGTCATCGTATACTCGCCTTTTGGCAAGAATGGCTCTAGGTAGACACCATACATGTCAGAAACAAGTGAGACAAATGGGGCTCCAAGTTGATTCTTTCCTTCATAGACAGAGATAGCCGCGAATGGAATTGGACTACCATTCTTTGTCTGATGGACAAAACCTTTTCGTTGTTTCGCAGGTAGCACCCCAGCCGTGCGGAATAAGTTCAGCAAAGTGCGTAGATTCAGTGCGGCCATAATTCCAGCTTGTGAAGCAACGGCGAGGGCTAACAACCCGACCACTGCGAGTTCAAGCGCTGCAGCGGCAGCTAGCCCAATTTTGGGAAGGGTTTTACTTGCTTGGATGGCACCACTAATAAGCGGGGTTGACCAAGGTAGGCGTTCTTGCAAGGCTCGTGCGATCTGCTGCACTTCTGCTGGTGCATCTAAAACAGTGACAGTGATCTTTTTAGTGACTACCTCATCTCCTTTGCGGGCGGTAATCGTAATTACTGTTGTATCAAGAGGGAAGAACTCAAAGCTGCCATTGGGCGAGATCGTTCTTGTTTCTGGATAGTCGATAGTCACCTCATCAGCATCAGGAATGTTCCAAGAGATCTCAGCTTTTTGACCGCGAACAATAGTTTGATCTGCTGATGAGACGATCCCAAATGAAGCTGGAACTGGCGTTGCACTAGGGTTAGCTAGGCCACCACCGGCCCCTGCTGTAGCGGAAGGATCAACTGAAGATGTCGGTGTCGCAGATGCATCTGGTGTGGGAGAAGGACTACTAGAAGTTCCTGAGCTCAACTCTCCTTCGACTTTAATTTCCAGCGATGCTACTGCTGATCCATACGGACCTGTTCCTGTAATTGTGTAAGTGGTTGTTTCAGTTGGATGCACATAGAAAGTTCCAGTTGGCGCACTCAGCTGATTATTTCCAGGGTTAATGACAAAACTAGTTAAGTTACTTGAAGCCCAGTGGAGCTCAACTATCTCTCCTTTTTGAATCTTAAACTTACTCGCTGAGAAGCCCAAGTACGGAGACGGTAAACTTGCACCGGACGTAATGGTGATCGTGCCAGATTCTTGCGTAAACGTTCCATCAGTGACTCGAATTTTAAATGTTCCCGTCTTGTTAATTTGCACACCCGAGGCTGTGCCTGTTCCATCGTTAATGGCAAGATTGGTAACATTTAAGCCATCAGTAGGGTTCCCTGTTCCAGTATCAATCAATGTGAAAGTAACATTGCCATCATAGTTAGGATTTTTGTAGCCAAGGACATCAATGCCTTCTACGGTTACTGAAAATGAGGCGTTGGTAGTCGTAGCATTTGTAGATGGGGAAACTGATAATCCGGTAGTTGTAGTTGCCAACTCCTCTTCTGGGTAACCAGCATAGGATAAGGAGTAAGAGGTTAGTACTGGTGTGGCATTGTCTACCTCATACAGCTCAATCTTAAACTTGACTCGATAGTCACTTTGCTGCAACTGCTGCAACTGTCCCAGGGTAACTTCTTGCCACGTTACGCCGCCATCCGTCGAGACATAGTAACGAATTGGATCACCAGGTGCGGCATACGCTTGGGGAATAAGATGTTCTCCCACAGCTGCCATAAATGAGAAGTTACTGCCACCAACTCCGCTGGCATCTGCGATTGGAGCACTAGCATTTGCTTCGGCCACAAAGTTATCTACTACTAACTGTTGAGGTGGACGGGTAGGAATCGCAACAGCCGCACCACCGTCTACCCAACCGCGTGTCATCGCGGACTTGTAAAAACCTTGATTTTTATTGACGCTATATAAGGTGCTGTAGTTATCCAGGTATGTCCAAGCGTTACTTGGGCGGACACCCCCCGTTAAGTCAAACTCAATGAATGTATCGTCAGTTAAGTTTGTATAGGTATCGTTAAAGTTCAGATAAACTGGGATACTTCCCTCTGTATTGAGCAACAGCTGATCTCCCACTCCGTTTTGACCTTCGATGTACTGAATACCATAAATATTGCGGTAGCCAATTTGGGCAGGATAAGCCAGCTGAACAATAGTGTCATCGTCCCAGGAGTATGGATCGTCGCCATCATCGGTGATCACGAATAAACGGCCATTTGAGTTGTTGGCTGTACCAAAGATTAAACGACCATCAGGATCAAGAATCATTCCGGTAAAGACGTTTTGGTAATCACCATCAGTCGTTACATCCACAATATCGTCACTGGGATCGGAAGGTGTATTGTTATCTCCCCAAACGTAAAAGCCATCAAAGTAGCTTCCCGCATAGACTCTGTTTTCTGCTGAATCAATCAGAGATCCCAAAAAGGATTGGGAGTTCAGATCACTCAGCGCGTAATGAGTGAAGACGTCATCACCTTGGTCCATGTGTGTTCCATTGAGATCAAGGTAAGCAAGATTAGAGTTGCCACCTGTAGGTGTGGTTGTCATGTAAGCGCCGAGGCGACCACGCTCAAAATCCAACCGAATTGCGCCAATATCTGTATAGGTAAAGTTTTGGAAGCCCACCCCATCGGTCAGGTTAAAGACATATAACCGATAAATATCTGACATCCATAAATACTTCTTTCCTTCATAAACTCCCAAAGCAAAGCCGTTCAAGTCTGAGCTCATTGCATTTACGCCAAACAACGCAGGATAGTTAAATAAAGTACTGACCTCTGTAGTTTTGTTGTATTGGTAAATCTGTCCGCCTAAGTAGTACCACAGCATATTGCTATCTTGGGGATCTTGCCAAACTTCCCACAGCCCACGGCAGTCTCCATAACGAGGACAGATGTTGGTGTTATTCAGGAGTTGACGAGAAACGGTAATATCTTCTTTTAAGCGAAGCTTTCCATTTCCCCAAATAATATTTGAGGAGCTAGGGATGTCTTGGTTGGCAGTACTTTCGAAGTTCTCCTCAAACGTAAACTCACCTGGCATTGGATCTTCAGGATCAACAATCGTGAATGTGTCATCAACTACTGCTGAGCGTCCTGCGCCATCAGTACATCGCACATCGACGGTGTGGACTCCCAAACCCAGTTCAGGCAGATCAACAGAGAATGTTTCTGTGTAGCTGTCATCATAAACACCGCCATTGGGTAAGGTGATCAGTTCATACCCGCCATCATCAATCTGATACTCTAACTCACTGATAAAGCTGTTCGTATCTCGATAGGTATTATCAGTACAGCTTCCAGTAATGGTCGGCGTCCTATCGGTTAATGGATCTGGAGTAACCTCGTCCATACTGACGATAGGATCAGAGTTATCCAGTGCATCAATAATGACAGGGTCGTAATCAGCACTATAGTTGCCAGCTTCATCCTCTACACGGAAGTTAACTAAAATCACTCCATCAATATCACCAAAAGAACTTAAGTCCACAGTGAAGTCAAAAGTCTCTTCTGTGGCACCAAATGAAGAGTCAACAGGCTGAACCGGGTGATCTGCATAGAACTGCAAAGTTCCTTGAACAACGTGGTAGATCTCATACGCAGCACCAACAATGCCCCGATCATCGGTACAGGTAATACCCTCGTACTCCAAAATCTTAGAGTAGTGTGGACTTGGATGATTAATAAAACCTTCGGTACATGAAGGAGCTATAGGATCGATATCGACTTCAAATGATTGCGAGGCCTCATTGCCCCACATATCACCCGCATAGAAAGTAATAGTATGCGGACCAGCGGAAGGTGAGAACTCAATCTCCCACTCCTTATACGTTTCAGAAGACTCGTCTTCATCAATCAGTACATAGTTTCTTCCCTCATAGTCAACTTCGTACTGGATGTAACTAATGTAACTGGCATCACTGACCGTTCCTGAGTACTCCAGTGGATTTTTAGTCACGCCTTCTGGCGCCTCAGTAAAGTTAAAGATGGGCAGGTCTTCTTCATACTCATAATCTTCACCACCACCATCTTCTAGGTAGGTAAAGTAGTAAGACTGCTGTGACTCATTACCATACGGGTCTCTGGCATAGACAGAAAACTCATGCTCGTTTCCATCGAAAAGATCAGACGGGCCAGGATAACCGCTTGAAAGATTTAAATCGTAGTATTGGTGGTCATAGTTACTACTGTTTGGATAAACATCCCAAGGTTGTCCGTCAACATAGACGACTACTTCTTCTAAATAGTCATCGTAGACTTGAAAGTAATAGGGCATTGAAGTTGATTCAACTTCTCCCTCAGTGTACGTATCAAAGTAAATAACGGGACTACTTGCATCTGGATAAGGCTCAAATGAGAACTGTTCAGAAATTTCTTCGTCTGCCTCTGTCGTGGCATAGAAAGTAATAGTATGAGGATTAAAGTCAGCGTACGCTCGTTGATCTAGATAGAAATAAACATACTCATCAATATCATTAAACGGACCAGAATCACTAAACTCTTCTAAACTTACTCGTCCACTGTTATCAATTTCGTAGGAAATATCGACGATCGCCGACTCATCACTATGGACTGAGAAGTTATAGTAGTACTCCCAATAGCCGTTATTGATATCTGCACCATAAGTATTTGGGCTCTCTCCGCTGGAATAAAAATCAAAGTAGACCACTGAGTCGGCCATTGCTTGGTGCGTAGCTAGCAAAGTAGCCGCTGTAACAGCAACAAAGATGAAGGCTGCAGCAAGTAATTTTGCTTGGAGACTGAAGAGTTTTTGTCTAAAGATAAGCATAAGCCAAAACACAAAAGATTCCCTTTTGTGTTGTCAAAACCAGTATGGCTGTTTTTTTACACGAGGGCAACCGTGAGTTTGGAGCGTTTTTGTAGAATAAGGAAGAGAGTCTGTGCTCACGTTTAGCCAAACTCTTGATATAATAAGCCGTCCACGCTGGTCATAGACATGTCAGGGTAGCTCAACCGGTTAGAGCGCCACACTCATAACGTGGAGGTTGGGAGTTCGAGTCTCCCCCTTGACACATTTTTTTAATTTTCGATCTTTATTCCCAGCCGTACATTCTGCGGAAAATAGCTGTTAGTGGCGCAGCTTCTTCTGGAGTGTAGACGTGTTTCACAATGAACTTACCAACTGTTTTGCCATCACGACGCGTCTGTTCGATGATCTGAATCTCCGCCACTGCAGTCCAGTCTTTTTGAGTCAACCAAATTTGAATGTCATCAGCTAATACGCTTAGTTCTTTGGCAAACGAGTACTCTTGTCCCACTTGTAGCTGACCGCCAATGTCTGAGCGCAAAATGTTATTTACATTAATCACAAATCCCATACAGACTCCTTTGTCTGTTTGACTATACCAAAACGGCTCCCTTTCGGAAGCCGTTTTTTATTGCTGTTTTTATAAGCAAGTACCTTCAAAAACGTCCTACATCATTCCGCCCATGCCTCCCATGTCTGGCATAGCTGGCTTGTCTTTTTCAGGTAAGTCAGTGATCAGACACTCAGTGGTCAGAATCATTGAGGCGACAGAAGCTGCATTGGTAATTGATGCCGTTGCTACTTTAGCTGGCTCAATCACACCTGCTTTGACCATATCGCCAAACTCATTCGTGTTGGCATTAAAACCGAAGTGGCCATCATTCTTGGCTAAGACAGTCTGAACTACCCAACCGTCATCGACACCTGAGTTACGAGCTAACATCCGCAGTGGCTCTTCTAAAACTGACTTGATTAAATCAATACCAGCTTGTTCATCTTGGCTACTGCCTTTGAGCTTGGCCAGAACTTTGCCAGCTTGAAGTAATGTAACGCCACCACCTGGGATGATGCCTTCCTCAATTGCAGCTTTGGTTGCTTCTTTAGCATCCTTGACACGCTCTTGGAGGTCTTTCATCTCAACTTCTGTAGCGGCACCAACTTGAATGACGGCTACACCACCAGAAAGTTTGGCTTTGCGCTCTTCCAGCTTCTCTGTATCGAAACTCGAAGTGGAGCTAGCGATCTCTTTATCGATCTGAGCTACCCGAGCTGCAATGTCATTTGGCTTGCCTTTGCCACCGACAATCCGAGTGCGGTCTTTAGATGAACGGATCGAGTCGGCACGACCTAAGTCTTCCACCTCGACACTCTTCAAGTCTCGACCAGTTGCCGTGGAGATAAATGCACCACCGGTAAGAACGGCAATATCTTCCAACATCGCTTTACGGCGATCGCCAAAGCCTGGAGCTTTGACTGCCAAGATATTGAAGGCACCACGCAGCTTGTTGACTACTAAGGTAGTCAAGGCCTCGCCCTCGATATCATCAGCAATGATGACAAAGTTCTTGCTGATCTGCATCGTCTTTTCCAGAATTGGCAACAAGTCTTGGATAGAAGAGATCTTTTGATCAGTAATCAAGATGTATGGACTCTCAATCACAGACTCCATGTCCTCTGGTTTGGTGACGAAGTATGCAGAAGCATACCCTTTATCAAACTCCATTCCTTCACGGTGATCGATCGTGATCTCCATAGTCTTGCCTTCTTCCACCTCGACGACACCATTCTTACCGACTTTCTTGAGTGCTTCAGCCACTTTTTGACCGATGACCGCACTTTGGGCGGAGATGGTGGCAACTTTTTCCCAGTCGCTTTCACTGACTGGCTTAGCCAGCCGACGAATCTCGGTGACTACAGCATCAACTGCACGATCAATACCCACCTTCATAATCATTGGGTTCGTTCCGGCAGTAACTAGGCGCATACCCTTAACTGAGATCTGTTGAGCTAATAAAGTAGCGGTAGTCGTACCGTCACCAGCAGCATCGTTGGTTTTGGATGCGGCTTCCTTGACGAGTTGAGCACCCATGTTCTCAAACGGATCCTCAAGTTTAATTTCTTTAGCGACAGAGACACCATCGTGTAAAACGGTTGGTGAGCCCCATGATTTATCAATTGCGACGTTGCGGCCTTTAGGACCTAATGTCACAGTAACTGCTGATGCTAGCTTGTTGATACCAGCGAGCATCTTTTGGCGTGCGTCATCGCCGAATTTTAATTGCTTTGCTGCCATAGCGCTCCTTTACTTAATTGTTGCTAAAATATCTTCAAACTTTAAGAACTGGTACTCAACGTCCCCAACCTTAAAGTCATTTCCACCCCAGCGTTTATAGATGACATGATCACCTTTCTTGACTGGTGAAGAAACTTTTTGACCATCAATAACAGTCTCGCCGCCCACGGCTAAGACGACACCGTACTGTGGTTTTTCTTCATGATTGTCAGGTAAGTAAATGCCTGACGCAGTTTGTTTTTGGGATTTAGCTGGCTCTACGAGTACATATCCGGCCAGTGGATGAAGTTGTGAAACAGAAAGATCTGCCATACGACCTCCTCATGTAAGTAATTAAAATTTCTAGCAGCGAATATAGTTGACTGCTAATTTTCTGTCAAGACGTAAGCAGACTCAACTCAATATTAGTGAGTCAGGGGCGTAGTAGGCTCGCTGAGTACCACGTTGGGGGTGGACTGAGCAATCATGGCAATATCTTCTTTAATGACCGTTTCTTCTTTGCCACGGCTAGTCAGGTGTTTAACTTCAGAAAGCAAGAATCCTTCGCAGTTCAAGCCACGATTTTGGAAGTGATAGTTTAGGTCATCTTTGACCATCTGCTCAACAGCTGATCGATTTTGTTTAATTTGATCTAGCGTTAACTCGGAAAAAACGGAAGCGACGCGACTACGAGAGAAAGGACGAACAACTTTAGAAACCATGTTCTCACCAATGTTCTCCCACAGCTCAGGAGCATTATGGCGATCAATTCGGAAGAGGATCGAACCTTCAATAGAGATATCTTTACCATCTTTTGTGCTGGTATTAATTGGTTGATCACCAAGTGACTCTTTATTGGCTGAGAGATCGAAGTCACGACGGATGGAGTACTCCAGGATCTGAGCATTAAAAAGTTTGGCAATCTGCCAAAAAGGAATCTTTAAGTGAAGTCCTGGTCCCCAAACTCGAGGAAGAACACCTCTCCCACGATCGTATACACAGGCAACATGGCCTGGCGGGACAGAAATAAAGAAGCCTCCAACGACTTCATCAACCATGAAAGATACAACTAAGCGGTCAAGCTCCATAGTGGATGTATTCTACTCCAGTTCTGTGTGTTTGTCTGCCTACTTTGTCTGAACGATAACTGTCTCTTCACCCATCTCGGCCAAGCGCTGCTTCTCTTCTTGCTCAAGCTGATACTGTTCCCATCGTCTACGAACATACTTAAACAGAACAAGCATCAAGCTAATTATGAGCGTAGTAATCACAAATAATTTCTTTCCTGCGGGGAAACTCATAAACACAATGAAAGATAAAACGGGCAAGATCAGTTGTAAGCGAACGACTTCACCTTTGGCTGGTGGATAAGGTGAAGTTAAGATAGATGCTGTTTCTACTAGGAAAATGAGCAGTGACTGTAAAAAGTTCAACAGAATGTTGGTGTGAGTAAGGTCATATTTATTTAAAAAGACCAAGTTGAATGGCAGATCAACTTTAGGCATAAAGGGATAGATCAGATGAATATCTTCACCTGATAACCCGGTCGCAAACATTCGCCATAGCATGATCGCGATCATCACCTGGACAAACAGTGAGAATAGCTCACCTACTACTACTCCACGATTGCGGCGGAAAAGTCGCTTAGTCTCGCTGCGCAAACGAATGGGATCGTTGGAATAAATTTGGTTCAACTCTTCGTTTCTCTTGACCAACTCTCGCCGTTCTTTCTCGCCGCGATCCTCCATTAAAGAAATAGGTAAAAGTAAGATTCGGATCACAATCGTCAGTAAGATAACGGCGATACCCATGTCTGGATTCCCCCGAGTGACGAAGTCCAACATCCAGTAGAAAAAGACCAAAACATTCAACAGCGGCTGGTAGATCAGAACAACAAAAAGGTGTGCCATGGTGTTTTATATTTCTATCCCTGAAGTCTTTCCTCGGGAAATAGCGCGTGAATATATGCTGCGCATTCCTGGAGCGCTCTTGAATACTCCGTTAATAACCCTAACATCTCTTGATCAACATCATCGTGTTCAAAGTCCAAGTTAACGTACTCTTGAAAAGCTTTAAACATTTTGAAGGTTGTCTGTTGGTGTTCTTTCAGCCAACCTTGTTTTTCATCGAGGGGAAGGTTTGCAACCCGCTCTAATTGATCCACAACTCCCTGTAATTGGTGTAGCTTACTAAAGACGCTAACCTTGAGTGGCGGATGGAGTAAGTGATCTTGGTAAAAGCCAAGTGGCTGTCGTTGCATGCTGACCAATTATAATACAGCAACGATGCATACCCTAATTGATATCAAACAAACTGATGAAGCCCACGTTATTGCCGAGGCTTGCCGTGTTTTAGCCGCTGGCGGATTGCTCATCTTCCCTACCGAAACAACCTATGGAGCGGGAGTCGATGCCACCAACCAGGAAGCAGTCAATAAGCTTCTCTCTTATAAAAGCCGCCGTGAGGGAAAACCTCTTTCCATTGCGGTAACAGATCAGGAGATGGCAGCGAAGTATGTTGAGATTACGGACTCGGCTCGTCGTCTGTATGAACGGTTTCTTCCAGGACCAGTCACAGTCGTCTCGCGTAGTAAGGGTACGGTAGCTGACGGAGTTGCCTCTGAGTACGGAACACTTGGAGTTCGTATTCCGGCATATCCACTGATCTTGAAGATTGTGGCAGCGTATGGCAAACCGATCACTGCAACTTCGGCTAATGGCTCGGGAGAAAAACGCCCTTATACGATTCAAGATATCTTTGACGGACTTTCTGAAAAACAAAAATCACTAGTGGACTTTGTTTTGGATGCTGGTGAGCTTCCCAAGAATCCTCCCTCTACAGTAATTGATACTACTTTAGAAACACCTGTGGTTTTCCGCCAAGGTAATGTAGCAGTTGAGGGTGCGACAGATGCGGCGACGGCTCGTTACACCACTCGATCAGAAGCAGAAACACAAGAAGTGGCACAACGGATCATGCTCCAGCACTGGGAAGACCTCAAAGAACGCGGTCTTTTTATTGCCCTTCATGGTTCATTGGGCGCTGGTAAAACTGTTTTTGTGAAGGGAATAGCGCAGTT
The DNA here is from genome assembly GCA_002293725.1 of Patescibacteria group bacterium UBA924. GTDB lineage: Bacteria > Patescibacteriota > Microgenomatia > UBA1400 > PJMF01 > UBA924. Next base: position 34,778 of record DBDU01000015.1, read on the forward strand.
TCTCGGTATTAAGGAAACACTCACCTCACCAACGTACGTTTTTATGCAGCAGTATGCTTTTAATCGTCATAATGTTGAGGGACGGCTGCATCACTTAGATATTTGGAGACTTGAAAAACCAGAGCTGATTCATCAACTTGGCATTGAAGAGTTGTTGGGACCTCGAGAAGTGGTTGCTATAGAATGGTCTAGCCTTGCCGATACCGACTTACAAAACATGATCAAGAAACATAACGTCAAGTACATTGATATTCATTTGACTGACCAGAAAGACACCCACCTGATTGAAGTGAAGGCTACAGATTAATACCATGTCAAACTTTATTCTCTCCATTGATACGTCCTGCGACGATACTTCAGCTGCTGTTACCTCTGGAACTGCGGTGTTATCAAATATTGTGGCTTCTCAGGTAGAGTTACATAAAGAGTTTGGCGGCGTCTTTCCCACGGTAGCCAAACAAGCGCATCGTGAACGAATCAAACCAGTAGTTGAGTTAGCACTCAAACGAGCAAAGCTCACTACCGACCAACTAGCCGCGATTGCGGTCACTCAAGGACCAGGTCTCGCTCCGGCTCTTGAAGTAGGTGTAGAGTTTGCCAAACAGTTGGCTGGACAGCTGCAACTCCCTTTACTTCCGATCAACCACATTGAGGGCCATGTTTTATCCGTTCTGGCAAAACCAAGTACTAAGCTTGGCTCGCAGCAACCAAACTCTTTTCCTGCGCTGTCGGTGATTGTCTCTGGTGGGCATACCGAGTTTGTACTAGTAAAAGAGCCAGGTAAGTATCAACGGATTGGTTGGACGGTTGATGATGCTGCTGGTGAGGCACTTGATAAGTTCGGACGAATGGTGGACTTGGGCTATCCAGCTGGTCCAGTCGTTGAAGAGTTTGCCAAACGCGGTGACGCAAAAGCCTTTGCCTTTCCTTTACCGATGACTACCACTGATAACTTTTTGATGAGCTTCTCCGGATTGAAGACAGCAGTCCGAAGAAAAGTCGAAGAACTGGAGAGTGGGTCAACTCTTTCACAACAACACATTTTTGATTTATGTGCAAGTTTTCAATACGCGGTATTTCATGCCATTACTTATAAATTGAATAAATATTTACAGAAAAGAAATAATGATCTCACTCAGCCCAAACTCTTCGGTGTTTGGCTGGGTGGTGGAGTAGCTGCCAACACGACGCTAAGAGCTATGTTAAGAGAGACAATACGTCCCTACCAGCTCTCTCTTGCTGTTCCATATAGCAAGAAGTTGTGCAGTGATAATGCAGCCATGATTGGCGTAGCAGCTGGGTTTGTTTTAACTGAGTTTAAGGAACACTCTCATCCAGAAACGCTTCAGATTGAACGACTGCCCAACTGGCAGATTGGATCAACAACCTCTTAGCTTTTAAGTAAAAAAAGCGACCCTCTCGGATCGCTTTTCTTTGTTTCTTTTTCTTTTAGATCGGACATGCTCCGTTCTCACATTTGAGATGTTCGTAGTCAATGTCTTCCAAGAGCGTCTCGTCTTTTTCAATCTCGTTCAGCGCTTTCATGAACTCAGAGATAGTCACTGGTTGCTCTGGCTGATACTCATACGCAGTGGAGTCTTGCTGTGGCATGACTGAACAGCATTTGATTAACCCTTGGTACTTACCCACCATCTCACTGTACTCTTTGAAGCTGACTTTTTTCGGATCGTACTTCAAGGTGTAAGACACTTGGTTCCCAGTATCTGGCAAAGCATTTCCTTGCTCATCTACACCAACGATCCAGTACTTCTCTAAAAGCATTAACCATTTGTACTGTTCCTCTGGGGTAGCTTCAGCAGCGGTTACCAGCTCACCATTCATTCCAATTCGGCAGATCAAAGGCTGGGTTGGGAAGCCGACAGCGGTAGACCCTTGGTAGCTTTTTAGCTCTTTAATTGGGTAGCCTTTTTTCTGGTATTTTTTAACCATTGGATCATCACTTCGATACTGCACCCAGCGAATGTACTCGCGCATACTTGGCAAGTGAGCCCCTTCGGTTAAGGCGAACAGTTTAGAGATCGTTCCAGATGGTTTGATCGTAGTATTGGTATGAGGTACTGTAACTCCTAACAACTTGGAGTACTTCTCGGCTTCATCAACTACAGCGCGTTTGAAACGAGCAATCGTTAACCAGAACTCTTTTGACTTCTCTTCGTCAATTAAGTCACGGAAAGAAAAGCCAAACTGATTCCAGGCAAACTCATGAATACCTGTCATCCCAACACCAATTCTGTTGGTACGTTGGACCTCACGGTTGTAGAGACAGTCCATGGTATTGACCCGAATTAAAGCCCGAGTGGCAGCTCGATAGGCTTCCTCAGCATCGTCGAGAGTAGGAGCAAAGTAAGGAACCACGTCGGCGATGACACAGTATCCACCAAGCATGTTCAACGAGATCTCACCACATGGATTAGGAATCTGTGAGTAAACCTTGGCTCCTGCATTGCGGGCAACGTGGGCCAACATCTTCTCGGTACGACCAAATGGTTTGTACTTGCTGCTCTCGGCATATTTGCCATCTTGATACCCTTCGTAGCCGTCATCATTCTGGACCAGTCGGTGTTGATTAATGAATCCTGGCTCACCTGTCCCGTCTTCGTAAGAAGCTTTTAGAATAGCCTCCAGAACTTTTCGAGCGTGATTGGTGCGCTGTTTCCAGAACTTGTCATCAACAGCTACCGAGTTGTTTGCACTCCATAGGAAGCCACCTCGTTTGATGTTAATGAAGTCGAAGACTTCTGGATCCGTCCATACTTTAGTTGCAATTCGGGCACTGCGACGAGCACCGCCAACTAAGACGCACTCTGCTAAGTAGTGATCGACAAACATGGCTTGTTTCCATGGAGAGAGACCAGAACCTTTGAGGGTAGCGGCTTTTTCAATTGCATTCATTAATGGTTTAGGACCTGAGGAAGGACGATTCTGCATTCCTTTAATTGGCATGCCTTTGGCCCGTACTTTGGAGAAGTCTAAGATTAAGATGTCATCTTTATATTTTTTCTCGTAGGCCATGATCTCCATCATCTCAATGGCTTGAGCCCAACCTTCACGGCTATCAGGGACTTCAAACCAGTGAACTGAGTCACTCTCGCCATACTTGTGTTTGGCGTCACGAACGCTCTCATCAAAGCCCCACACAAAGTCTGGATGGTCATCGGCAATCACGCAGCGAACGTTGGGCATGTTGTCCCAGTTCACTACACACATATCATCATCGTAGGGACGACCTACACCAGAGCCATTCATCAAAAGGTAGAACAAGATGTACGAAGAAGAAGCAGTACTACAGTTGGTAAAGACCTCCATGTTACGGTTAGGCTGAGTCTCGTCACCGTGTTGGAGGTGACGACCTGACATCAAGATTGAGCCATTAGCGATGTGTTTTCTCATCAGCTCGTACTCGGCTTTTTGATGTTTTTTGTCAGTTTTCCCTTTGAGGGCTTTGGTGGTTAAAAGAAGCGTGTTTCCATTCGCTACGCGATCAGCAACTTCGGTCCAGGTTTCATAACGCTCTTCACCATTTTTCTCTTCAATCTTGCGAAGGTATGTTCGCTTGGCAACAGCCATGCCCATTCCACCATCGAGCTTACGCTCAATAAATTTCATTTTTCTTTTCGGCAATGCCGCGGCTGCTGTCATACATTCCTCCTCAATTTGTCGATTTCCTGCTCAAAGTCTTCCAGACTATCAAAGTCACGATAAACACTCGCAAAGAGCAGGTACGAGAGCTTATCCATTTTCTTCAACTTGTTGATGACTAAATTGCCGATCTCCCAGCTTTTAACTTCCGTCGAAGTTTTGGCCCGGAGCTTCCTCTCAACATCGTTAATCATCTCCTCAATCTGGTCCATCGAGATTGGACGCTTCCAGGTTGCCTTCGCAATACCTCGGCGCAGTTTGTCTCGATTAAACGGTTCGCGTTCCCCATCTTTCTTCACCACATTTAAGTCGACGCCTTCTACCCGCTCATACGTCGTAAATCGTTTTGAGCAGCGGTCACAGCGTCGCCGACGACGGATGCAGCTTTGGTCTTCTGCATCTCGTGTATCGGTGACTGTAGTTTGGCAGGCAAAGCAATACGGACACTTCATATTCTTTACAGATTCGATCTTTATTACTCTGCCGATACTGTATTTAGTGTTTTTGTGAGGATTAAATACTAAATATAGTTGTCGTTGGGGAAATAGGATCTCACGGAGGGGGGTAAGGGGCAACGATCGTAAATAGATCAAACTATATTAGTTTTGGACTTACTTTTGAGCGATACTCGCTCGAAGTTCCGACATGAGCAAGTCATGTTCTTTTAAGATTTGATCAAGCTGTGCGCGATGGGCATCGGTCAGCTGAGGAGCCAGTTCCACGAGTTCTTTAGAGTGGTATGCAATGGCTTTAGCAATGCGCTCTTTCATAGAAGCGTCAACGTCGCTGGCCAGTGCATCTTGAGTCGCTTGATTGAGGTAGTTTTGGGACTTTAATAAAGTTGTCATTGCCAACTCTTCATTCTCTTTTTGCAGCAACGCCTTCGCATAATCGAGACGGCGGTGGGCATACTCTATCTTGATGAAGATCTGCTCTTGGGGAGTAGCCGTTTCCAGCTGTAAACGGTCCATCGCCATGATGACTTTATACAGAGAGTGATCTGGTAAAACTTGGTGCGAAAAGTACAACTTACTCTCTGAAGCAGCCTGCCCCCCAGTTGAAGAAACTTGAGTGGCACTGAAGAGCGAGATAATTAAGATGCTGCTACCAAATCCCAATCCTAGCAGCGAGAAGAGAAAGCGAGTTCTCATAAGTAATACAGATGTAAATTGTACCAAGTACTTGAGGAGAGTCAAATTAAAGAAGTCTTGAATCGTCCACGTAATCAGACATTAACTATCGAGTATGGACCAAAAGGACCATTCCCCAGATGGCATGGGACAGTGAGAGGGCGTAAATATTTCTGACTCGAGCAAATAACAACGCTTGTCCAAGGCCAAAGAAGAAGAGTAAGAAAAGCTGTCCGCCAATCAAACTCAGGTCGAAACGAAGAATCGTGTTAGGGATATGGAAGACTAAGAAGATAACAGCAGTGACGAGTACTTGATTAAGCAATGACCAATTTTTGAACTTCTCCATGATCACGGTCATGATCCAGCAGTAGAAGAAAAGTGACTCCCAAAAGCCTGTCATCATTGCTAAAGCAAACTCCCACCAGAAGCTATCAGAAGCAAACAGCGGTGCAGCTTGAACGACGACGCCTTTGCGCATCAATGAGGCCAGTGCTCCTGCGAAGCCAAATAGTCCACCAATCGCTAATCCCATCCATAAACCAGATTGGAGGTAACGGGGACTAATGGTGTCGGCAATTGATTTTGATCGAGTGATGGAAACGTACAACCACACTGGTAGACCGAAGAACACAGCTTTACCAATACTCTCGTCAAACCAAACTGGAAAACGGAAAAGGTAGCGATATACACACCACATTACAAAAACGAGCAATAATAACGGAATAAAAGCAATGTGCTGCGCGATAGGACCTGAGCTAGTGACAGTTACCCGACGAGAAGTCGTCGGTTGTTGGTAACGTCGTCTAAGTTGCACAATCCCTGGTTTGGCGCTGGAAACCCGCGTAGCTGTACTACGTTTCCCAACTTTACCAGAATTAGCTTTGGGCTTGGATGGCATTAAGGACAGTTTGAAGCGTTTCTTCCCTACTTACTTTGTAGGTATCAATGATTAAATCGTAGAGTTTTGGGTTCCAAAAATCAATCGGATCCTCGGCAGTGAGAACTCCGTTGGCGACGACCCATGCTTTCCATTGATCGCCGTACATATCGATCCATTTGGCGGTGTTCTTTTCGTAACGAGTTCTCATGTTCTCGATAGCCTGTTTAGGAGTAACGTTATCTCGGTTCACAATTCGATCAACGCGAACAGCCTCATCACTGCAGGTCATCAGAACTTTCAAGGTTCCCAAAACCCCTTGAGCCATAAATCCCGATAACCAAGACTCTAAAATTTGAAACTTACCCGTTTCTAAACGCTGACGCATACCAAGGTCAACCTGGCGATCAAAGTCGGGTGGATAAGCAGTCGCATCATGATGAAGTGCAGTCGTATCTTTAAACAAACCCTGGGAGATGGCATAGTCACGCATGAACTCACCGCCGCTAAAACCTGTCCAACCCCTTGGCCCCAACTCTTCTTTCAATAACTTCAGGAGGGTAGTTGAGCCACTTCCTGGCAAACCAGAAATGGTAATGTTTGGATAACGATACTTCTCACTCATAATAGCTCTCCTGATCAGACTGTGTCTCTTTGGGCGATTGTACCTGTAACTTAATCGTTTTTCAGCTGGCAGTGTGTAGCCTGTTCCATACTGGAAATTACCATTGAAATTTTGGATGCTGCCTCTTGGAGGGTCAAACGACGCTCATTGTGAGGGAAGTAGTGAAAGATTTGATTACGACACTCTAACCATGTTTTCCAGAGAGACGCCGCAATATCAGGGCCACAGATTTTCTTGACATCATCGTATAACCACCATTGGTCTCGTTGCTTTGGATGAACGTCCGGATTCATGGCTCGTCCGATTCGAAAGCGCTTATCAGCGTAGGTGACGGCGTTAATTAACCCTAAGTCAAACAAATATTGCTTGAGAAAGCCCTCATATGCTTTAGAGATTGGAAAAACAACGAAGGAGTAGTCAGTAAATGCTGAGTGCATCCGCTCTTCACGCTCGTATAATTCTAGAGTGGTCTCTGTTAACTCTTTCTGCCAACTAGAGAGTTGCATAAACCAGGGCTGCATAAGAATCGAGCGGAAACGTTGCATAGGGACAGGTCAATGATAGATAATACTCTCCCAATATAGAATGGGTGGCAGCTCGAAACAAGGTACGGTAACGTTTATCTACTGTGAGTAATACGTCCTCTCCCCACCAGCCCTCCAAGCCAAGTTTGAAAGACAAAGTTTTGACGCCGATCACCACCATGAAAAGCAAACAGTGGCAGAAAGCATTTACGGGCAAGTACCAGCCCAAAAGTAAGACTGCCAAAAATACTAAAGAGACGACGGGCACTTCTAAACGAAAGTTGCCGAAATGGTTGCGGATCTTATTGCTCCCAATTACTAATCCGTTCTTGCGCTTCGGCTTGATCGCCTTAGCACTGTGTGGCGTCTTAGCTCTGCTTTATATTTTGCGTGATCTCCCCTCACCTCGTCGTTTAACTTCCAGCGAAAACTTTGCGGTTAGTACCCAAATTTTTGATCGCAAGGGCAGGCTACTCTACGAGATTTTTGCTGATGAAAATCGAATCCCTATCTCAATTGACTCCCTGCCACCACACGTTTACCAAGCAACTATCGCCATTGAAGATCAGAATTTTTACAAGCACTGGGGTTTTGACATTATTGGAATTACCCGCGCAATTCGTAACACTCTTCAAGGTAGACGTTTAGAGGGTGGTTCCACAATTACTCAACAGTTAGTCAAAACGGCACTGCTAACTCCGGAACGCTCTTTACAACGTAAAGCTAAGGAAGGAGTCCTCTCTGTTGTTACTGAGTTACTCTACTCAAAAGAAGAAATCTTGGAGATGTACCTGAACTATATTTCCTACGGCGGCACCTCGGTGGGAATTGAGTCAGCGGCGCAGCGCTACTTTGATAAACCAGCGAAGGACTTAAGTATTGCCGAAGCAGCGTTGCTGGCTGGTTTACCACAAGCGCCTTCACAGTACTCACCGTTTGGGAGCAGCCCAGAGCGTGCTAAAGCTCGCCAGCAAGACGTTATTCGCCGGATGCAAGAAGACGGCTACATTACCGCCGAACAAGCCGAGCAAGCGAAAAATGAGGTCTTACAGTTCGCCATTTCTAGAACGGACATCCAAGCTCCTCACTTTGTCTTCTATGTTCGTGACTTACTGTACGAAAAGTATGGTGAAGAACGCGTCGAAACAGGCGGCCTACGGGTAACTACATCACTAGATCTTGATTTGCAAAATGTAGCCCAAGCTTCTCTTTCGGCTCAAATTGACAAGCTGCAAACTGCCCGTGTCAGTAATGGTGCCAGTATCGTGATGAAGCCAAACACTGGTGAGATCTTAGCCATGATTGGCTCCAAAGACTACTTTAATACGGCTGAAGATGGTCAAGTGAACGTCACCCTTAGACCTCGCCAGCCAGGTTCTTCCATCAAACCAATCATGTACGCGACTGCATTTCAAGAAAAACTTTTAAACCCTGGTTCTTACTTGTTAGATATTCCCACCTGTTTTGAAGTCGCAGGCCAGAAACCATACTGTCCGAAAAACTACGACGGTGGCTTCAAAGGTCCAGTATCGATTCGCCAAGCACTCGGAAACTCGTTAAACATTCCTGCCGTGAAAGGACTGCGACTGATTGGTTTAGAAAAGTTCATTGACCAAGCAACCGACATGGGAATTACCAGCTGGAAAGATCCATCTAACTACGGCTTATCGCTTACTCTTGGTGGTGGTGAGATTCGGATGATCGACCTTGCTCAGGCGTTTGGCGTCATCGCCAATCAAGGCGTGAAAGTTCCTGTGACACCAATCCTCAAAATCGAAGACTACAAAGGCAACGTTATTGAAGAGCTTAGCTTTGATGAACGACAGCGAGACTTAGTCGATCTGACTGCGGATGAAGACACGAATGAGTTAGGAGACTTAGAACGAGTCATGAACAGAGCTCCTGCCTATCTCACGTCGCATATCATGCAAGATAACAATGCTCGGATGGCTGCTTTCGGTCCCAACTCAAAGTTAGTTATTCCCGGTCAAATTGTCAGTGCTAAAACGGGAACCACCAATGACCTGAAAGATAACTGGACAGTTGGCTTTACGCCGCAGTTCTTAGTTATCACGTGGGTGGGTAATAACGATGGATCACCCATGAATCGTAACTTGGTATCTGGCATTACTGGTGCAGCACCAATTTTCAATGACATTATGTCCTACGTATTGAGAGATCAAGAACCAATCATTCCGGAGAAACCTGATGACGTGACCGCGGGAGCAGTCTGTGTGACCGGTATGCCACCACAACCAGGAGAAAACTGTCCGCAACAAGCGAATGAGCTGTACTGGCGTAAGTCATTACCATCAAAAGCTCAGTTCGTGACCAAAGAAGTTTGGGTTCATCCTGAAACTGGCTTGCCATTCCAAGCCGGTGAGTCAACCGATGGTCTTCAACTACAGATGCGAACAATCTTGACTGATCCATTTACTGCTGACTACTGTCAGGACTGTGCGCGTCCTGTCGATGAACAAGGGCAGCCCGTCTTTGAGCAACACAACATCGACGCGGCGGCTACATTTGATGAGGTGTTTAACACCACAAGCGAGACAAACCAAGAATCAGCTGCCCAATAAGAAGAAAGGTGCCTCATGCGTTCACCGAGAATAAAGTCTCGACTCCTCGGTTTTCTGCTGCTCTTCGCTTTGGTTGTGATCGGCGGAGCGGGATGGTACTGGTACACACACGTCCGAATTGCTAGTTTGCTCTCACCATTTATGAGAGATTTGGACGATACACCTCCTCTCTCGAGTCTCGACTCACCACAGTACATTGTCTACGGTTTCGTTCCTTACTGGAACCTAACTAAGACCATCGTCCAGCCAGAGATCACACACCTCGCCTACTTCTCATTGCCGATTAGTGAGGAGGGACATCTGGATGGAATTACTAGCCCTGTCAGTGACGATCCTGATGCAGATATTAGTAGCCGCCGCTGGCGCTCTGCACAACTCGATCGCGTGGTCAACGAACTCCGCCCAAATCAAAAGCTAACTATTACCTTAACTCAGTTCGATACCGAGGTAATTGAAAACTTCTTAGGCTCTACGCAAGCTCAAGATACTTTTCAAGCTGACATGAAGTCTTTTCTAGAAACAACCACTCGCCCGGTGGCAGGAGTGAATGTAGATATCGAGTATGCCGGTGAAGCTAGTCCAGAACTTCGACAGCAGTACGTTGAGTTCATCAAACGGACGCGTCAAACCTTAGATACCTATGCCAAGTCTGCTGGCAAACAACCACTCCAACTTTCTATGAGTGTCTTTGCCAGCGCTGCGAGCCGACACTTACTTTGGGATCTACCAGCACTCACTCCTTACATCGACCAAACCGTGGTGATGGCCTACGACTTTCACCGGCCGTCTTCACCAGTAGCAGGTCCCGTTGCTCCGTTGTTTGGAGCCAAAAACGTCTGGGACAATGACGTGGTACTTCACTTACGAGAGTTCTTGGAGGTGATGCCTGCAGAGAAAATTCTCTTAGGGGTTCCTTTTTACGGATACGAGTGGGAAACAACTGAAACTGAGAATCCTCGGGCTCTATCTTTTCCTGGAACTGGCGGGACTGCCAGTTATGGACGGGTGCAACAGCTTCTTCAAGATCCTGAGTACTTTCCGATCACTCAAGGTTGGGATGAAGAAGCACTCTCGCCTTACTTGGTCTACTTCAAAGACGGCCGACAGCACGTGATCTACTACGAAGATGCAAAGTCACTAGGATACAAACTGGAACTCGTTACTGGCCTTCGTTTAGGAGGAATTGCAATTTGGGCATTAGGATATGAAGATGGCTCTCGTGAGTTATGGGATGCAATTGATCAATACTTAGCTGAGTAAATTTTTACCCTATAAATCTTTTTTACTAAACTTCTCAAAGAAGATCAAAACACGACAATTGAATACACTACCGCCCCATGCTAAGATCGGGCAAAATGCCGAAGAAAACGCGTCGTAGCCAGAAGAAAGTTCGCAAAGCTGCCCGCAAAAAAACACGCATTCTTGAACAGTCAGCTCCAACTAAAAAAAAGCCTCTCCCATCCACTGAAAAAAAGAAAACGATCACACGAAAACGGACGTTAAGTTCTAAGACTACTTCAAAGGTCAAAACGGTTAGTGCTACAAAAAGACGCAAGAAAGCAGTCGCTGTTCAAGTTTTTCCAGAGCCATTGGGAAGTCGTGTCTTCCGCCAGTTGCGTACAGTTCTTTCCGCACTCTTTCGTGAGTTGATCTATCCTTTTTATTATCTCTTTCGCTATCACTTTTTTGCGACGCTCTTTGCTTTACTACTGACCGGTCTAATTCTGGGTGGTGCATACCTCACGTACGACACAGCATTCAAAGACTTACCCCCAGTAACACAGATGAGGCAACGCAAGCAGCCTCTCACTACAAAGATTCTCGATCGCAATGGAAAGCTACTGTATAGCATCTATAAAGACCAAAATCGGACGTTAGTCCCACTTTCCAAGGTTCCACCGTCCATGATTCAAGCCACGATCGCAATCGAGGACCGTGAGTTTTACACCCACCACGGGCTGTCGTTTAAAGGAATCGCCCGTGCTATCAAAGTGAATAGCGAAGGAGAACGTATCCAAGGTGGTTCAACGATCACTCAGCAGCTAGTTAAGATGACTCTGCTCACCCCTGAGAAAACGCTAAAACGTAAAATCCGAGAAGCAATCCTGTCATTTCTGGTTGAACGAACCTACACCAAAGAAGAGATCCTAGAGATGTACTTAAACGAGACCCCATACGGGGGCTCAACTTATGGTGTAGAAGAAGCTGCCCAACGTTACTTTGGAAAGTCAGCCCAAAGACTCAACTTAGCGGAGAGTGCTTTTTTAGCGGGACTACCACAATCACCCAGTCTATACTCGCCGTTTGGAAGCAGTCCTGAGTTAGCATATGCCCGTCAACGTGAAGTTCTCCGCAGAATGGTGGAGGACGAGTATATTACCCAGCAACAAGCTGATGCAGCTCGGGAGTATACCCTTTCGTTCCGAGCCAATGTGACAGACATTCAAGCCCCTCACTTTGTGATGTACGTCCGCGAACTACTGGCTCAACAGTATGGCGAAGAGTTAGTCAATCAAGGTGGTCTAGAAGTACGAACAACTCTTGATTTTGATCTACAAACCGAGACAGAAAAAATTCTGACAGAAGAGATGAACCTCCTTTCGCGTCTCAGAATTAGTAACGGGGCAGTTTTAGTTACCGATCCACAAACCGGCGAAGTCCTAACTATGGTCGGAAGTAAAGACTACTTTGATTTTGAACATGATGGTCAGGTAAATGTCACTATGCGCCCCCGGCAACCAGGCTCGTCTATTAAACCAGTTACTTACGCAGCGGCTTTTGAACGGGGTTTAAGCCCAACGAGTATGATTCGGGATGAGGCCATTACCTACAACATTCAAGGTTCACCTCCATACTCCCCCAAGAACTACGATGGACGCTTTCATGGAAACGTCAGCATTCGGGAAGCATTGGCTTCTTCCTATAACATCCCGGCAGTAAAAACCCTTGATGGAGTTGGCATTACTAACGTGATCGATCTAGCCGAAACTTTAGGTATTACTACCTGGAAAGATCGCACCCGCTTTGGACTGTCTCTGACATTAGGCGGCGGCGAAGTTTTAATGACTGATATGGCAAAAGTGTATGGCACGTTTGCGAATAACGGGGTCACGACTGATCTGTCCCCGATTCTGGAAATCAAAACAGCTAAGGGTGATGTCCTTTATCACAATAACTGTGCTCTCGATAATAATGACTGTCCCTCTCGCAAAACGCTTTCCACTAAAACTGCCTATCAGATCACTGATATCCTGACCGATAACGTTGCCCGAATCCCTGCCTTCGGACCAAACTCAGTGCTCCATATTCCAGAGCAGCAAGTAGCCGTTAAAACGGGTACCACCAATAACCTTCGTGATAACTGGACGATTGGCTATACCACTGATCGGGTAGTAGCTGTTTGGGTTGGCAATAATGACAACACCCCTATGAGTTATGTAGCATCGGGTATTACCGGCGCTTCGCCCATTTGGAACAAGGTTATTCGGCTGACACTGAGCGATGAAGCCCCTCATCAGTTTCCATTACCGGAAGGTTTAGTGAGAGTAAAAGTTTGCGTTCAAACCCAAACTCTTCCATGTAATGGCTGTCCAACGGTGCGAGATGAACTTTTCGCCGTAGGGTCAGAGCCCCAAACGGCCTGTAATCCAAACCAGTTCTCGTCACCAATAGTCCAACCTACTGCGCCAACTCGACCTCAAGCAACCTATCGTCCACAACCACAAGCTCCCCGCGTTACTACACCAAGGCAAACCACAGCACCTCAGACGCCCTCGCGACCACTGCAGAACACCATTCCCTTACGCTAAATAGATTTTTTGTCTGTGTTACTTTTGAAATAGAGCGTCAAAGTACTCTAGAAATGAGAGTGATCTTTTCTCTCGTTCTGCATATGCCCAGTCAGTGTTGAGCTTCTGATTCAGAATCGTACGGCGGAAGATCTTCACCCGCCAAGCAGAGGCAAAGGCAAAAATTCCTTTCCCACGGGAGATCCGTTCTTGACTCCAGAGATCAAGGTCATCTAAATCACGAAGGATCTTTGCTTCTAAGGTACGAATTGGTAAGAACTGAAAGTGAGCATGCTTACGAATTGAGTAACTCACTTCGCTCCGCAGCTCTGCTTTTAAATGGGCAGTCTTGGCAGCTCGCTCAAAGATTCTCACCGAACCAAGTCCATCCCAAAACTGATGATAGAGTAGCTCCAAGTTATTACGAGCAAGTCGACCGGCCTTCCAAGAGTCATGCCAACAAATACTCAACACTACTACTTCCGGATTGATCATGCTCAAAAGATGTTCGTCTTTTTTAAGCATAAATGAGAAGTCTTGTAACATTCGCTCGGCGTGAGTAACGTCGTGGTAGGGATCTTTACTCTTTGACATCACCTCTAAACCCCGAGTACTAAGCTGCAGTACAGGATCAGAAAGATACTGTCGTAATGAGTCAAGTGCGCGACTATGCATTAAGAACGATTCATCATCCACAGAACTACTGAGATTAAAATTGTGAGTAAGAGTAAGACCGGAGCAACAAAGCGTTCTCGTTGTTTGCGCTTTCGTTCTTGTTCTTTAAGAAACTTTTTCTCTTCCCGAGCGATTCGGCGAGCTTCCTTTTCGGCTTCAGTTTCTTCGGTCGTTTTTTGTAACTCATCCAGTTGAGATAAGAGCTCTTGGTCTTGAGACTCAACAGATTCTTCTGTTTCTTCTTTTTTGCGACCAAACCACCCCATACGATTATCCCTTCAGCTCTTTTGCTCGTTCAACAATCAGATCAACAACTTCTTCAATTGTGAGGTTAGAAGAATCTAGCACCCAAGCTCCTTCAACCACGTGCAGCGGATCAATAGCTCTGTTCATGTCACGGTCGTCACGTTCTTGGAGATCTTTATAAACATCTTCAAAAGTAACATCCTGACCACGGGTTTGTAGCTCATAGTGACGTCTTTTGGCACGAGTTTCAGTAGAAGCAGTTAAGTAAATCTTGAGTTTAGAGTCGGGAAGAACTTTAAAGGTAATATCTCTACCTTCCATTACCACATCCTGGTTGGCAGCAATCTCTTGTTGTTTCTCAACTAAGTGTTCGCGAACTTTCACCAGTGCCGCAACTTTGGAAGAGCCTTGACCTACGGCTTCGGTGCGAATATCCCAAGAAACGTCTTCACCATTCAAAAGAACAGTCGTTAAACGACCATCCTGTTCAGTTTCATTCGGATTACGCATCTCAATCTTATTTTGTTTGAGAAGCTCTACGATCTTCTCTTCATCTTCAAAAGGAACTGTATTGCGAAGAGCTATTAAAGCTGTTACACGATACATAGCTCCAGTATCAACGTATAACGACCCCAGACGTTGGGCAACCAAACGAGCTACAGTTCCTTTTCCCGCAGCAACTGGCCCATCTATTGCAATGTGCAGTGGCATACCATTCCTCCGATGAGCAGGCTAAAATCTTACTTTCGTTTCTTTGGTGTGGATTTTCTCATACTTCGTGATGAAGTTTCGTGCATCCACTCATCACGATCACAGGTTAAAAGACCACCAAGTCCCACTACAATTAAAATAAGTGGCCACAGATTTCCGAACTCTCTTGGGAGTAATCCTAAGTTGTGAGCTAGGAAAACGAGTCCCATAGCGATCATTGCAGCTGGCCAGAATACTTTTTTGGGCATATACACCTCTCTTTCCCTTCATTATTCAAAGTTCTGGGTCTTTTTGCAACTACTGTCTTCAAGTTAGCAGCAAATGAAAGAAGATATTCAAGATATAATACCTGCATGATCTTGCTCGAGAATCGAAAAGCATCACAAGAATATGAGTTCCTGGAAAGTTATGTCGCAGGTATCGTTTTGCATGGCTCCGAAGTAAAGAGCTTACGACAGAAAAGTGGCAGCTTCACCGGGAGCTACGTCAAGGTCTTGGGGAACGAGTTATTCTTATTGAATGCTCAAATCACGCCGTACAAGTTTGCCGATAATCGCGAGTATGACCCCAAACGAACTCGGAAGCTCCTTTTAAAAAGACGTGAGATTAATCAGCTCATTGAAGCAACTCAGCAAAAAGGGCTGGCATTAATTCCTCAAAAATTTGAACTACTGGGAAATACGATTAAGTTGCGTTTCGCCTTAGCTCGAGGAAAAAAACAGTATGAGCGCCGCGCTGAGCTAAAGAAAAAAGCGATTGAACGAGACATTCAGCACGAGCTAAAACACAAAGTAAGAATCAGGTAGGATGCTACTCCGTTCAAATACGGTCACCCGCTAATTTAAAAAAGAGTGGTAGATCAAGGTTTGGATTTTTTGTTAACGATAAGCTTGAGAACCCATTTAAGTTCGCAAACTTCCCTTCACAATCAGTAAAAGGTTTTAGCCTTCTCCTCAAGAAATATCCGTTTAACCACAATGTAGCGTGTTCAAATGAATCAAATCCTTTAATACTCTTTAGTCGGCCTTGAAGGTGGGAGTTAAAACTCTCAATTAAGTTAGTGGTAGTAGGGATTTCTTCATCATGCAGATACCCCAGCAATAGATCTTTTTTTGCTTCTAAATCAATTAAAATTGACGTGCAAAGTCTATCAGGATAGTGTATCTGAATAATTTGGGTAAGCTCTTGAATAAAGCTTAGTTCAGAATATCGATGCTTAAAAAGTCGACAGAGCGCAAAAAAAAATGGTCGATAGTGATAGTTAAGGTCTAAACGAAGTAAAAAGCGGATTGATCGAAGATAATGCAGTTGACAGAGCTGGACAACTGCACCTGGGAAAACCTCCAAACAAGCCCTGTAAATATTACTATTGTCATCACAGACCAAAACGCGTAAGGGATAGTTGAGCTCTTTTAACTTCTGAAAAAAAGCTAGACAGGTCTGATAACTCTCGGCAGTTGAAAGCAGATAGTAGGGAATGTCGTGGCTGGCGTAGTCCAAGCCATACAGAACAGGAATTTTTCTCTTGTATCCTTTTACAGCTAGATACTTTCCATCTACTAAAAGGATGCCAGAGAAATTAGTGCAGTATGTCCGAGTAATTTCTGCACAGTCTGGAAGTTGTTTTAAAACTTGCGCACAGTAGTTATAAGCACTACCGAGGCTAATGTGATATTGGTTTGAAAGCGCACGAAAAGGAACTCCATCAATGTGTGCCCACAGAAGTCTGTACTTTTTAAGCGATGCAGCCCTATTAATTTGAAACCAACGATTACATTTTTGGCAGTGATACTTTATCTTTCCACGCCGAACACCTTTGCGAAAAGTTACTGAAGATTTACATGATGGACATCGAGGGTTTTTTTCATCTGTAAAGCATACTTCACCTAGTCAACAGCTGTTTTTCTCTTGGTCGATAAGCGAAAATTGAAGTGTTTTGTGACCAATTTTGAACGGTCTCAGGAGTTTTATAGTCCCACTTCATACACCAGCGAACCACTAAGGGCAAATGCCTTAGAGTGTTTCTCACTGGCTACCACCGCTGTGGCTCCAGCTAGCTCATCACTTTTGATCTCTTTAATGAACTGACCTTCTTTATTCAGAACGACTACTCTGCTTTTTTCTGGTTCGAGTACATAGAGGTTCTGTAAATCGGGTTTAGTAAAAATACTAATTGGCGTAGTAAATGGGTCTGCCAGTCCTGAAATCTCAAAAGCAGCTGTTCTCCCCCCTGAAAGCTTCAGAATCTCTCCTGTCTGAGTAGAAAGCCAGACATCACCATCAATCGCAAAGGTCTGGACATTGTTGAGATCAACACCTTGTCCGGACTGAATCCAAGCGGTAGGTTCGCTATCTAGCTTGTCGTCTTCGGTGTCATAACGGAAGATGTTATTTCTAGTCTTGTTGAGTACGTATAGGTACTTGTCGAACAGTCCCAATGACTGACCATCAGTAATAACGTCATCTGAGTTTTCTACGATACTTGCGACTTCGGTGCCACTCAAAGTAAAGCGGAAAAGACCCTGACCCAAGAAGTAGAGAAACTCGTCGTTGGCAACCAGAGCGCGAATATCGGGATACTCGCCAATTGGTAGCAGCGTAGGCTGTTTTTTCTCGATATTTAACGCCAAGATACGACGTTGGCCAGAGTCTAAGAAAAACAATGTCTCCGCCGTAACATCAATCCTGCTAGCTAAAAAGTTGGACTGCACCAAACGCAGATCGAAAAAGGTGGGCAGATGTGGTAACTGCGTTTGCCCTGAGATACTTTGATTAAATTCTTTGATGGTGTCTAGTTGTGCTTGAAGTGCTTCTTGAACAAACTTTGGTTGAGCCTGATCTTGGGCTTTGGCTTCTACCTCAGTGATTAACAGTCCCAGCTGTGCTCGCGCCGTTACGGGATCGTTGACTGACAGATCTTTGATTTGGGCAAACTGCGTTTGGTAGGGTGTTAGGATCGATGCAACTTGTTTCTGTTGCTCCTGTCTATGATTTCGCCAAAAACCCAGTGCGCCAATTGCAATCAAGAGCAGCGCCAAAAGAACTAGTCCCACTTTCAAGGCTGAGCGTCGATGTTTCTGTCTAACATATACATCCTGAGAAAAGAGCTGTCCGAACTGCGCAGATACTCCTTTAACTGCTCTTCGTACGCCACCGACACCTTTCCCTACTCCGTGAGTAACTTTACCTAAAGGGGTCGCTGGTGGAGAGATCGTTTGAGACAGCTGCTGGTCTACCTCAGCAGGAGTAAGCATCGCCGGTTGGGAGCTATCATGCAGCTCCACCGAATCCACTCTGTCATCACTTACCGCTTCAACATCTTTAACAGCAGCTACGCTTAAGCCAGTTAATGGTTCATCAGCACTTCCATGCACTGCTGATCGGAGTTCTGGTAGCTCAATTAAGGTCGCAGCCGTTTGGGCGGTCGTTTTTGCCAGGGCATCTTGAATGAGGGCTGAAAGTGGCATTGCCTTCTGGGTAAACAGTGCATAGACGTCGTCCACCTGAGTTTTTCCTTCAAGCAACTGTAAGGTACTTTCAGCACTCAAAATTTGGCCGACTTTAGATCCTCGCTTCAACCAAACACTTCCGTTATATGCCGCCAATACAACTCGATCTTCCATCACTCCCATACTCACCAAAGACAGCTCCACTTCCATCCGCTCAGCTGTGGAGATACATCTATCCAAAAGTTGGTGCAGCTCTAGGCTACTTTGGGGAGCTTCGTGATCAAACTGCTCTTGGCAGTAGTGTAAAAAGGCTTCACCAGCATTTGCGGAGGAAACGGCATACAGTACCACCAGGTCTTGTGTCGGGTGAATAAGCACCCCACTCCGTTGGTTGTCTGTTGCTTGACCAACTAATGTCCGTTGAAGAAGTTTCAACATCGACGTTATTTTAACACTGGATAAGAAGAAACCTTACATCAAGGTTACAAATGCAAAGGCAAGTGCCAACACAGCAATTAAAACATGCAGTAGTCCGATTAAAAAGACCATTCCTGAAAATGGGGTGATCACCGTTTTTCTCATAATCTCAATCTGGCGCAAAGCAATGAAGGTGAAGATGAGATACAGCAAGAAACCGAAGAGGAGCATTAATCGCACACTGCCTAAAAGGAGAGAGTCAAGTGAGTCGGGAGTGAGTACCGGAAACATTAGTTTGCCCTCTTATCTAGTTTTTCTTGTTCTTCTTCAATTAATAGCTCATTCAAGAATGCTACTACTCTACTTGGGTGTGGTACGCTTGCAAACTCAAATTGGGTAACAGCACCAGCAGTCTGAATCTTAATATCACCAAAGTCAAAAACTGACCCTAAAAAACCAGCAGTCGTGGCCGTAATATCCTCGATGTTATCTAGTTTGGCATACGAAACGTTTTTAAATAAGATCGAGTGGAAGTCAACATCAATGATCCGTTCATCAGTAATGATGTAGACGTTGTAGAACCACGAGAGAAAAACTTCGAGTGTGTAACTGGCCACAATTAAGTACCAACCTAAGTTGGCAATCAATTGAAAACGAGTTGGTAAAAAGTCCAACATGCCTACTGCATTAAATAAAACTGGAACAAAAATGAGTCCCAAAATGACAAAAACGTACTTGATTTGGGTGATCAGACTCTGACGAAGTAAGAGTAAAACTTGCTCGTCAGCGTGTTGAGAGTCGAAACGAGTATTTTCTGGTTTGGGAGCATAGGCCGCAAAAACACGATGAGACGGCTTCTCCTTTCGCATCACACTTGAGTACTCATCAACGTGTTTGGCTTTCCGTTTCTCTTCAGTTAAACGATGAACAGGGGCTGGATCAGAGACTGCTTCAACCTCAGAGTGTTGAGCCTCGTCAGAATGTACAGGAGTCTTTGCCGCTGACGTTCCTGCTTTAGAAGCTTTCGAGGAGTTGAAGATTTCCGGCATGAGGGAGATTATAGCAGTCGTTTCTCGATCTGTATCTAGTGGCTCTTTAGCGCTCTAAGACGGCCATAAACGCTTCTTGGTTCAGCTGTACTTTACCGATCTCTTTCATTCGTTTCTTGCCTTTGGCTTGCTTTTTCAGCAACTTCTGACGTCGAGTTACGTCACCGCCGTAGAGATGTGCCGTCACATCTTTTCGGTAGGCTTTAATCGTTTCGCGAGCGATAACTTTTCCGCCAATAGCAGCTTGAATCGGAACTTCAAACTGTTGACGTGGAATAACTTCTTTAAGCTTCTTAACCAACTGTCGACCAATTTGTTCTGCCCGCTCGCGAACCACGATGACTGACAATGCATCAATGGGCTCATGCTGAACTACCACATTTAACTTGACTGCATCGATTGGTAGGTACTCAGTGACTTCATACTCTAAAGAAGCAAACCCAGAGGAAACTGACTTTAAGTGATCGTGAAAGTGAACAATAATCTCGGCTAGAGGTAGCTCATACTCAATTCTGACCCGCGTCCCTACATCCTGTAAGCTCAGCATCTTGCCGCGATGATCCTCAGTCAACTGCATCACTGACCCGAGGTACTCCTTAGGCGTGAACAAGATGGCATGAGTCATTGGTTCTTTGATCAATTTAATAGTGGCAGGATCCGGCATCTCGGCGGGAGTTTTCACTAACATCTCTGTTCCATCAGTCTTCTCCACTTGATAAGTAACCGAAGGCGATGTGGCAATCAGTTCAAGATTAAACTCACGTTCTAAACGCTCACGAACAATCTCAGCATGCAAGATTCCCAAGAATCCTACTCGCAGACCATTTCCGAGCGCTGGTGAGTGTGTACCACTAAAGCGTAGGGCTGCATCATGGAGTGAAAGCTTAGCCATCGCATCTTGAAGAAGGACGAAGTCGTCTCCATCAATGGGATAAAACTCCATGTACACCATTGGCAGTGGTTCTTTATAGCCAGGTAATCTGGTGACTGTATCGGCATTTGCAGCTGAAGTGATCGTGTCACCCACCGTTACTTGGCTCACATCTTTCAATCCAGTACAGATGTATCCAACCTCGCCAGCTTCTAAGTGATCAGTTGGCGTCATTTGGGGAGTAAATACGCCTATTTCAACAGGCAAGAAGTTGGCTTTAGTAGCCATCAGTTGCAGCTTCTGTTTATCCAAGCGCCCATCCACGACGCGAATGTAGGCGATCACACCCTTGTGCTGGTCAAAGTGAGAAGTAAAAACTAAGGCTCGAAGTGGCGTGTTAACATCTCCCTGCGGGGGACGAATGTGTTGGACCACTGCCTCCATTAACGCCTCTGTGTTGAGTCCTGTTTTCGCAGAGACAGCCACGATCCTTTTTTCATCAATACCAAATGTTTCCATTAGTTCAAGGGAAACGGCATCGACATCGGCGGAGGGAAGATCAATTTTGTTGATCACTGGAATAATATCTAATCCCAGTTCCTTTGCTTTTTCATAGTTGGAAAGAGTTTGGGCTTGAACACCTTGAGTAGCGTCTACGACAAGTAGTGCTCCTTCACATGCAGCTAACGACCGACTCACTTCATAACCAAAATCGACGTGACCTGGAGTATCAATTAAGTTGAGAATGTGACCTTGGTACTCCATTCGGACAGGAGCCAACTTGATGGTGATACCGCGTTCTTTTTCAATCGGATTACTATCCATCAACCGCTCAGTAAACTCACGTTGTGAGACAGTATGGGTTAACTCAAGCAAACGATCGGTCAAGGTAGTCTTGCCGTGATCGATATGCGCAATGATAGAAAAGTTTCTGATATCGGACAAATTCGAGAGTACAGCTTACTTCTTGGAAGCTTTTGCTTTGGGCTTAGCGGCTGCTTTTGGTGCAGGGGCTGCTTCCGTTTTGGCTGCACGTTTAGCTAGTTGGCTCTTCATGCGAGATGCCTTTTTACGGTGGATGACGTGACGACGGACAGCTTTGTCGATTGCTGAAAAGGCTGAACTCAATGTTGCTGGCTCGGCTTTTTTCTTAGCAGCATCAACTGTTGTCTTCAAACGAGAACGAACAGGTGTGTTTACTTTAGCTTTGCGCTTACTCACTTTAAGCGCTTTCTTTGCGTTACGAAGAATTGGCATGTGTATTTCCTTTACTAGACCTGCAATTGTACAAAACTTTTCTCAAGATTACAAACCCTTTTCCATTTATTCTCCTTTTTGGAGAGAAGAACTCCTCGCTTTCCAAGCAAGACAGAAGCGATTAAAATGAGAGTTCAAGCGAAAAGTAGTTTCTATGGTATTCCGCCTCCCCAAGTTATTGAGCACCTACACTGACTGGCTCGAGAAACAGCAGAACAGTATTCTCTCTGCAGCAGTGATTATCACCGTAGCAAATATTGCCTCAGCTTTGTCTGGGTTAGTTCGTCAACGTTTACTGATCTCTCACTTTTTCGATACGTTATCTTCCCAGCAAGCGTATGAGGCATTTCTGTTGGCGTTTCAGATTCCCGACTTGATGTTTCAGTTGATCGTACTAGGAGCCGTTTCTGCTGCCTTCATTCCTATCTTGAGCATGTACAAGAACAATAAGGAAGAAGAGCTCCGTTACATGAACTCGATGATGAACAGCGTCATGTTGCTTTTTATTGCCGTTGGCGTGTTGGTTTTTATCTTTGCCGAACCGCTGACGAAGCTGCGCACAGGTGACGCTTTCACCGCTGAACAACTTCATATTGCGGTACAGATGACCAGAATCATGGTTTTTGCTCAGTTTTTCTTTGCTATCTCGAACTTCTTTACCGGCATGTTGCAGTCCTATAAACGCTTCATTGTGCCTGCACTCGCACCAATTCTCTATAACGTTGGTATTTTGCTAGGAGCCTATCTCCTCTCTCCGTACTTTGGTATCTATGCGGCTGGAATTGGGGTGGTGCTGGGAGCGGCTCTTCATATGGTGATCCAAACACCACTCGTTTTTAAATTGGGCTTCCGCTTCAAACCCATTATGGCTTTGAAAGATCCTGCTGTAGTACGAACGTATAAGCTCACACCAGCTCGCACTGCTAGTCTGGCTATTAATCAAGTTCAACAGTTGGCAGACGGCTTTTTTACTACCTCGATTGGAAAGTTAAGTTACTTGATTATGAACTTGGCGTTCTCATTAATGACGATGCCAATTCGGTTTTTTGGCGTACCTATTAGTCAAGCAGCCCTGCCATTTTTATCCGATGAAGCCAATAGTCGCGATTTGGGTAGATTTAAAGATTTAGTCTTAAAATCGATTCACCAAATCGCTTTCCTGGCTTATCCAGCATCAGTGCTGCTCTTAATCTTGCGTGTTCCCATTGTCCGTATTGCGTATGGAACACACAACTTCCCTTGGGAAACGACTCTAATCACCGGCCGAGTTGTAGCGATCATCTCGTTGTCGATTGCTGCCCAATCTATTGTTCAGCTTCTCATCCGCTCTTTTTATGCATTAAAAGACACCAAAACACCACTGTACATCACTATTATTACGGTGGTTTTCTACATGATTG
The DNA here is from genome assembly GCA_002293725.1 of Patescibacteria group bacterium UBA924. Classification (GTDB taxonomy): domain Bacteria; phylum Patescibacteriota; class Microgenomatia; order UBA1400; family PJMF01; genus UBA924. Next base: position 58,042 of record DBDU01000015.1, read on the forward strand.
GCTCTGCGCTTTCCGTCTTCGTGTTTAAGCTGGGGGTAATCGGCATGGCAACGGTACTTACAGTAGCCAATATTATTGAAATGCTGCTTTTCTTGTACTGCTTAGATAAACGAGTCAGTGGTTTTGCCCGCAAAGAGTTTTGGATTCCTCAAATTAAGATGATTATTACCAGCTTCTTGATGGCAATCTTCCTTTACTTACCATTCCGTATTCTTGATGAGTTAGTCTTTGATACTACCAGAACTATCGAACTGATCTTACTAACGCTTAGTACGGGCACGATTGGTATGTTGGTCTATATCTACTTTGCGTTGCTCCTTGATATTCGCGAGCTGTATATCATTACCAGTTTGATTAATAAATTTGGCAACTGGCAGAAGCCTTTGGCTAAAAGTGAAGAAGTACTTGTCGAGTCCCCAAGCGCATCTGAAGACATGCAACCATAGAGAAGACAGTTCTTGGTCAGCTGACCAACAGTGTGTACAATGGAAAAGGAATGAAGAAGCCTGCCACTATTAAGGTCAATTTACTGCCGAAAGACCCGTTCCTCAGCACGCCTGTTGGGAAGTTATTGCAGTGGTCCTTATCGATTGGCCGTTACTTAATTATCTTTACCGAGCTGGTAGTGATTGTTAGCTTTGCCAGCCGTTTTACCATTGACCGACAGATTACAGACTTAAACACTGCCATTTTGCAGAAGGAAACAGTTATCAACTCATATGGTGAACTAGAGCAAAACGTTCGTGATGCCCAGAAAAAAATTGATAGCTATCAACAGATTCAGCAACAAGAAAATGTCACTGATATCTTCCCCACGTTAACTGAGGTCACACCCCCAGATGTCGTATTGACTGATCTTCAGATGCGCCCGGGTCGGGTCACCTTAACAGGTACAACACTTTCAAATGTCTCCCTAGGTATTTTGATTAATAACTTGCAAGTTTCAGGACGCTTTACCGATGTAAGTGTGGAGCGGATTGGAACAGCAAAGGATACGAACAGCGGCCTTGGTTTTAAGATTGAGGCTAATGTCAAAAAAGTGGTAACCCAAAATGGCAACTAGTCGCAGTAAACAACTGACCACCATGCTCTTGCAGTTCTACGATCGACCAATCGCCAAGGTCTCGTTGGAGCTTTTCTTTACGATTGGAGCAGTGATTATCTTTGCCATATTTGCTATTCGTCCCACCCTGCAAACAATGGGCGCTTTAGTCAAAGAACTCGATGATAAGCGTGCGCTTAATCAACGCTTGGCTCAAAAAGTTGCGGCGCTTTCTACTGCTCAAACGCAGTATCAATCTTTACAGGAGCGCTTAACTATTTTAGATGAAGCAATACCGCCAACCCCAGAATTTGAAGAAGCCTTATTAGTGATTGAGAAGATCGCAAGTGAAAGTCAGCTAACAATTATTTCTCTTCAAGCCAAAGAGGTTCCTAAGGAACCGGAAACCGACGTTCCTTTTGCTCAAAAGTCACGCGTCAGTCGCCCCATTGTGTTGACCGTCATTGGTGACTATCCGTCTATTCGCGAGCTGATTGAGAACTTACAGTCTAATCGTCGTGTTCTTTCTGTTGATACCGTCGTTTTCTCTATTACTGAGCAACGAGGACGCAAAGTTCTGCAGGCAAACATAACTATAAATGTTCCATTCTTTGCCTACGATCCTGCTAAAGCGGCAACTCCAGCCCCAGCACCAACAGAAACACCTATTCCATGAAAACACAGCTCTCTCAACTCCAGCAAAAACAAACCTTCCTGAAAATCCTGATCTTCACTTTAGTGACAGTGATTGTTTGGGTAGGATTGACGCTTTTCAGAACTCAACGAGAAACTGGAATTTCTCCTGAACTGCTAAAGATGGCGGAGGCTTTGAATCCGAACATTAATGAAGAGGTTATTAGCCAAATTGAACAAAAACGAGCATTTAGCCCAGAGGAGCTGAGTGACTTCCCTGTGTACTCAATTGTCACTTCTAAAACTGGTGAAGAATCAATCGTTGTCTTTACAGCTTCAGATAGATCTCGGCGTGTACTGGAAACTGGAACAGGAACAAATGCCCCAGCAACTCCAAATCAAGATACAGCTCCTGGCATTCCGACAGAAACACAACCAACTGAAAATGGCGGAACGGTGAGTGTAGAACCCGCTAATCCACAGCAACCCATCGACGTGATTCCCCCCGACCAAGCTCCTCCTGAAACAGGACCTGTTCCACCTCCAGGTACATAGGTTTTCAACTCTGCCTTAATGTATCGTTTTGTTCTATTTATTTCGTATCTTTTTCGCGTTGTTTTCCCAGACTAAGTTCTCTACAGTAATAAGGACATGAAACGCGCGTTTGCCCAACGTCAAATCCCGACTTTGCTAGGCTTAGGAGTATTAATTGCTTCTTTAGTGGGTGGTATTGCCTTCATTGGTACTGGAGGTGGCGTTTTTGCACCCCGAGCAACTCCACAAACTACACCTAAAAATCTAAAAATCACCAATGTCAAAGACACTGGACTGACGATCTCGTTCATGACCGACGAAGCTACAGCTGGCTTCGTCAAGTATGGTAAGTCTGCTGACAGTATGACTACCCAAGCTAGCGATGATCGAGACCAACTCGCTGGGACGGTTAATCAATACAGTAGTCACTACATCACTTTGCGAGATCTTGATCCAGGAACAGAGTACTTCTTCACCGTCGGGACAACCTCCGTCCCCAAGTTTGATAATAATGGCGTACCTTTTACCGTAAAAACTGCTAATCGAGGTGGAAGCCCCACCGCAGCCAAAACTGCGTATGGAACTATTAATAACTCCACTGGCGCTCCAGCTGATGGAGCTATCGTTTACATGACGATGAATGGCGTAGCAGAGCTTTCAGCATTGGTCAAAGGTTCTGGTAGTTGGGCAATTCCACTCTCTAATGCTCGTACTGCAGATCTCTCTGGTTACGCGAACTTGCAGCCAACAGATACTGTTCAAATCTTTGTTCAAGGTACCCAAATTAACGAAACTGGCGCAGCTCAACTCCCTGTTTCAGATACACAACCAGTTCCCACCATTACGTTAGGGAGCGGGAGTGCCGCCACCGACACTGGCCTTCAGGCAGAATCAACGCAAACAGCTCCTGAAGAGTTTACAACGGCTTCCGAAGACTCTCTGGCTTCCTTATCAACAACCGAGACAGATACAGAAAATACTGGGGCAGGTCCAATAACTGACCCTAATGAACTTACTGCAATTGCAATGCGCTCACCTGTTCCTTCTACTCAACCTGAGATGGAAACCCAAAATACTCAAATGGTTGATACTGTGGATCTGACAATTCCCGAACAGCAAACGGTAGAAACAGGACAGCCAACAATCACCGGTAAGGCAGCTCCTAACATTCTTATTACTGTTCAAGTAAACTCCGAGACCCAGATTACAACTCAAGTTCAAACAGACGCTGAGGGAAACTTTGTCTTGCCTTTAAGTAACGGTGATCAAACCTTAGAGCCTGGTGAGCACACCGTGACTTATAGTTATACTGATCCAGTTACGGGAGAAGAAAAAAGCGTTACAAGAACTTTTTTTGTTTCAGGGCCAGGAAATGATACTGCACTACTGGCTCAAGCCAATCCTAGTCCAACCCCATTTGGCTCTCAAAACCCATTCACTATTCCGTCACCTTCTCCATCACCAAGCCTGTTACCGTCGCCAACAGCTTCGGCTAGTGCCACGCCTTCAGCTTCTCCAAGAGTTGTCGTGCCGGCGACCGACAGTGCTATTCCAAGATCTGGGTCTACAAGTGTAACAATAGCGTTAATTGTGGGTGGGTTCTTCATGATTGGCTTAGGCGTATGGAGTTATCGCTATAACTTGCGACAGGCGCTTATTGATTCAGAAGAAGACTCCGCCTAACATACAAGTCTTGTGCACACTGCTTCGTATCACCTCAGCTGGCAGAAAAGGCTCTTTGACATTTGCATGTCCTTAGTTTTGGTGACGGCGCTTCTGCCGGTCTTTTGCACAGTGGTTCTACTAGTTCTCGCTTTCTCAGGACAGCCAATTCTTTTTTGGCAAGAGCGGATGGGTCATGGTAAAAAACCATTTAAAATGCTGAAGTTTCGAACCATGCGACATGACGCAGAGAAAGAAAAAAAGAAGCTCCTCAAGTATAACGAAGCACCGCAACCCATGTTTAAGATGCGAAATGATCCTCGCTTTACAAAGGTTGGCCGCTTCCTGTCTCGAACAGGTCTAGATGAACTTCCTCAGTTCTTTCATGTTCTAACTGGAAAGATGAGCTTTATTGGGCCCCGACCTTTACCGATTAAAGAAGCTCAAAAACTCCCTAAAGATTGGGACTTCCGCTATAACATTAAACCAGGAATTATCTCTCACTGGGCTGTAGCAACCGATCGTTATACATCCCTTAAACGCTGGCGAGAGCTTGATCAGCAGACTGTCGACACTGGTTCGCTTCGTTCAGATATGAAGTTAATCGGACAGTGTTTCTACTTTTTACTACCGTCAAAAATCAAGGCACTGTTAAAGAAAAGCCGTGTAGGAGCTGGCGGTACGCTGCCACGTATATCGTCGCAAAACACGACGGTCGTTAGTCGAAAACGGGCGCCGCTTCGCTCTTTTGTGCAGTAGCTGTTTGAGTACCCGATTAAAATCTTCCTGACTACTTGCTTCAAATGTTTCAATAAGTGGCAAACTGGCAAAGTCACTAGGCAAGATACCGTGTGCAAGGAGGGAGGGCGTCCTCATTGCTACTGCCTCCAGAATAGTAATAGGAAAGCCTTCTAGTTCTGAAGGAAGAACTAAGTACTTGGCTTGGGCTAAGACTTCCCATTTTTCTTGACCAATTGCTGAGCCATACCAATTCACGTACTTACTTTGATACTGCTGACGCAGTTTCTTTTCGTAGTCTGGCGTATTGCCATGTGTTCCCACGATCAAACAAGGCACACCTTGCGTTGCACTAAACTCCAGTAACCACTCAACTCTTTTTTCTGGTACGAGACGACCTAGATACAACAGATAGTCCTGACGTTTCATGTGATGATCAAGGTGTGGCGGATGCGGGATGCCAGGATAGGCTACGTGACACTCTCTCTTACTAATCTGGCGAATTTTTTCGGCCAAGGCTTCGGTTACTGCAAACAGCTCTCCATTGCGGACCACTCGCATAATAAACTCAGAAGAGATCCTAAAACTGAGGCTTTCTGTTCTTCCCCATTTTTTGCGTTGCCAGTCTAAACTGTGAATAGTGACCCAAATTTTTTTGCCAAATAAAGCAGGGATCCAAGCACCAATTGCCATACCGGCAGTGTGATACCAGACCACATCTGCTTTGGAAAAAGCAGCAATGATGGAGGCCATCAGACTATAACTCACCGCTTCCAGAATTTTTCCTGGTAAAGCAATTAGACCTCGGACTTGGACTCGCTCCAATGGAGTACTAGAGACAACTTGCTCCTGGTAGGTAGTTCTGGTCAGAACAGTAACTTCTAACTCTTTTTCTGCCTGTACAAGCGCTGACACAGCCGAGTAGACGTATGTTTCCACCCCACTTGTTCCCACAAAGTCAGCTGGAAAAGCACGTGGCCCAATAATAAGTAATTTTTTCATGACACATCACCTAGTTTTTAGTACTTCTTCGATCCTTCGGGCAAAGACCTCGGGCCGAAAGCCTTTGGCAAAGGTAACGCAAGCACTGGGTTGTAGGGGCTGGCGTTCTAACTTTCGTACTGCTGCGTACAATGCTGCTGGCGTTTTATCTTTAAAATAATACCCTGTTTTCCCTTCCTTAATCGTCTCAAGTACACCACCACTTCGATATGCTATTACTGGAACACCCAACATTTGTGCCTCCAACGGGACAATGCCAAAATCTTCCTCCTCTGCAGCATACAGCAGGGCAATAGCAGATTGATAGAGTTTAGGTAGTTTTTGATCATCAACAAAACCTAAGAACTCGACTGTTTTCCCAGCACTCTGTTGGAGTAAAGAGTGCAAGTACCCTGTTCCTACCACTTTCAATGGCAGTTCATATTGAGTACAAGTTCTCACAATCAGGTCCAAACCCTTCTGCTTCACCAGACGACTATGGGCAACATAGTACTGTTTGTGCTTCATTGCTGTGTTTTTGGTGGTTACTTGCTTAACAGATACAGGTGGGTAAACAATAGCTGCTGTCCGACGATATATCTTCTGAACTCGTTGTTGAACTTCTTGCGAGTTAGCTACCAGGTGGGTAGGTCGCTGAGCAGCTCGGAAGTCAACTCGCTTTAAGTAGGCAAAAAACCATCCCAAAAAAGGAAGTTTGGTGAGATGAGCTAGTTCATGTCGATAGCCATATAGAAAACGGGGCGGTGTATGAATATAAGAAAGATGAACTGCTTCCTTATCTACTTTAACAGCCTTAGCGTTGTATGAATGCGTAGAGCTGATAACAAGATCGTAATCTCGGAGGTCAAGGTGGTGAAAGTGCCACCATGCTAAGGGCTTCAAGACCGAAAAGTACTGCTTAAGAAAAGATAACCATTGAAATGGTTGAATAAATGATCCATGCCATCGGTGAGCATCAAACTGTTTACTGAGCTGTTCGTTCTTAGTATTAAAGAAAAAAGTATAGAGATCAGCATGGGGGAATATTTTGATCAGCGCTTCCACTACTCGTTCAGAACCGCCATATTCAAGTAAGTTATCGTGAACAATAGCAACTTTTCTTTTCATACAGCAGGAACAGTTCTGTTATGAAATGTCCGAAACGAGTATTTTGCTAGAAGGTCTGAAAAACGTACCGTCTTGGAGTATCCCGCCAAAGTTTTTCGCCGATAACGGAGTAATTGCGGAAACATGTGAGTGGTTTCGCCAATGATCTTCGGATACGTCAACATCCCATTCGTTACACTACCATATAGGCAAAGCCAGACTTGCACCAGCAAGATATTAAACATATTTCTGAAAATTACTGTCACTGGCCAACAACAGATAATTACCCACAACAGATTTCGATATGTGTGATAAAGCGCGAAGCGATTTTTTCTTCCTCCTGAGCTCAGTGAGCCATGATGGTAGACGTTTAAGTTTCTATCTTTCTTAATTACTCCTCCCATCATGCAGATCCGAAGGCTAAGATCAACATCTTCAAGATAGTAAAAGTAAAGCGGATTGAAAAAGTACCCATACTGCTGAGTAAGTTTTTGAATAAGTGAAAACCTGATAGCTATACACCCTGCGGTAGCCAAAGTTGTATGAATATCTTCACTTCTACAGTTTTTAGCATAACCAGAACGAAAGTACTCAACGCCAAACGACTCTATCTGTTGAGGGTTTGATGCTTCGAAGATACAAGGTGCGTAAACATCAACTTTTTCTTGCTTTTGCTGACTTAAACTAGCCAGTCTTTTTATAAAATCTTTTCTTAACCAGGCATCATCATTTAAAAGGAGTACCCAATCTATTTTTGCTGGTTGATGAAGTAACAGCTGGATAGCCTCATTATTCAACTCACCAAATCCAAACCCGGAAGGTGCCGATACAAAGATAACGGTCGAAAAACGTTTTTTGATAACTTGCGTCGGTTTTTTATCAGAAACGATATACGTCGTAATCTTAGCTACTTTTGATTGCTCTTGAATACTCTTTACACAAGTAGTCAAATGAGCCAAGTGTTTGGGTTCAAGTGTTGAAGGGATAATGACTGCCACATGAAGATGGGGCATAATACGCTGTTGTATGGTCATCGCTCGCAAAGAACTTTTTTCGCCACTTTTTCTTTCTACTTGCTTTGGATCACTGTACTTTCTGCTCTTATTTTTTTCTGACACTCAGTACTTACTGTGGTTTGGTCCAGCCTTGCTGATATTGTACTTAGTTACAGCGTATTACAAGCTCAGAACGGACGCAAAATCTTTCCAAGCGGGACAAAGCTTTATTTCGATCGGCTGCTTGGCAGTCGTGCTTCTTCTGTTCGCCCTTATTCCTGTGAGCATCTCTATCCCACTGGCCATTGGCCGGTGGCTGGTGCTCGCCTTGGCAGGAATAAGCTTTAGTGTTTTTTATGCCGTACCGCTTTTCAAGTCCGAAGAACAAAGTGTTTTTCTTAAAACCATCTTATGTGTCAATGTCTTATTCGTTTGTCTCAGCATCTTCTTTTTGTCATTCGATGGCTTAGTTGATTTTCTGCCCTCTCGAAGTTTGGTTAGTTTCTTAGTTGGTCATAACCATGCATACATCCTCTTCCTGTGTGGATTTCCTTTAGCAACGTACTTTGCTCTAACAAGTAAAAGGAACCTCGTCTGGATTGTATTGATGTTTCTCTTCTTTTTAGGCACAGTGCTTTCTTTTAGTAGGTTTGGCCTTCTCTTTCTGGCTATTGAGATAGGATATGTTCTTACCGTTTTCAAATGGAAAACAGCAAAAGTAGTTCAAAAAATCCTTCAGCTTTTTTTAGGTTTGAGCCTTTTATACGGAGCCGCCCTTTTCTTTTTTTCCGCCCTTCCCCAACTCAGTTTTGGCCAGAACTGTAAGTCTCCCATCTTTCAAGATCAACTTTGCAAAAACATTCAGGCTGATATGCGTCTTGAATACTGGCGCCAGGCGGCACGAGTTATTTCAGACCATCCCTTAATTGGTGCCGGCGGCAGTGCTTTTCGAGTGTTGTCATACAAGTATCGGAAAGATGAGTTCTCATTCACTTCTACACCACATAATGAGTATTTACAGCTGATTGTCGAGTACGGACTAGTAGGAATGGGAATCGTAGTTCTTTATCTTTGGGCTCTTTTCTCCCTGCTCAGAAAGTGGAAAACACAGAATGCTCTTACTCAAACATTAATCTTTATTTTGTGCATCGTAAGTGCAGATGCTCTGTTTAACTTTAACTGGGCATTTCCTGGCTATACACTGCTACTCGCCACACTTTTTGGTATCACCTTTCGACGAGCTGAAATAGCCAAGAATTTTGTGCCACCACTTCGCTTCTCACCGCTGCTTCTTTTAGGAGCATTTTTAATAACTTCTCTGCCAGTATTTTGGCTCAGTGGACGCTTCATTCATGCCGAGCTTTTACTAGGAAACAACCTGACACAGTACGTGAAACGGTTTCCTTTCTTAATTGACAAGTCTTTGACAGCCGTCCGTAGTACCGACGTCCCACTAGAAGTAAAGGAAGATCTTTTCTCTCTTTATCGGAATCATCCTGCATTTACGGATGTGGCTCTTGACCTTGAGCTTGATCCTCAGAAAAGAATGGCTGTGTTTGCTCGCACTGTCCCCCTAGATCCATACGATGCCAACCTACGTATTCAATACATGATACTTGCTGCGCAAACGGATCAACCTGATATCGTGATCGAGAATGCCGAAGCGCTATTAAAGATCTTCAATGTTCATGAACGCCATGAGATCAAGTTTTCCTATCCTGACTATCTAGAACGGCTGATCACCTATGCAAACCAACTTGCCAAAAATGATCCATCAAAAGCACGAGAGATTACGATTCTTGCGTATCAGTTTGAACCTTGGCGAGTGAATGATGTCTCTACTCTTTTTTTTCAAGAACCGAGTGCTTTCTCAACACGTGACGTTACTCTCATCTTAGAGTCCACACCTAAGGTAGAACTATGGAAGTATGCAGAGACTCTGCCAGCTTGGTTACTAGAAAAAATGCTTACCTCCATTGAAGAAGAGAACTTTTCTATGCTCCCACAGAACCTTACTTTGCTACTGACTCGCACGAACATTGGCCCGCATGTGATCTGGGGAAAAGCATCACAAGCCTTTACAGAGAAGTTGAATAAACTAGAAGTACACAGTCCCGAGACTTTCTTACAAAAGCAGCAGATCATCAAATCCTGGCAAGAAAGCCTTGCAACCATCAAGAAATTTGGTACTGTTGGCGATACTACTATTGAAGAGTGGAATACACAGGTAGAGTCGTTTGCCCATTAACGTTCTCAACAGGAATGCATGTCGAGAGCTAAGTTTTCATTTTTTTCTCAGTACTCGTCAGTCTATGGCATAGTGTATGCGCTTCGTGGGGACGGGATTCCAGATAAAAGAATTGCTCAAGCACTCCGAAGCAATAACCAGCGACAAGCCTTGCGGATCGCCTTAGGATCAAGTTCAGCCCGACATCGTTACTTGGCGCTCGGACTTCTTTTTTTGAAAGAACGGTTGCATTGGCTGCCCCCATTTCAAGTAATGCTGTGGGTTTTCAGAATTATCGGACCATCGAGATCTTGGTTCGCTTATTTGCAACAACAGAATCGTTCTTCCCTGGTGTTAACCAAGGAAATCTTAGGACAAACGCCAAGTCGAGCTGAACTGATTTTGGATGTCGGGAGTGGACTAGGAGATCTCCCCAAGATGTTCCCAGTTAACCGAAAACGAAGATGGATCTGTATAGACAAGAATTTTTTCTCACTTTTCTTGGCCCAGCTCTATAACAAACGCCAAGATATTACGTATGTTTGTGGAGATATTGAGTTGCAACGACTTTTTCCTGATCGTACTTTTGAACGAGTCGTCTGTGCCGACTGTTTTGCCTATATCTATGAGAAACCCGCTTTCACTCACCAAGTTCATCGTCTTTTAAAGAGTAAAGGAACATTTGTGATGGTTAATGTTCACGAAGAACAACGCGGAACGGAGAGTTGGGGATACGGTATCCCCCATCATCAGATGCAAGGTATACTGCGAAAGCTATTTACCACATTTTCATGGTATGACGTACGACAGCCTAAAGCTGGACCTATTCGTCGTTTCAGCTTGCTAGACTCTACCAACTACAGCTTTGTTGCGTACAAGTAAGATTATGCAGATATTAGCAATCTTGGAACACGACAGTGGTGGAGAGCTTAAAGCAGCCAAGTCACTTTTAGATGCCGTTACACGAACTGGTTCTCCAGTTATGTATACGTATGGAGCGCCGCTACGCCGCACAGGACTCCTTCACTACCTGTTCTGGATCGTCACTTCCCTCGTTCAGAGCTCTTGGCTGGCACTCAAACATCGACGGTTTGAGGTTGTATATACCACCTCTTATACCGCTGCGTTGGGGTCTTTGATTGCTCGACCTTTTACCCAGCAATTTATCTGCTTTCACTATCACGGAAGTCGGATCCCACCTCAAGAAGTTCCTGATACAAGCTGGTTGCAGCGTCATACGCAGTCTATCAAGCACGCTATGGTGAGTTACCTTCATCGATGGACATGGTCTCAAGTCAATCTCTTCATCTCTCCTTCGGAACACACCCAACTGAGGTTGGCAAAAAGCTTCCCTAACTTAGGAAGAGCTCAACTTATTCTTCCTAATGGCGTAGACACAACATTCTTCTATCCGGTGAGCGAAGCATACAAACAAAAGTTGCGAAAACAGTTTCATATCCCTAAAACAGCACTCGTCTGTTTGGTAATTGCTCGTGCAGAACCTCAAAAAAAGATAGAGGACTCTATTGCTTTTATTACCGATATTCAGCGATACAGCCGCAAACAAGTTCTGCTCCTCCTCGCTACTCCCCAGATTGGAAATAACCCTGAATATCTTGTTTCTTTACAGCAGTTTTTAGCTCGTACAGAGCTACCTCATCTGTTGATTCAGGATCATCCGAATACTCCTGAACTGTACCAAGTAAGCGACTGTGTAATTAGTCATTCCCTTCAGGAGGTTTTTCCTCTAGTCTTACTTGAAGCAAGCGCCTGTGGAGTGCCTTACTTTGCAAAGAAGAACGGGGCGGTCGAACATTACCTTGTCCCACTTGACCCAAACCTGATTTTGTCAGATGACTCAGTCCAAGCCGCCCGTCAGGTACTTTCCATCACACACAAGCAGAAACGAGCTGAGCTTCTCCGCCAATTTGCCTGTCACCATACTTGGCAAGCGAGCGCCTCACTTCTACTGATAACCTTACAAAAACAACGAAGAAATGAAAAAAAAAGTTTCGCCACCATTTAGTCTGCTCCGAAACTGCCTCCGTTTACGGTACCTTTTTGTTATTACTGTGCTGCTTATAGGGGTAGTCATTTGGCAAGCACTCCAACCTCCCCCATGGTGGCAGTTTGCTCTCGGTGAACAGATTACTCAGCAACCTGTTCCCTTTAGGGATAGCGTTATTTTGGCAACAAACCATGGGACGATCACTGCGATTGATCAGCGATCAGGTAAGGTTCGCTGGGAGTATCAAAGAGCGAAAGAGATTTTTTCTCAACCCACCATAAAACACGGCAAACTTTTTGTCGCATACAACGACAGTGTGATCGTAGCTTTAAACCCCAATGATGGCTCTTTGAGTTGGCAGCATGCTATACCAAATGGCAGTACTATTCATGGAAATGTGCTAATTACTGAGACGAAGTTTATTTATGGTGACGCTGAAGGCAATGTGCGTGGCCTTTCACTGCGAACTGGCGAAGTCGCTTGGTCTCTATCGACACCCCAACCTGAGTCCGTTGACCAACTATTAACTAAAGATGGCTTACAGTGGTTTGGTTATATTTTGATGGATAGAGGCGAACTCTACATCGTGCGTACTCACGGTCTCGTTTTTTCAGTGAATCCAGATAATGGCAAAGTTCGCTGGGAACAAAAAGTGGCAGGAACCTTAGTTGCTGATCCTTTAATCACCAGGACAAGCATCTTATTAAGCACCAATGCCGTTTCGCTGGCTTCAATTCAGCGGCAAAATGGCGAACTAACAGTTGCAACTAAAACTGAAAACGCTAGCCAGGTGTACTGCCAAATTGAGTTCAGTCAAAAGGGGGCTTTAACTGATTTACTAGAAAGAACCAAGCAACTTCGACCTAAAAAAAACTTGGTCTATGAAACAGAACGCAGTCAACAAATTGTTCAAATCGATACGACCGGAAAGTTGGTTAGTTATCGTAGATCTAACTTAGAGCCGATCTGGCAGTTAGAGCTTGGATACCAACCCAAAAGATGTTTCTATGATCAAAAGGAAGGACTGTATGTAACATCTGCTGAAGGTAAGTTAACTAAGGTAGCTTTATCTACTCAAAAAATAAGTTGGGAGAAACAGTTTGCACAGAAACTGTTGTCTATTTCCTCAATTCAAAAACCACAAACCTTAAATAAGCAGCGTTACAACCCTGACTACTACACAGAGTACTTATTTGTCACTGATGAGAATGAAACTCTCTATCGCCTCAAATCTTCTACTGGTGAAATCAACTGGCAGTTTCAAACAGATGGGAGTGTCTACATTGGGCCTACTTTACTCCATGGCAGGCTTTTCATCGTTAGTACCAATGGTGGTTTATATAGACTATTGGCAACAAATGGCAAACCTGATCAACCTACTCTTTTTCAACCAAAGGTACAGGTTGATGCCAACACAAATAGTGTGGAACAAAGTCAAATATACGAGCTACAGCTTCGTTCACCTTCAAATAGGTACGCAAACCCACATACAGCTGTAGCTATTCAAGCAGAGTTTAAAAATCAGGAAGGAAGAGTCATTCCAATTCAGGGCTTCTTCTATGATACCAATGAGTGGCGCATTCGATTTAACCCTCCTACTGCTGGTAAGTGGGAGTGGACAGCCACTTGGGGTGATGCATTTGGAACGCAACACCTTTCTGGTCAGTTTGAAAGCCAACGAGCACACACCTATCTTCATCCTGCACCCGATGCACCTAAATGGTTAACAAAAGATAATCAAACCATTACCTCTTTGGTTGGTATCAACGACTGCATCACGGACCGAAACTTTGATGGCTCTCCTTTGAATGACTTTTACATTGGCGATGACTCTTATAAGGTAGCTACGATAGCTGGTGAGGTTCCACAGACACTTCGTTTTAATACGAAGTTAGTTCCATTAACTACTTTCCTAGATACGTATCGCACTGGATTTAATACCTTCCGTCAAGGTGTGAGTAACTGTTCACCTTTTCTTTCTTATCCAGGAGATATTATTTCTTCAAAGTTTCTGATACCGGAAGGAAAACAACATGATGAACTTAGCCGCCAACTCTATGAGAAGGACTACATCGTCTGGTTCACTATGTTTGGTTTCTCACTGCCATTTGGGGAAGATCTCACTTATCCAGACGAGAAGTTTGCAATCGAGAAGTATGTTCAGTATGTCGTGGCAAGATACGGAGCATATGTAGATATTTGGGAAATCAGTAATGAAGCCGTAGCAAGCGATAAATACGTTCAACGTATTGCTGAGTATATTCAAAAGTACGATCCTTATCAGAGACTGATCAGCGTCAGCTGGGAAAAACCTGCACTAAAAGAAATTACTTTGATCTCACCACATTGGTACCAGTCAGAGCTTGACTCCGAATCTGACTTAGCTACGGTAGCTCAAATTGACAAGTTTAAAACATACCAAAAACCGGTGATCTTTGGTGAACAAGGTAACCAAATAAAAAATTGGGACGAAACTTCAGCTGATCGAATGAGAGTACGGATTTGGACAGCTTTTTTCAATCAAGCTTCACTTATTTTTTGGAATCAAAGTAATGATCGCAACTTCTACAACCCAACCTACCAGAATAGTAACCTCTTTCTGGGTGAAGTCGAACGAGGATACGCTGGCACTTTTCTTCAACTGACCAAGGATTTGGCTTTAGATCTTCAACCAACCAAAGGTGAAACTCAAGGTACGGTTCGATCATACCAACTTCAAAATCAGAGTACTGTACTCACGTATTTCTTTAACTCCGCAGTAGCTGAAAAGAAAAACATTTTGACTACCAATACACTCAATACGTCAGCTCGTTATGAATGGTTCGATACTCGTACAGGTGAGCTTCTCAGCAGTGGAGAAGTTGAACGGAATGCAGCTATTTCTTCACCACTTTTTTCAGTCGATATCTTTTTGAAGGTGACTGCTCTTCAGTAGAGTGAAGATTCTCAAAGTTTAACAAAGATAAGAAGAGTGATGAGAAGAATGATTGAATACCTAGAATTATAAAAACAACTCCCGGAATAAAAATTCTCATTGTCATTCTGGGGTTTAAGTTTCCTAGATCTTTCTCTAACCAGTACCAAGCAGTCCAGCCACAAAAAAGTAGTCCCAAAACAAAAACAACTCCGCCAATTCCCATTATCAGTTCATTATTTTTTTTACTTAGTTTTTCAATAATCGAGGGAGACCTAACGGGAAGATCAATTCTTTGTGCGAATGCATGTACACAAAATGACCAATGAAAAAGTTGGTATCCAACTATGAGCAGAGCACCCAAAACCAACATGGTGTGTACTCCAAATGCAATTTCTCCGATCTGGACACTTTCCATAATCATATATGAAAGAAGAAACAAAGATGTTAACAGCAAAATAATAGCTGGATAGAAAAAGATCCAAGTTGGTGAAAATAACATCAAAAAGCGTAAGTGCCGCCAACCATCTCTAAACGTGCGAATATGTGACTTCCGACCCCGCCCATCTTTACGGTAAGGAACCGGGACTTGGCCTATCTTAAAATTGAGCAGCTTAGCTCTGACTATCATCTCTGACGCAAACTCCATTCCCACGCTGTGAAGATGAAGCTCTGCGACTTTGCTTTTTCTTATTGCTCTAACTCCCGAGTGATAATCTCCTAAGGAGGTATTAAAAAAAACATTCGCGATCGTGGTTAAGAGAGGGTTCCCAATATAACGATGGAGGAAAGGCATGGCATCAGGCTCAATTCCACCTGCAAACCTATTCCCAATTACCAACTCATCACCAGCTGCCAGTTTGTTCACGAAAGGCGTCAAGTTGCTTAAATCGTAGCTTAAATCAGCATCCGCAATAATAATGAATGCATATTTAGCTTTGCGTAAGCCTGCGTAGATAGCGGCTCCATATCCCCTTTTTCTTTCCACGATCACCCGAGCCCCGGCTTGCCGAGCAACTTGGATAGAAGCGTCCGTACTTCCATTATCAACGACGAGAACTTCTCCAGTTTTTCTTCCTAACCACTTTTTAGCCTCTTTCACACACTTGCCAACCGTTTTTTCTTCATTTAAGCATGGAAGTACTATCGATACTGAGTATTTCTGAGGCTTCGCTTTTCGTGCTATTCTCTCTTGATACATAATTCTCTCTTTATAGCTTGTGCGTCGTTGAATGCAACTCAAGAAACTTCGTTTTTCTTTACTTTCTTTTTTCTGGATTTTACTCTTCTGTGGAGTCGTATTATTTCGTTTCTGGCTCGTTGATGTACAAGATCTGACTTATCAAGGATCAGGATACCATGATGATCGATTATTTATCGAACATTCTAGATCAATTTATAACGGTGAGTGGCTTGGTCCATTTACGCAAACTACCTTAGCTAAAGGTCCCTTTTACCCGTTTTTCATTGCGTCACTGCGGTTTTTAGGGGTTCCACTCTTACTAGGGCAGAACATTCTGTATGTTCTCGCCGTTTCAGCAATCTGTTGGTCCCTTCACCCTATTTTAAAAAAAAGATGGCTAACTTTCCTTCTCTTTGTGATCCTCATGTTTCAACCAGCTGGCTTTGAGTCAGATGTCACCGCTCGAGTCATTCGGGCTGGCGTAAGTGTTAGCCTAACACTTTTAATTTTAGCTGGACTTATTCGTGCCTTTGTCTCTCCTCTTCGCCCTCTAAACTCTATTGTGTTGGGAAGTGCTACCGGACTATTCATTGCCGCTTTTTGGATGAACAGAGAAGACAATATTTGGCTCATTCCAGCTGTCATTATCTTGCTGACTGGAATATGGATTCGTGCTTTTATCCAACGAAAAATCAATCGACCACTTTTCACTTTCAGTTCTGCCTTACTGTGTTTCTTATCTATTCCCATTCTGGTAGTAATGATCTTAAACGCACATTACTACCAACTGTTTGTTATTACTGACTTTCAACACTCAGCATTTCCTTCAGCCTATGGATCGTTAGTAAACGTCAAGCCTGAGCAGAGATACCCATATGTTCCCGTCACTGCCAGTACTCGACACGCAATTTACCAAGTAAGTCCGTTGTTCAAGCAGCTTGAACCCGTCTTAGAAGATCAGCTGGCCGCTGACTGGGCAACCTATAGCCAAGAACTAACAGGTTTTCCTCCACAGAAAAAAGAAATTGGGGGTGGCTGGTGGATGTGGGCTCTCCGTGATGCTGTCTTTCTGACTGGACACTACACATCAGGCGCAGACGCAGCTGCCTACTACATGCAACTTTCCGAAGAGGTGACACGACTCTGTGAAGAAAAGAAGTTAAGCTGTTACTCCACTGAAGAGAGTCTCTCATTTCTGTTTTTAAGACACGGCTTACAACCAAGAAATGGGCTTCAGCCTTATCTCGACAACGAAGATTTCATTAAGATCATAACCAAAACACCTCAAGTTTTTTTGTTGTACTTTGCCGACGATATTTTCTCACCGTTTAACCAACCTTCTGATGGAACAGCTGCCGAAGCCCGTATTTTTCAGACAGCTACCAATGAAAAACTTTTTTTTAACCAAAGCTACTTCTTTGAAGATTGGAACCTTGTAGACTGGACTGCACGAAGATTTCGAATCCTTGAAAACATCTCCATGTACTATCAAACTTGGACAGTGTTTGTCGTTATCATCGGAATTGGGTGCTTCTTACATTTAGCTTATCTGAGAGATACCATGGCAGTTCCACTTTTAGCCATCTTGGCTTCAGGTGGGTTGCTTTTCTTTATTGTGACAACAATTGATCTCACTTCATTTCCAGCGTATGGGAACATTTACTTAGCAGCCGAGTACCCTCTCTTTATTATCTTTTCATTTGTGAGTATTTATCGTTATACCACTCTGACATTCACGCGAATAAAACGTTACCGTTCGAGAAAAGCAAAAGATTTGTCCTGAAGAAGAAGCTTTTCAATTCCCTCTGCATATAAACTATGTGCTAGTGCCGAAGGGTGCCTCTCCATCTTTGTAACAAATAGTTTTTCTTGTTGCTTGGTGTTATCGAGACCTAGCATTCCAAAAGTCAGAACTGGGAGCCCAAACTGACGATATTGATCGGCCATTGCCAAACTGTCAGGGTTAGATGTCAGCAGCGAGTCTAGATCAACATATACTGCATGTTCCCGTGGAAACTCAGGGAGCAAGGCTTGTACCACACAGTAGTTTTTAGTCCCAGTTTCCAGTGATCGTTTTACTCGTTGAGGATAAACAACGCCTACGTCAACTTGATCGTAATCTTCAGAGATATCCCAAACAATCTCCCCTTCACAAGCATCTATCTTTTCCTGTCCCTCATTCCCGTACCAGGGATATTTTTTGAGAAAAGCGTCGTTATGAACGATGGCAAAGACATAGAGGTCAACTTTTGTTCCTGATTTCTGAACAGCAAGATACTTCCGCCATTGGTCAATAATGTTGTCACCTTCTAAGGCAAAAGTGAGTACTTGAGTTGGTCGATGTCGGTCTAGTTTTCTTTCCAAGACATCTCCAAGTCGCTGGTCTTCTCTGACACCTTTCCCCCAAATATAGGAGTCTCCAAAGAGCGCAATCGTAAACTCATTCGAGGCAGTGCTTCCCAGTACTCGGGGTTCTTTTTCTTCTTCAATGTACTCTATCAGAGCCAAAACATCTTCTCCTCGACTGCCAAAAGTGGAAAGTGCTTTATAACTCCCATCGTCTACCGGCCAATATCCGTGTGCGATGGATTTTTGATAAAAAAACTTATCAAAGAAGTAATGCTCCGCAACCAAATAACATCCTATCACTGCCACGATGGTAGTAACTGTGAGTGCTCCAAAAACCAGCACAACTGGAAGAGTTTTTTGACGGAGAAACATTTACAGAAGCTCTATATCCTCAATCATAGGATAGATGCTATATGTTTCTGTTGTAAAGGGAAGCCCAGCATTGATACTGACGCGGTAGTTATCCAACATTACGACGTCCTTGCCATTGACTCGTTTGACTGCAACTTCCATTTCCATCGCTATATCTTGATATAGGGGGTTATAACGCACATGGAAGTTACCTAAGTAATCTTCAGTAATCTGTTTGGCTTGAGTTACTTTTACATCAGTAACTTTCATAATTACATTCCCGTGCGAGTCGTACATCGCGTCGCCCACTTTAATCTTCCGAGCCAGACTGGGCTCTACACCTCTACCAATAGTTTTCACTCGAACCATACGGTCCTCCACATTGAGCTTTACTATATTGGGGGCATCGATAACAAAACCGTCAAAAGTAACATTATTCAAGTTAAAACGCATAGGCGTACCGTACATCAGTGTTTTACCGCGGGCGGAGTAGGTTTGAGTACGCGTGTCATATGTTGCCCGAACGCGGAGTGTTAGGTACACAGTTTTTGTTTCTGGAGTAACAGAGAATGACTCTACGTTAGTGATTTCTGTCACGATACGGCCAATCACGTCTCGCTCGAAGTCTCCAACATGAAACTGCCAAGCATAGATATTTCGCGGTTCTCGATATGCTGAAAGTACTTCTTGGTCTGTCACTTTAACTCGGATATCGATGTACTGCGCCCGTCGGTAGAAGAAAAGGAAGAAGCCAACTAAAACAACGACTACCGTGATACCAATCACTGCATCAAACCAATGAATTTTAGGAATTTTCTTTAATAGTTTTTTCATCTTTTCCCTTAACAGACACCGAAAGATAGTACCAATATCCCCCAAATCCTAAAACTATTCCCAAGAAGGGAAACTCAACAATACCAATATGAGGTAGAAAGATCCAGAATACTATGTTGAGTAGTAAACCCCCAATATACCCCAAACGAAAGTATTTGTGTGAAGAGTATTTTCTGCCTACTACTATGGCAAAACGAAGGAGATATAAAAACGGAAGGAGCAGAATGATCAAGCCCACCAGACCAATTTCAAGCCAAAGTTGCAGAAAAGTCATGTGGACCACTGCTGGAAAAACGCTCATTACTCCATCTGGAAAAAGACGATGCAGTACATACTCATTTGTTCCTACACCATAGCCAACCAGAGGACTGCCAATGATAGCTTCGATTGCTTCTTCAAACATACGTAACCGAATCGCCAAACCAGCTCCCTCATAACCAGTATTAACACTCAGAATAACTCTAGGAATTAAGCTAAAGGCACTCAAAATAAAGGCAGAAAGCGCCAAAAAGGCAATCCTTTTTATACCAACTTTTCTTAATAAGAAGAGTACTTCAGCCGAGTAAACTCGCAAGTTGAGTAACACTACTAATGCGGAACCAATCATCACTGATCGGCTTTGGGTAAGGATGATCGTAATAAAGCCAAAACATGCTATGACGCTATAAAGAATAGATTTCTTTTGTAAAGCATATGGAAGAAGTAAAGAGCTTAAGAGACCAACCACTAGCGCCAGTTGGTTCGCCATCATAAAGGTTGCCATTACGCGAAAAACTGCGTTGTTTTCATCGAGGCCTGTTGCAAAAGTACCAGCAGAAAATGCTTCAAATGGCAGTCCCACACTACGCTGAAAGATGAGCTGTAACATACTGACTACAAACTGGGTACAGAGCACCCCGCTGATGGTAATCATTAAGTATTTTTTAAAACGAGGCTGGGTCATTAATCCAAGGCAAATACCGGTTGCCACGAAGTACATAAATGAGTACTGCCATAACCAAACTAAAGAGAGCTGAAAGTACGGCGAGAACCGACTACTGCTATATAGTCCAATTCCCAAAAAGGCAGTCCAAACTATAACCATTCCTAATAACACTCGGGTCATGTAGGTCGTTAACTGTTTTCTCTTTAGGATTAGCTCGCGAAAAAATGCGCCAAAGCTCAAGATAAAAAAGAAGCTTGCTAGATGATAGTAATACGTAATCGAGTAACCAAAGCTATAGACCCTTTCTGCAATCTCACTACCTCGAATAACCTCGATGCTATACCCCTTATTTGGGTGAACGAACTGGAGTGTAAAAAGAAATGTCAAAAAAAAGCCAGCAAAAGCGTTTTTAAGCCTATAGGAAATAATGCTGGCAACGATGAGGTATAGTACAAAGAATGACCGAATCCCGCCGAAAAAAGAAACCGAGGAGATCAACACCGCGCCTGCAAAAAGAAACGCCAAGGTTAAAGAAGAGCTTGCCCAAATGTTACGTGCTTGTACGAGGCAGAAATGCAGAAGCCTTTGTTGAGCGTTGTCTTGAGTCAATTTTGAACCAAACATATAAAAACGTTACGATCCTCTTCGTCGATGACGCCTCTGACTATACCAAAGAAGTACGAAAAAGAATTAACCATCTCTTACGTGACCATGTCGTGGTCTGGCGCAAAGAGCGTTACTTCTCAGTCCGAAATGCTTATGAAATGATCACAACTTTTTGTGATGACCCCGATGGAGTAGTTGTCAACGTTGATGCTGACGATTGGCTGGCTCACCGTACTGCGCTCAAAACTATCATCCAGTTTTATAAGACTGAACGTTGTCTCTTTAGCTATGGCAACTGTTATGTCTGGCAAGGTCAGGATCTCGATAGACTGCCGATTGCTTCTGAAGTTATGCCTGCCTGTAACATCCCGTACTCTAAAGATGTCATTAAAAACCATACTTTTCGCTCTGTTCCATTTTTAATTTACCATCCAAGAACTTGGAAAGTGGGCGCTTTTAAGTCTATTCCACTAGACGCTTTTAAACGAAGCGATGGCCATTGGCTGCAGTTTTGTGAAGATCAAGCAATCTTCTTTCCATTGTTAGAGATGTATCCGAAACAGTGGTACTTCTGTCCTACTCCGTTATCTGTCTATAACCAAGCAAACGTTTCGGCAGATATAAAATTGCATCGTTTAGAAACCCTGAGAGATGAGATTGAGATACGTCGAAAGACACCATATGCGCCAGTCAGCATATAACCTTCGCTACTCTCGATTGTTAAGTCTTCCTCTTATTGGAGTTAGTCTTTACTTTTTACAACTCTTCCTCTTACGAGTTGGTTTTCTCCATACAGTCTGGATCTCTCGGAAAGCAGTTCCTGTGCGCACACGGTTGCTTCATCTATTACAACAAAAAGCTAGCGTAATTTTTTGCCAAGCATGGCAGCTCGGCGAGCAACTCAGACCTCTTCAACATAACTTTGTTCTAGTTTACCGAGAGTCACATCCCAGAAATTTAGACTTATCAGACCTTTACTGTCTACAGTGGTCTCTAACATTAGCTCAGGCTGTCACTCCAGAGAGTATCTCTTCCCTAGGTGAACTACTTCCCAAAAACTACCCAGTCTGGCGGACAGTAGCTCTTTCCGTCCACCAAGAGCTATCTGTGCAGTGTGATTTTATCGAGCAAACAGTAAAAGAGTTGGTTCGTAGAAAGTTTGTTGTCGTACTCGTTAGTCATGTTAAACAACCATCTCACATTAAAGAACGATACACCGATCAAGCTAAAGTTTTACTGATTGAAACCCCACCACCTTCTTTCTTTAGCCATCTTCCCTATCGTTTACAACTCTCTGCGACTAACATTTGGAAGATCTTCATCACCTTGCGCATTAAGTACATCCTTCAGCTATTTCGCAACCCGCTGTTGTGGTGTTTTGACCCTGATGACATTCAGTCACTTGAGTTATTCCCTCCTCAAATCCCTACTTTATATGACTGCGTTGACTTCTATACCAGTCTCGATGAAAAACTAAAGAAAAAAATTGAAAAAAACCAGCAGAAACTGCTCCGACGAGCAACTTTTGTATGCGTTAACTCTCGAACCCTAGACAAGATTCACAAGAAGATCAGAAAAGATGTCAGACTTGTCCCACAAGGTTTTGATCGGTCTTCATTTTTAACAGTAGCGAGAAAGGCAAAAAGTGAGCAAGTCAGAGCATTTTTTTCGGCACTCAGAGAGCGACAAAAAAGCTACAGAGGAGTTGTAACCTATGTCGGGACATTATCCTACCGAGTTGACTACCAACTTTTAATTCAGGTTATTCGTTCCACTCCTAAACTTCTTTTCTGTTTACCACAAACGGTACTGCCTTGGCAGGCTGAAGATGAAACGACACTTTGGCAACAGTTTCTCCAGGAACTCAAAGCCCTTCCGAATGTACTGTGGTTTCCTCAACTCAAACGAGTCGAAGTAAAAATGCTTTTAGCTCAAAGTAATGTTGGTTTTATTCCTTACAACACACGATTTCTCTTTAACCGCTACTGCTTTCCAATGAAACTCTTTGAGCACTTTAGCGTTGGCATTCCTACTGTTTCTACTCCTATCGAAGAGTTAAAGTACTACGCTGATTACGTCAAAGTTGGAAGAGACAGCCTCCAAGTGCGAAAACACCTACTAGCCTCAGTTAAAAAACCACTTAGTTCAGTACAAAAAAAAGAACTAGAAAAACTCTGTCAACAACATAGTTGGCAGGCAAAGGTTGGCACAATCGTTAATTTGTTGAATGAAGAGTACTACTCAAAGTCTCAATTTTTGCTTTAACTTCATCTACCGTTTGCCGATCAAAATCTCTCTTTTCTTCACTGCCAGTCTCCCAAGTTTCTATCGCTTTTTGATAAGAAAGCAAGATATTTTTGAGTTCTTCAGCTGAAGAACTCAAACGAGTTTTATGAGACTGCCACTGTGTTTTAACTAACTCATAGATGCCCCAATCGTGACCTTGTTTCAGCAAGACTGTTACCAGTCGTTCGGTAGCATAAATATCTCCATCGATGAGTGCTCGCTGAAGCTGTAGTGCTTCAGCTTGGTAGATGAGCTCATCGTATCGCGCCACGGTTCCAAACTCTACTGTTTCTAATAAATTGAGCAACTGTGGTCTGGAGAGTTCATTCAGCCGATGCATAATCGGAACTTCAGAAATATAAAATCTGTTTGGATTAATTTCATATCCAAGTTGGTAGAAACGTACTGCTTTATCTTTGTCGCTCTCAAAGAGAGAGTCACCTGCTTCAGTAGCCCAAGCCGCGACTTCACGGTGCTGATCATACTCAATGTCTTGCAGCTTCCCTGCAATCAGCTTTGCTCTCCACTTTTCTAGCGCAACTTCAAACTGCGACCAATCTTTAGATTCATATACGGCTTGAAGGTAATAAAGCTGTCTTTCCTGAGAAAGTGGGTCAAGCTGATTCGCTTTTTCTAAAAACTTTGCTTTATCGGCAGCTGACGTGTGAGCAGCACTTGCAGCCGTAACCCAAACTCGGTAATGCGCATCGTAAAGCCAAAGATAGTACTGACGGGACTTCTCATCAATTGGGTGAGAGTCCACCAGCAGATCTTCCACTCGCCAGAAAGCAAAAGGAAACAACTGAACCGCTCGCTGTTTATCTCCCAATCTCCATACTCCTACGGAAATGACGTATAGCCCTGCCCATAACACAACAATGCTACCTAAAGTAAAAAAGGAAAGTCGTACTACCTTGTTCCATCTTGCTAAAAAAGGGGCTGACTTTGCAGACAAGTCAATTTTTTGTTCAGTTATCCAAACTCCCGTCAGTAACAAGAACACTAACCACAAACCGACCATGTGAAAGTTAAAGTCAAAAAGTGCTTGGAAAAGCACCATCACCGTACCTAGTCCAATCCCAAACTGCACCCTCTCTTGGGGTGAATGTAATGCACGAACTGCCATTAAGAGCAGCCACCCAGTGAAACCAAGAAAGATCATGCCACCCAAGACTCCCAATTCTGTGAACATCTGTAAGTACTCGTTGTGAGCATATCCAGAGTACTCTCCAGAATGCTCTTGAAAACGCGGTGAAAGTAGCGCAAACGTTCCTGCTCCCCAACCTGTCAACGGACGTTGTTGCCAAGCTCGAATGGCTTGCGACCAATACGCTGGACGAAGCTCCGTATGAATCGACTTACACAACTGGTCTTTAAACTGAAGAACTGGACAGGCTCCATCCAAAAAACGAGATGAAAAACTGAGTACAAGAAAGATAACTCCCACCGATAAGATCACTCCAAAAAAGAGTCCGCCTACCCTTCGCAATTTTTTGTCCATCGTCGTTCGCCAAAGCACTAAAACTTCAACTGCACCAAGCAAGATCCCTACCCGAGAAAAACTAAGAAGTAATGCCAAGAGAATAATTACTACACCTAAACGAGCAACTTTTTTTCTTTCTCGTTCGGCTAAACTCCAAACCAGCGGCAAAATAAGTAAAAACAATGTAACTGCTTGGTTATGACCAAAGTATGAGGTCAATAAAGTGCTAGATGGAAGGAATGTTTGCAGCTGCGGTGAGAAAGTGTAAAACACTGTCATCACAGCAAAGATAATGGACAGCACCACGCTCCCCAATAACAGCATAGCGTTTGGCATCCAGACTCTATCTCGATAGATTACAAATAGAAAAAGTAGAAAAGAAGCAGATAGATTGATGGATGAGTACAAGGTAAAGGGAAAGCTAATTGTTGTGATCAGTGATAGCAATGAAAACAGGGTGAGTAGACCCATCAAAGCGACTGGGACAAGTGTTTGAAACGTATTAGTAATCTTTAACTGTCGATGAAACAGAAGTAACAAAAGTACCAATCCGCCTAAAAGAGGAATGCCAGGAGTGGTTTCTCCAAAAATAAGAAGCAAAAAAAGAAGAGTGAAAAACAACAGAAAAAAAACCGTTTGAGACGCGGAATACATCAGGGTGATGGTAGCACTTTGTCCAGATAAACATCAACGCTGTCTATCTTTCTTTTCCAAGTTTGTGCCAGTGCTATTTTTTTGCCTTTTTCTAGCTTTCTTTTCGAAGGTGCTTGCTTCAACGCCTGACTAATCATTTTTTCAAACTCCGAGACTGTCTGTCCAAATAAGATATCTGTATAAGGTGTTAAAGATGGCAAAGGAGTCGAGACGATTGGTTTGCCCACGTAAAAGTACTCCATCACTTTCATCGGGAAACAGCACTGATTAAACTCCCACTGTAAGTCATAAGGAATAGTGAGTACGTCACATTTTTTCATGATCGGTAGAAGCTGGGCTCGTCGAAGTGAAGAGATCCAGATTACGTTTGGTTGACTCAAAAGCTTTTCCAAGTCCAGCTCCTTCTTCTCAGAAAAGCCAACGTTTTCATCCTGCCCCCTGGACCCCACAAACCAAAAGTCCCATTCAGGATGTCTTTCTATAACTGCCGTTAACAATGAGATATCTAGTCGCTGATTTACGCCGCCGAAGAAACCAATAACTGGACGCCCTTTAGTTTTCTCTAACTGCTTTTCCAGTTCTGGGGAAAGCTGCTCTCTACGTAAAAAACCTTCAAGATCAAAGCCCTGTGGGACAATCGGGACGCGCCGCTGCGAAGTAGCAAGAATACGATCTTGAACAGCCGTGGTAATCGAAGTCACTGCGTTTGCCATTTTGAGAAGCTCACGTCTTTCTCGGTCTATCTCATCACGTTTTTCCGTATCATATGATGAGTGCCAATCTACGCAGTCAAAATACACTTTCCAGTTGGAAAAGAAAGAGACCAAGCTCTGTTCTCTAGGGTGAAATATCCAAAGAAGTCGCTCTTTATTCCGGGTGTGGTGCTCAATGATTCGCGCGAGTATAAAGTAATTTAAGGTAATGTTTAGTGTCTTTAGCCAGCTAAAACGCTGAAGTGGTAAGAACTGAAAAAGAGCGAGTTGCTGTGGGGCGTTGCCCTCTTTTAACACAGAAAGCGAAGAGATCGTCCTCCTCCAGCGATGCCAACCAGATCTTCCCCTCCAGTTCTCTCCAAGTGCCAGTATAATGACCACATTTTGAGCTGCTAACTCATTAGCAGTTTGATAGACAAAGTCACAGATACTATCTGGACGATCGTAGGTCGGAATACAAATAGCTTTATGGCTCAAGAAGCGTCTCACAGATACCCTCTTCTCTGGCAAATGCTTTCTAAATGGAATCTGGCAAAACTATACCACTCTGTTACAGCGAACACCTATCTTACTGCACTAGTTCTTTTAGTTATTTTTTGTGTCACTAGCGCCGTAATTCCGAGCAACAAAATCTTTTTTCTTCTAGCTACGGCTTACTTTGTGGGAACCGTATTGATTACACAGTCTATTTACAAAGCGCTTTTGCTGACTTTTTTACCCTTAAGTATTCTTAATATAGGCCAAGTCTATATTACGACCGTCATTCCGTTTAACGCATTAAGTAGTGATATCAACTATGAAGGTCGCCAGTTTTTCTTTCGCTTTTCACCGTTCTTTGTACTGCAACTTACAACTATCGTCTTGCTGATTTTAGAGTTTGTTCGTAAAAAAGGAGTTCTTCACCTTACAAAAGTTCATCTCTTTGCTGCCCTAGCTATTCTTTCTACACTCGTATCTGTTCTACAAACAGAACACTATCCCTACTTCTCATTCATCACAGTGATAGACATGACGGGTCGAGTTGCTTGGTTGATTACGCTGCAAATGTTTTTGGCGTCGCTTCCTAAACCAGAACTCTTCAAGTGTCTAAAGACACTTTTCTTAGTTATTGTGATGATGGCTACTCTTCAATCTGGAGTCGTAGCTGCGCAGCTTGTTAAGCGTTCGACTCTAAACTTGCGAATTGAACAGTCCACGGTTATTCCTCAGTTTGGAGCAGGAGCAGATGAAAACGCACTGCGTTTCCGACCTATCGGACTTGATACGCACTCCAACAACCTTGCCAATACCACACTTATTCTCTTTTTCAGTGGTTCCATTCTCGCTGTCTATTTACTGATCCAAAAAGAGAAAGTGCCTTGGCAACTCTTCTTTTTCTTCGTTAGTGAACTTTTCTTAGTGATATTAATCACTCTCAGTCGAGCTGCCTATATTAGCATCTTCATCGGAACTCTTGCTTTCTTTATTTGGCAAAGAAAAACAACTCTGAATGCTATTTTTTTCTTGAGAAAACAACTTCAATTTCTCACTCCGCTTTTTCTTTTAGGTGTTCTTTTCTTTGTCCCCTTAGTTACTGAACGACTTCTTTACTCCGTCAATAGTTTTGGTGTTGGTGGTGGAGTAAGTACTAGAGCAGAACTGCAAAAGCAAGCTGTGACATTGCTGAGCAAAAACTTTTTCTTTGGAGTTGGTCCTTCGATGTTTATCCCCGCCGCATTCAAAGACAATCCGCGAGGGGTAATCTACTACTTCCCCGAGACCGTTCACAATGGTTTTCTACTTTTTCTGACTGAGAGGGGATTTGTGACCGCAGTAATTATGGTTCTATTTGTTTACCTTCTGATCCGTCAGATCGTACTCAGTCCGCTAGATAAAAAACTCAAAACACTACTTTTATCCGGGTTTTTAACAGTCTTTTTTAACATGTTACTCCATCCATTTGACAACTTTTTTAGCTTCTTTACTTTAGTTGCTTGGTTAATAGTGTATATTCAACCAGAAAAGAGCTATGAAAAATAAACGTGCGTTTCAATATCTTGTTCAGCGAATCAAGAGCCTGCGATGGATAGATCTCGCTGGTATCGCAATCTTTTTAGCTATTTTAAGTGTTGCTTTTTTCTTCTTTCTTCGACGAGCAGATTATGCCTACATTACTCTGAGAGTTTCTCACTCTGACTCACTTGACCCATACGTGGGGGTCCCCCCTGTTTGGTACATCGAAAAAATCCAGCCTGGTGTTCAAGAGACAGATGGCTTAGGGCAAGCTACAGTTATTGTAGAGAAGGTTCATCGATTTAAATCGAGTGACGTAAACCAAAACTTGTACGTGGAACTCAAAGTAAAGTCTGTTTACAACGACAGAACGAAACAGTACAGCTATAACGGTTCACCGTTGTTAATCGGTAGCTATCAATCTTTTAAGCTACAGAGCTTACAGCTCTATGGCACAGTGGTAGAAGTTCGTGGGATCAATGAGCCCAAAGAAGAAAAGACATTCCTTCTTCACGGGTATCTCAATCCACAGAGTAATGACAGCCCAGCTACGGTTGCTAATACGGTGGTCGACGGCGTTCGTACCTACCTGGCAGACACGCTGGTCACTGGTCTCAAAAGCACTGATGTTGATGGTGAAGCAGTAGCGGAGATCGTTACTATTCGTAAAACACCTGGGAAACGAAGCTTTGTCAGTGGTTCTTCTTTTATCAGCGTACCAGATCCAGAACGACAACGAGTTGAGATGTCTGTTAGGGTTAAAGCGAGAAAGATTAATGATGCATACTACTATCGCAATGAGTCCGCGTTGGTAGTTGCTTCGGAAATCTATCTTCCTTTTCCGACTAGTAATGTCGTGTTCACTATTACGGAGATCGAGGAAGAATAGTCGCTATCTTGCTGGACAGCTCCACTCTTTACTCACCGTACTGTCTACTACCTCTTCACAGCAGTTCTCTAAGCTGCTCACCTTTTGTTCATAAGTTTCTTGGACGGTAGCTGTGGTATCCGCTGGCAGATAAAACACGCGTCTGTTATTGAGTTCCGAACAGTTAAGCTCAGTATTCGAGAAGAGCAGTCTTTCTAATTTTTCGGCGGCATCAACTTCTTTCTGGATAGCCTTGATTTGTGTTAAATTTTTGGAGTTGAGAGAGGTCAAAGCAATCCAAGCGGGTAAAATAGTTACAGTAGTATCTGTATTTGCCTCTAGTTCTCTTTTCTTTTGGAGAGCAGCAATCTTTTTTTCTTCATTGAGCTGTAGATCGTTACTATGATCCATCATCACTGAATAGGTCCTTACCCATAACAGGCTGAGACAGATAAATAAGAGAAGTAAGGCTTTTTTCCAAAGACGTTTCAAATGACCCATGTTTAAGCTGCTACTTACCACTGCTATATAGGCGCTGAAAAAAATTAGCTGTGGAACAAAAAAACGAGGTAGGAAAAATGAAATCTTTGGAATAAAAAGATAGAAAAAATGCCGCTGGGAGAGCAATGGAAAAAGAACTGAAAGAAGTACGATTCCTGCAACCGGGATGAGGAGCATTAACAGTACTTGTTTCTTGATCGGTAAAACGAACTCATTTTTTCTTTTTAGAAAGTAGAAATAAAAACAGAATAAAAGAACTCCGATCAATACATATCCAGCAATACTCTCACTTTTTAGTGATCTAACTGCTAAAAAATGATCATTTGAAAAGCCTAGAACTGTCATGATCAAACTAGGAAGATTTGCCAAGGAAGGACTAGGAATCCAAGCAGCGGCCTCAAAATTTTTCTTAAACGGAATATCTGCCAAAAAGAAGAACTCAGCAATCATGATAGTGATCGCACTTAACACCGCTCCTTTCCCCCAACTTTTCTTGGTCAAAAGCTCAGTCACCATGAACAGCAGTACTCCGGCAGAAAGAAAGAAAAAAGCGTAGGAAGAAGCGTTCCCTAAAAGAAGCACTCCTACCACTCCCAGAAACTTCTTTTTACTTTCTTGGTCCCTCATCCACTCCTGTACAGCAATAAATGTCAAACAAGAAAAAAGGGAAACAAGACCATACATACGGAGCTGAGCACCTAGATAGATCAGAAAGGGATTCAAGAAAAGAAGTAATGCAGCTACTAGAATTGAAAGTTGAGAAAACTGACGCTTGTTCATCCAGTATAAAAGTAGGCAGATACCAAGTAGCTGAGGGAAAAGACTCGTCAAAAAACGAAGTAAATGCAAGTCAGAAGTTAAAAATAAGATCCCTTTTAAGAGCAGATAGAACAAGCCGGGATGTACGTCTTTGCTCTGGAAAAGAAGTATGGCTGGACTTCCCTCCCAAGCAAAGAGCAGTGAGTACCTTTCGTCCAACCACAGAGGCAAAATTGAAGCAAAGAAGAATCGGAGAGTTACTCCCAAAGCAATGATTGAGAAAAGGAGAACTTTAAACGTCTTTTTTGACATACTGACTAAACACTTCTAATAAGGCTGTGGTCATCTTTCCTTCATCAAACAGGTTTGTGACCTTCCGACGTGCTTGTTGTTTTATTTTTGTTTTTGTTCTTTCAGAAAGTAGCGCAACTTTTATAAGCTGCTGCGTAATCAGTTCAGCCGTCGCTTGTTGAATAATAAAACCATCTACACCGTGAGTAATTACCTCATCAATACTATCTAAGTTGGTTGTCACCACAATTAACTCCGTAGCCATCGCTTCTTTAACCGCATTTGGATGAACGTCATGAACTCCCTCACTATCTTGAACAGAAGGGAGTACAAAGTACTCGGCCTGTTGTAGAAGAGCAGTAAGCTTTCTGCCATGTGGTAAAGCTCCATGAAGCTTAACTTCTTTTGTAAGCTGCTCTTTTTTAATCAGCTGTTCTAGCTTTTGACGTAATGAGCCTTCTCCAATAATATCGCAATCTACTTTCCATCCTTTCCGCTTCAGTAGTGCTACGGCCTCAATCAAGAACTGAAACCCTTTTGCTTCTTCTAATCTTCCAACTGAGATTAATGATAGTTTTTTTGTCTTTTCAGTTGATACTCTTTTTTTAATAGCTGGCTTAAAAAGTGCTGTATCTACTCCCTGTCTCTTATACACATCT
>DBDU01000003.1 GCA_002293725.1 Patescibacteria group bacterium UBA924
AGATGTGTATAAGAGACAGGTATAATACATCTGTATGTTAAGCCTGCATTTACAGAAGTCACATACTATCCTGCGCGGCCGTTTGCAGTTTATTCGTTGCCGCCTTTTAGGTCAGCCAATCCCTCGAGCAAGTCGTTTGCGACGTCAAGAGTACACCCAACGGGCCTTTTTGACCAAAGCGAGTACACTTGCTAAAAAGTACACGGCTCAGCCTGCTGTGACGATCCTATCTGCTCAGGAAAAAACAGAAAAGCAGGTAGTTAAAGAGCCATTTCGCTTTCCGGAAGTTCATCGCCAGAAAAAAGAGACGGTTGAACAGAGCTTCATCCCAGATACACGCTACTCTAAAGTAGTTGTTCGGAAGACAAAACCTGTCCGACAAGTGATCTTTTCGGTAATGATGGCTCTCAGCTTTACGATCTTGATTCTTCTTTTTGCTCCAGTGGTGTACTTCCGGTTCTTTAGTCATGAAGTAGTTCCCGTTCAAACTGAACAGGTTGGAACCCCACTAGGTGGTGAGTTTGCCGAGCCAGTTCAAAATGAACGTCGCATTGAGCTTCCACCTCGTAATGAAAACTTACCTGAAGGGAATTGGTTGACTATTCCGCGAATTGGAGTGCGAACTGAGGTTCTAGAGAGTGAAGTAGCTGAAGAGTCATTGGTAAAGGGTGTCTGGCGAGTGCCTGATTTTGCTACACCTGGGGATTTTAGCCAACCAATGATCTTAGCTGCCCATCGTTATGGATATAACTGGTGGTGGAAAGGTGAGTACTGGAAGTACAACTCTTTCTACTTACTACCAGATTTAGAGCCAGGTGATTTAGTCGAAGTTATCTCTGATAAGCGTAAGTACGTGTACGAGATCTATGCCGGTGAAGAAGGTACTGAAATTACTGACTATAACGCTGACTTAATTCTGTATACCTGTAAGTTTTTAACTTCAGATATTCGTCATTTTCGGTATGCTCGGTTAATTGATCCGAGTAAGTATGCCGAGTATGGCATTACCAACTAAGCTAAATTGCTTCTCTCGAGAGAAACCTGGAATTGACTTTTTGGTCAATCCTCGAGATAATAATGTTCGTAAATATTTCCCCAATGTGAGTAACATTCAAGTTTGCAGATAATAAATCAATAGTTACCCCCTTATGTCCACACAGCTCAATGCTGCCGACGCCGTCGGTCAAACCCCTGAAAATAAAGTAGTAGAGGAAAAAGTGATTAAAGAAATCCCTGTCGAACCTGTTCGACCACGTAGAAACTTTGTTGGTCGTTCTCGTTCCAACTACTCCAGACAGTCAAACAACTCTTCTAATGAAGATCGTGACTACAACGACTCTCATGCGAATGGAAACGGAGCAAAGTCCGACCAAGAAGCATCAGCAGTGGTGACCGGTTTTCTCGATACAACTCTTGATGGCCATGGTGTCCTGCGCGTCAATTTCTCACCTTCAGAGGGAGATGCATACATTTCCACTTCACAGATTCGTCGCTTAAAGCTTCGTCCAGGAGACGTCATCTCTGGTCCTGCTCGAGCTCCCAAAGAGAACGAGCGCTACTGGGGTTTGTTAAAAGTTGACACCGTAAACGGTGAGTCGCCAGAAAAGATGATTGATCGAGTGCGCTTTCAAACTTTAACGCCGGTCTATCCTAACGAACAAATTAAGATGGAAACCGGAGAAGAGCCGCTTTCTACTCGTGTGATCGATATGATCGCTCCAATTGGAAAGGGACAACGTAGTTTGATCGTTTCTCCACCAAAAGCGGGTAAGACAACCCTTTTAATGCAGTTAGCTACCGGTATTGCCGCCAACTATCCTGATATTCACTTGATGGCTGTTCTGGTGGGTGAGCGTCCAGAAGAAGTAACCGACTTCCGCCGCCATATTGAGCGTATCACTAAGGGTAAAGGTGAAGTTGCAGCTAGTAACTTCGATGAAAGTGCCGAAGATCAATGTCGCGTTGCCGAGATCGCTCTGGAAAGAGCAAAGCGTTTAGTGGAACAAGGCAAAGACGTGGTGATCTTGCTCGACTCGATTACTCGTTTGGCACGTGCCTATAACTTATCAATCCCAACTTCTGGAAGAACGTTGTCTGGTGGATTCGATCCAGCCGCGTTATTCCCACCTAAAAAGTTCTTTGGTGCAGCTCGTAACTTCGAGGTAGGCGGTTCGTTAACTATTATCGCTACCTGTTTAGTTGACACGGGTTCGCGTATGGATGACTTGGTCTATGAAGAGTTCAAAGGAACTGGTAATCAAGAGGTGCACCTGGATCGTCGCTTAGCTGAGCGTCGTATCTATCCTGCTATCGACGTCCAACGATCTGGTACCCGCCGAGATGACTTACTTATCGACCCAATGACGTACCAATCTGTCTTGACGCTTCAACGCATGCTAGACCTTGTCGATAAAGAGCAGCGCACCCAAACGATTATTGATCGTATGCGCCGAACCTCTACGAACAAAGAGTTCTTAGCATCCTTAAAAGAAGGCTAAAGAGCTCATCACTACTGATGGATCTCTTGCGCTTTGATATACTAGAGACTCCCGGATATGCCGAGATTCCACCTGGGTTTCCCGAAAGGGGAGAATACCCAACGTTCTAGCCAACCATCTCTCTTTGCCAGATTTTTTGGGGAAGTACGGTCTTACTTTGTCTTTATTTATAAGTATATTCGCCGTCGAGGATACTACTGGTTCTCTAAGTTTGAATCTGGAAAAGACGTTGTTGTTGCCCCGTTGTACAAACAACGTGGGAAGTATAGCCGTCCTTTACTTCACTTTGGCACGATCACCTTAATTTTCATGGTCATTACGTTTGGACCGTTGATTCTAGACCAGACTCGCCGCCAAGAAGAGCAGAGTCAGGCTGGTTCTTCCGGAGTTTTGAATCAGCTCCAGGCATATGGGGAGGATCTTTCCACAATTCAATCAGAAGAAGTGCGTGCTTTTCGTGGTGGTGAGATCCATATTCACCGAGTTCAAGAGGGGGAAACGCTGTCCTCCATTGCCAAGCTCTATAACCTTAATCGAGTAGAAACGATTACTTGGGAAAATAACTTGCCGAAGAATGCTACCCTAAAACCTGGTCAAGAACTAAGAATCTTGCCCGTGGATGGTATTCGCCACAAAGTTGCGCGTGGTGAGACGATCTATACCTTGGCAAAAAAGTATGACTTGGGAGACGATGCAGTAGATGCACAGAAAATCGTTAACTATCCTTTTAATGAGTTTAAAAACTCCGAAACATTTGAGTTAGCAATCGGCCAAACGATCTTAATTCCAGATGGCGTAAAGCCAGAAGAACGAGCTACTGTCTCGAGAGTGGCTTTTGGCCGGGTCATGACTCCAGATGCTGGTTCGGTGAGTGCTGTAGGATCATTTATCTGGCCAGCTTCAGGACGTATTACTCAAGGATACAGCTTCTATCACAAAGCGTTTGACATCGCGAACCTGGGTGGTGGACCTATTTTAGCTGCTGATAGTGGAACAGTTGTCGCAGCGGGCTGGGATATTTCCGGATACGGTAATCGCGTCTTAGTAGATCACGGTAATGGCTTTAGTACCCTTTATGGACACATGAGTTTGTTACAGGTCCAGGTCGGGCAGAAAGTAGCGCGTGGAAACGTGATTGGCCAGATGGGTAGTACCGGTCGTTCAACAGGAGTCCACCTACACTTTGAAGTCCGTCGAGGTGGGGTGTTAGAGAATCCAGGCAACTTCCTGAGATAAAAACTCTCAAGTTTGTAGCGTAAAGCTCTCAGTCCAAAGGGAGAATGTTTTACTTCCGTTTGTTTTTCTCGCGGCCAGCTTTATCCAGCCACTTCTTGCGTAAACGTAGAGTAGAAGGAACAACTTCTAACAGCTCGTCGTCTTCCAAAAAGTCTAGTGACTGTTCGAGAGAGTAACGTACTGGTGGTGTCAGTTGAACACCCATGTCCTTGGTAGCCGAACGAACGTTCGTACTCTTTTTCACTTTCGTGACGCTGACTTCCATGTCTTGTTCACGAGAGTTTAAGCCAACGATCATTCCTTCGTACACATCCTCACCGACTCCCACAAAAAGTACTCCGC
Organism: Patescibacteria group bacterium UBA924; assembly: GCA_002293725.1. Taxonomy (GTDB): domain Bacteria; phylum Patescibacteriota; class Microgenomatia; order UBA1400; family PJMF01; genus UBA924. The sequence continues at coordinate 4,077 of DBDU01000003.1, forward strand.
GTTCCTGGGCATTATCTAGACCGTAGGTAGCACTTTTTCCGCTATCTGAGGAGATTAAGACGCCATTACGCAGTTGTTGGTAGGAAGAACCGATTGGACGATATCCCAGCGAGATCGAGTTCATGATAATTGTGCCGCGAGTTTCAGTCATTAAAACGGTACGGGTACCAAGTAAGTTACCTTCACTAATCTCAAAAACTAAGCGTGTCTCACCTTTGCCATTACTCTTGTGGTCGGTCAGGACAGCACGGCGGCGAGAGAACTCGGCATTGACGGTACCGACAAACTCATCTGGAATGTCCACGGTCACCTCGGTGTAAGGTTCATGTTTTTGGCCGTCAACCTCACGATAGATAACTTGAGGTTTACTAACTTCCAGCTCATAGCCTTCACGACGCATAGTCTCGATTAGGACAGCTAAGTGCAGCTCACCACGTCCGGCTACATCAAAGCCGAACGAGTCAGCCTGTTGCTCAATACGTAAACCGAGGTTTGTCTCTTTCTCGCGCATCAACCGCTCATGAATTTGACGGGAAGTAAGGAACTTGCCTTCACGACCAGCAAAAGGAGAGGTATTGGGGCCAATAGTAATCTTGAGGGTGGGTTCGGTAATCTCTGGAGAAACGAGTCCCTCTAGATGTTCTGGGTCACAAACTGTTTGCCCGATGGTGAGCTCTTTAATACCTGCGATAGAAATAATATCGCCACTTTTAACTTCATCTGCTGCCACTCGCTCTAGGCCATGAGTGGTAAAGAGCTTCTCAACGCGATAGCTTCCATAGTTAGTATTATCTTGGTCAATAACGGTAACCCGTTCTCCTTGCTTGAGAGAACCACGCTTAACTCGACCGTTACACAGTTTGCCTAAGTAAGGATCGGCTTCCAATGTAGAGATTAACATTTGGAAAGGTGCTTCGTCATTGCCGCGAGCAGAGGGCAAGAAGTCAATGATTTTTTCGAATAAGACAGTTAAGTCTGTAGGTTGAGCAATTTCCTCAGCAGTAGGAAGGTGATCCCAGGCTTTGCCTTGGAGGCCAATGGCGTAAATTATGGGGAAGTCTAGATATCGTTCGTCATCGGTGTTATTTAAGAATAGGTCTTCAATTTGACCGAGTGTGCCAGCGATGTCAGCATGAGGTTTATCAATCTTGTTAATCAGTACCATAATTCTTAAACCAAGAGAGATAGCTTTCTTCAGCACAAACTTGGTCTGTGGCAGTGGGCCTTCAGCAGCATCAACTAATAGCACTGCTCCATCAGCCATTCCCAGCACACGCTCTACTTCGCCAGCAAAGTCAGCGTGACCAGGTGTATCAATAATATTGATCTTGTAGTTTTGATTGTGGGTCTGGGAAAAGTAAGTAACAGCCGTATTTTTAGCCAAAATAGTGATCCCTTTTTCGCGCTCGAGATCATTTGAGTCTAAAATGGTGGTTTGGGCCATTTCAGCCTGGTTGTCGCGGAAAGTGTGGGTTTGTTTCAGCATCCAGTCCACCATCGTTGTTTTGCCGTGGTCGACGTGGGCAATGATTGCCACATTACGAATATCACTTTGGGTTGTTGTGCGTTGATCAGTCATGTTTTTTCTCTGGTAATTTGGAGGCGCGTATCAAGCTAAAAAGCAAGGGCAAGCCAAGAGGATGAATTATACCAGGCTTTTCCAGAGAATAAAAGGCTTAGCTAATGGTAAAATGAACAGACATGTTTGATCTTGTTCAACTTCGATTACTGGCAGGAAATGGTGGAAATGGCCGAGTGTCATTTCGCCGAGAGAAGTACATCCCCAAAGGTGGTCCGGATGGGGGGAACGGTGGTCGTGGGGGTAGTATCTACTTACGGGCTACCAAAGGATTGAACTCACTGCAACACTTTGCAGGAGTCAAGGAGTACGCCGCTAAGGCTGGTGAAGCGGGTGGTGCTAAGAACCAGATTGGCCGAGACGGAGAAGATCTTTACTTGGAAGTTCCTGTTGGAACGCGAGTCTGGTTGCTTGCCGAAAACCGAGTCAGTAAAATTCGCAGAACATTTCATCCTCACGAAGGTCAGACAGAGCCAGTTTTAAAACATCAAATCTTAACGCTGTCGGTGCACGGTGGTCTTCCTGAGCCAGCACAACCAGATGAGCTGGAAAGTATCGATCTTGATAAGGAAGCCTTTTATCACACTGCTGGTAATCAAGCTCAAGAGCCAAGTGCAGCTAGTGGCGGCTCAGAAACGCCGCAAGTTCTGCGTTCTGAGTCACTAAAGAATCGTCGTCTTCAAGATATTCCCAAGTTGATGTTAATCGAGTTACTTGAGGATGGCCAAGAAGTGAAGATCGTTGAAGGTGGCCAAGGTGGAAGAGGAAACACTGTCTTCAAAGGTTCTCGTAACACCACGCCAATAACTGCTGAGTATGGTATCCCTGGTGAGCGTAAAGACGTTATCTTGGAGCTACGTTTAATTGCTGATGTTGGTTTAGTTGGCTATCCTAATGCCGGAAAAAGCACCCTACTCGCTACAATTACTCGAGCAAATCCTAAAATTGCAAACTATCCTTTTACCACCTTAGAACCAAATCTGGGCGTGATGTTTAGTGAAGAAGCTGGCGGCCGCGATATCGTCTTAGCTGATATTCCAGGTATTATTGAAGGAGCTAGTCAAGGCAAAGGACTCGGATATGAGTTCCTACGCCATGTACAAGCGAGCAAAGTTCTTCTTTTTGTCCTCTCACTTGATGAAGCATTTATCTATGACGAGTCTGTTTTGCTCAAAGATAAAGCTGAGTCCTTATGGCAGCAGCTTTCGGTCTTGAAGACTGAGCTGAAAAGCTTTGACGAGACACTTTTAGATAGGCCAACTGTTGTTTCTTTGTCTAAGTCTGAGTTATATAGTGCCGAGCTTATTACTGAGATTCAGTCCGTTTTTGCTAAGCATAAACAACAGATCTTACCTTTTAGCTCAGAAACCCGTACGGGATTGGAAGAGCTAAAACAGGCACTCCATACAAAACTGAGCTAAGTATCCTTTTTCTTTCCTTTGTTACCATACCTTTTGAGAGAACTTTTCTCTTTTGGAGTCATTTTGACAACATACATAAGTGACATGAGCGCGAGCGCCTGCACATGCATTGACAAGCTATTTTATTTTCAAAATAGGATGATTTCTTCTATTGTTCATAAGTCGCAAAAGTCCTGTCAGCTAATGCACGAGTACAAGAATGACGTAGCGTAATGGTTTTGGCTTTTGCGAACACGTTATGTTAGAGGGTGACTTTTTTCTTTTTTGGTCCATTAACTTGCAGCTATTAAAAATTTCATCGTTGCGATTAAGAGTATCCCTATACTATCTTTTTGAGCGAGGTAAATGTAACACCTTCTTTTTTGTTGCTTCATTTTCGGATTGTGAAGAAAGAGATCTCTATTTTGATCATTTTATTTTCTTTTCATGAATTGCGTTAAAAAAAATGTTCTGGTTTAAGCGATCAAATTTCCAGATATAGATGAGCTTAATATCGGCCTAAAAAAGCTGATAAAACAAAATGCGCCTAACATCTCTATTGTGAATTATTTGGAAAATTTAGGCACATTTGTGAGATATTGTGTGTAAATGTAACAGTTTTAACGTTTGTTTGTTTTCCACAGTCTGTTTCAGTCATTTTTTCCAGATGTATAGATGCTGTCTCTTATACACATCTCCGAG